>DASUFK010000151.1:0-9859 GCA_036274615.1 Gammaproteobacteria bacterium | reverse complement strand
CGGGATCGTGCCCATGTTCGCGATGTAGATCAGCGACTCGAGGTCGTCGGCCACGAAGTAGCGGATCTCGCGCTCCGCGTGCTCGCTCCACATCGTCTCGAGCCTGAGCCAGCTCGGCGCGTACACCGGCGCGTCCTTCTGGAAAAACGACTTGCCCTCGATGCCGTCGGGATAACGCGTGAGCACCAGCGGCCGATCCTTGAGATACGGCAGAAGCCACTCGGCGATGCCCTCGTAGTACGCGATCAGATCGCCCTTCGTGTAGCCATCGGCCGGCCAGAACACCTTGTCGACGTTGGTGAGGTCCACGGTCGGACGCTGCGAGTCCTCGACGACGGCGGCGCTCGCTTCGGGCTCCGCGGCAACCGGTTCCGCCGCGCCCGGTGCGACGCACTCCTCCGGCCGCTTGTCGTCCCGCATCCGCATGAACACCGGCTGGCGCAGCAGACCGTCCGTGGTGCGTTGCTTGAACTTCACCTGCGCGACGGGTCCGCCCGAGAGCCACACGGCGCCCCGTTCCTCGGGCGCGCCCGCCGGCGGATCGGCCGGCGGCAATGCGTCGAGCCGAGCGCCGATCTCCTTGAGATCGCGGCTCGAGAAACCGCTGCCCGCGCGCCCCGCATACGCCAGCACGCCGTCGCGGTACTGCCCGAGCAGCAAGGCACCGAGACCCGTGCCGGCTTTTTTCTCGCGCACGTAGCCCACGACCACGAAGTCGTCGGACTTCGCGGCGTTGACCTTAACCCAGTCGGCCGAGCGCTTGCTCACGTACGGCGACGCCGCGCGCTTGCCGACGACGCCTTCGAGCCCCAAGCGCTCTGCGTGCTCGAACAGCGCCTCGCCCTGCGCCTCGAAGTGCTCGGAGTAACGCAGCGGCCCGACCGTCGGCAACATCGCGTGCAGCAGCGACTTGCGATCCGTCAGCGGCAGCGTTCGCAGGTCATAGCCCTCGAGCGTCGGCAGGTCGAACGCGTAGACGATCGCGGGCAGCTCGAGCGCGGCGCGCTCCGCTTCGATACGACGTGTAATGCGGCCGCGCTTCTGCAGCAACCCGAAGCTCGGCAGCCCGCGCGCGTCGTTGATGACGACCTCGGCGTCGATGATGAAGCTCTTGAACGGCAATGCAGCGGCGATCTCGGCGACGTCGGGGAACGTGACCGTGAAGTCGAGGCCGGCGCGCGACCAGATCGTGACGACGCCGTCGCGCTTCTCGGCAAACAGCCGATAGCCGTCGTACTTGAGCTCGAACACCCACTTCGGATCCGTGAACGCTTGACCCGGCGTCGCGAGCATGTGCTTCAAGTCTTTGGCGCGCACGTCGCGGCGTTTCGCGCCGAGCTTCTCCGCGCGCGCCGCAAGCTCGGCCGCGCGGTCGAGGCCCGCACCCAGTTGCTCGACGGTGAAGCCGGAAAGCACCGAGTCCTGCGGATAGTCCTCGGTGCTTTGCTCGTTGGCGTAGCCGTCGCGCTCCTTGATCAGCAGCCACTCGTTCTTGCCGCGCTTGGTTTTGACCAGCGTCCACTTGCCGCGGAGCTTGTAGCCGCGCAGCTCGAACAGCAGCTTGCCGGTGGTGAGCCCCTCGAGGCAGTCGTTGAGCGCGACGAAGCGGCCGCGGTCCCAGACGATGACGGCGCCCGCGCCGTAGTTGCCGGTCGGGATCTTCCCCTCGAAGTTGACGTAGTCGACCGGGTGATCCTCGACGTGCACGGCGAGCCGCTTGTCGGCCGGATTCGGCGACGGGCCCTTCGGCACGGCCCAGGACTTGAGGACGCCGTCCATTTCGAGCCTGAAGTCGTAGTGGTTGCGCCGCGCCGCGTGCTGCTGGACCACGAACCGCTGGCCCTCGAAGCGCGCCGGGCGGAACGGCTCAGGTGTTTGATCCGCCTTTCGCTTTGCGCGATAAGTCTCTAACTTCCCGGTATTTTTCGTTGCCACGACCCGATCGAGAATATATGATCCGCCAATGCCCGCGCGAGCCCTGTCCGCCGCCACGATCTCCTTCGGCCTGGTATCCATCCCGGTAAAGCTCTATTCCGCGGCGGAAAGCCAGAGCGCGCTGTCGTTCAACCAAATCAACAAGAAGGACGGCGCGCGCGTCAAGCAGCAACTGGTGTCGAGCCGCAGCGGCGAGGTCGTGCCGCGCGAGGACATCGTGAAGGGCTACGAATTCTCCAAGGGACAGTACGTGCTGTTCGAGCCCGAGGAGCTCAAGGCTCTCGAGGCCACCGCCACCCACACCGTCGACATCGTCGAGTTCGTGAAGGCCGAGCAGATCGAGCGGCGCTATCTCGAGAAGGTCTACTTCCTCGGCACCGACAAGGGCGGCGCACGCGCCTACAAGCTGCTGTCGATGGCGCTCGCGGAAACCGGCCGCGTGGGCATCGGCAAGTACGCTGCGCGCGGCAAGCAGTATCTCGTCATGGTGCGGCCGATGAGCAACGGCCTCGTGCTCGAGCAACTGCACTACCCCGCCGAGCTCCGCGCGTTCTCCGAGGTGCAGATCGAGGAAGCCGACGTGAAGCCGGCCGAGCTCAAGCTCGCGGTGCAGCTCATCGAGCAAGCGGCGAGCGACGAGTTCAAGCCGGAGAGCTACACCGACGAGGTGCGTGAGCGGATGCTCGCGCTGATCCAGAAGAAGGTCGAGGGCGAGGACATCACGGTGGCGCCGGCGGCCGAGCCGGAGCACAAGATCGTCGACATCATGGAAGCCCTCAAAGCGAGCCTCGCCGCCGGCAGCTCGCGCAAACCGGCACAGTCGGCGGACAAGAAGGCCGCCAAGGCCAAGGCCTCGTCCGACAAAACCGAGCGGCCTGCCGCCAAGAAGCGCGCCGCCGCCAAGTAATCCGTGCACGCCATGAAGGCGTATTCCACGCGCGAGGTTGCCGAGCTTCTCGGTGTGTCCATACAACGCGTGCGCGCGCTCGTTCGAGCGGGCGTCGTCACGCCGCAGCAGGCGCGCGGCAAGAACGCATTCTCGTTCCAGGACCTCGTGCTGCTGCGCACCGCCAAGGGGCTCGCCGACGCCAACGTGCCGTCGCGGCGCATCCTGCGCTCGCTGAAGGCGCTCTCCGCGCAGCTACCCGCCGATCGGCCGCTGTCGGCCGTGCGCGTGCAGATCGACGGCGACCGCGTGATCGTTCGCGACAGCAACAGCAGCTGGGAGCCCGAGTCCGGCCAGACGGTGCTCGACTTCTCGATCCGCGAGCTCGGCGAGAAGGTGGCGCCGCTCGCTCGGGAGTCCGTGCAGCGATCGCTCGCGCGCGCGCGAAACGCCGAGGATCTGTTCCAAGCCGCGCTCGAGAGCGAACAGATCGGCGCGAACGCGGATGCGGAGTCGGCTTATCGCAGCGTGCTGGCGGCCGAGCCGAGCCACGTCGCCGCACGCATCAACTTGGGAAGGCTGCGGCACGTCGCGCGCGCGCTCGCCGAAGCCGAGAGTCTCTACCGCGAGGCGCTCAAGCTCGAGCCCGACCATCCGACGGCGCGCTTCAACTTGGGCGTAGTGCTCGAGGACCGCGGCGCAACGGCCGAGGCGATCGAGGAGTACCGCGAGGCCGCCCGGCTCGACCCCCGAGTCGCCGACGTGCACTTCAATCTCGCGCGGCTCTACCAGCAGGTGGGCGATCAGCAAGCCGCGCTGAGGCACTTCTCTCGGTTTCGGGCGCTGACCCGCGACGAATAGCCCCGAGTGACGCAAAGCCCGCTCAGCGCGCCGCCATCGCGAGGAACTCGGCCGCCAGCTTGGGGCCCGTTGCCTGGTCCTCGTGCTTGAAGAACACCTGCGCTTCCTCGAGCCTTGCCGCGCGCAGCCGCTCGAGCCACGCGTCGAGCTCGCGCGGCGCGTAGGCCGTCTTGCGCAGCCGCAAGTAGGCCCAGTTGGCGGTCCACGGCAGCTCGCGGCCTGTCGGCGTGTCGTCCTCCTCGCTCTGCACGAGCGCGAGGTTGCGTGCCGCAAGCGCCGCGTAAACGCCGGGCTCGAACCACGAGTCGTTGCGAAACTCGAACGCGGCTCGGCAGCCGTCCGGCAGCGCCGCGATGAACGCCGTGAGGCGCGCGAGATCGCACTTGAAGTGCGGCGGCAGCTGAAACAGCACGGACCCCAAGCACGGCTCGAGCGCGCGCAGCGTCTCGAGAAAATACGCGACGTCCTCCGCGCAGTCCTTGAGCCGTTTGATGTGGGTGATGCGGCGAGGCGCCTTCATCGCGAACCGGAACGATTCCGGCACCTGCGAGCGCCAGCCCCCGATGGTCGCGGAATTCGGCATCCGATAGAACGTATTGTTGATTTCCACGGTCGGCAGCCGCGTGGCGTAGTGCTCGAGCATCGCCTTGGCGGGCAATTTTTCGGGATAGAACGGGCCCACCCATTCCTTGTAGGAGAAGCCGCTCGTGCCGGCGAGAATTCGCATCAGCGCCGCGCCCGCCTGAGGTAGCTGGCCGCTCTAACCGGCTCGCCCGCGGGACCATCCGCGCAAGCACCGCTTGTCTGGCCGTGAGTTGCGTTCATCGCGTGGTTTCTGCGGCAAATGACCGATGAGACTGTTGGGCGGCGAACGAAGACGAGCTATGCTGGGCGGGAAGAGCGATTTCTACCGTTCGCCGTCGATGCTAGACGGCTCCGCACAGTAGCTGCAAGTCGTCGATCTTTCGGGCGACGGTGCGGAAACCGGCCCTCATCGATCAGAAGAACGCTGCCGACGGCGACGGTCAAACCGGCGATTCGAGCACGAGGGCAACACTCAAGATGAGCCAGTACGTACGAATTCAAGAGCAACTGCTCGCCAAGCAGGCCGAGCTCGTGCATCGCCTCGCGCGCCTCAAGGACAACCTCACGGCCGGCCACAGCGCGGACTCCCAGGAGCAAGCGCAGGAGCTCGAGAACGCGGAGGTAGTCGACGCCCTCGGCAACGAGGCGCGCAGCGAGATCAGCCGCATCGCGAAGGCGCTCGAGCAGATCAAGAACGAAACGTACGGCGTCTGTGTGGACTGCGGCGAGACGATTCCGATGGCGCGTCTCGAGGCCTACCCTTTCGCCGATCGCTGCATTCGCTGCGCGACCGCGGCGGAGACGGGCCGCCGCCGCCGCTGACCCTGCCGCTGCACGGGGCGCCGCACCGGATCAGGCTGCCGCCTCGCGTTCCTGTGTCTCGACGGCGCGCTCGCGCTGCACGGGCGCGGACCACTGCTCCAGCAGGCGCTTCTGCACCGCGGCCGCGCGCTCGGCAGCCTGACGCTTGATCGGACCGTAACCCCTTACCTGGCTCGGCAAACGCGCGATCTCGATCGCGATCTCGAAGCGGGCGTCGTCGACCTCGGCGGCGAGGCGCTCGATCACGCGCTCGTAGTCGGACAGGAGCGCGCGTTCGAGCCGGCGGTCGGCGCTGTAACCGAACGGATCAAGCGTGGTGCCGCGGAGCCAACGCAGCTTCGCTAGCAGCCGCAGCAGCGGCACTATCCAAGGGCCGAGCTCGTACTTCTTGGGGCGTCCCGTGGCCGGATCGGTGCCGGCCAGGAGCGGCGGCGAGAAGTGGAACGTGGGCCGGGCCGCGGCGCCGAAATTGCGGCGCACGCTCTCGAGGAAGCCGGTGTCGGTGTGCAGGCGCGCCACCTCGTACTCGTCCTTGTACGCGAGCAGCTGGAAATGGTTGCGGGCCACGGCGTCCTGCAACGCCCGGCTGCCCGGCCGCACGCGCTGCTCGGCGGCGGCGACCCGATCCACGAGCGCGCGATAACGCCGCGCGTACGCGCGATTCTGGTAGGCGGCGAGAAACTCCTCGCGCCGCGCGATTGCGTCGGGCAGCGAGGTGGAGCGGTCGTCGGCGCCTTCGCGGCCGCTCGCAAGCCTCTCCACTTGCTCGGGGCTCTCCGCCGCGAATCGGCCCCAGTCGAACGCCAGCTTGTTTTCCTCGACGTTGCGGCCGTAGAGCTCGAGCGCGCGATAGAGCGCCGCTCCCGACACGGGCAGGAGGCCCCGCTGGAACGCGAAGCCGAGCATCAGCACGTTGGCGCCGATGCTGTCGCCGAGCAGCGCCGAGGCCAGCCGCGTGGCATCGAGCGTCGCCACCGCGTCGGCACGGCTCGCGGTACGCAGCGCGTGCAACAGCGCCTGGCCCGGGAACACGAAGTCGCGATCGTGGATGAAGCTCGGCGGCAGCTCGTCGTGGGTGTTGACGATCACGGCGGAGCGCTCGTGCGACAGCATGGACAGCGGCTCCTTGGCGGCGGCCACGATCAGGTCCGCGCCGAGCAGGAGATCGACTTGTCCCGCGGGAATCCGCATGCCGTGGAGGCGCTCCGGGTCGGCGGCGATCCGCACGTGCGACAGCACGGCGCCGTACTTCTGCGCGAGACCGGTCTGGTCCAGCTGCCGTACGTGTTTGCCCTCGAGATGCGCGGCGAGGCCGAGCAGCCCGCTCGCGGTGACGACGCCCGTGCCGCCGACGCCCGCGATCAAAATGTTGTGCACGCCGTTGCCCTCGACGTGCCGCGGCTCGGGCAGCTTCGGCAGCGCCTCGGACGCAAGCGGGCGCGGCGGATTGCGCTTTGCCCCCTCGAGCGTGACGAAGCTCGGGCAGAAACCTTCGAGGCAGCTGAAGTCCTGATTGCACGACGACTGGTTGATCCGCCGCTTGCGGCCGAACTCGGTATCGAGCGCCATCACCGAGAGGCAGTTCGACTGCACGCTGCAGTCGCCGCAGCCCTCGCAGACGAGCTCGTTGATGACTACGCGCCTGTCGGGAGCCTGAATCTCGCCGCGCTTGCGCTTGCGGTGCAGCTCTGCCGCACACGTCTGGTCGTAGATCAGCGCCGACACGCCGCCCACCTCGCGGAGGTCGCGCTGCAGCGCGTCGAGCATCCGCCGGTGGTGCACCGTGACCGTCGGCGGCAAACCCGAGCGGCCCTGATACTTCTCGGGTTGATCCGTGACCACGATGATCGGCTTCACGCCTTCGCCCACGAGCTGCTGCGCCACGCCGGCCACCGTGAGGTGTCCCTCCACCGGCTGTCCGCCCGTCATGGCCACCGCGTCGTTGAACAGGATCTTGTAGGTCATGCTCACGCCGGCCGCGACCGCCGCGCGAATCGCGAGAATGCCCGAGTGCGCGTAGGTGCCGTCGCCCAAGTTCTGGAACACGTGCTTGGTCGACGTGAACGGCGCCTGGCCGATCCAGGTAGCGCCCTCGCCGCCCATCTGCGTGTAGGTGACCGTATCGCGATCCATCCACGCGGCCATGTAGTGACAGCCGATTCCGCCGACGGCGCGGCTGCCTTCGGGAACACGCGTGGACGTGTTGTGCGGGCATCCCGAGCAGAAGTGCGGGTTGCGCTGCACGTCGGTGGCGAGCACGTCGAGATGCTGCTCCTGGTGCTCCAGGAAACGCACGCGCTCGTCGATGTCGGAGCTCTGATAGAACCGCTTGAGCCGCTTCGCGAGCACGCGCGCGATCAAGGCCGGCGTGAGCTCGCCGTTCGACGGCAGCAGCCAGTCGCCGTGCTCGTCTTGTTTGCCGATGATCAGCGGCCGGAGCTTCGCGTTCCAGTTGTAGAGCTGCTCCTTGAGCTGCTTCTCGACGACGCCGCGCTTCTCCTCGACGACGACGATCTCCTCGAGCCCCTCCGCGAAGCGGCGGATCGCTTCGGGCTCGAGCGGCCAGTTCATGCCCACCTTGAAGAGCTTGATCCCGATGGCCCCCGCGCGGGCTCGATCGATGCCCAAGTCGTCGAGCGCCTGGAGCACGTCGAGATGCGCCTTGCCTGTCGTCACGATGCCGAAGCGAGGATTGTGACTGTCGACCACGACGCGGTTGAGTTTGTTCGCGTCGGCGAACGCGAGCGCCGCCGCAAGCTTGTAGCGCTGGAGGCGATACTCCTGGTCGTTCGGCGGATCGGGCCAGCGAATGTTCAAACCGCCCGGCGGCAACGCGAACGGCGGCGTCACGATCTTCAGGTCCTGCGGCTTCAACGAGATCGTCTGAGTGGCGTCGGCGGTCTCTTGCGTGATCTTGAGCGCGATCCAGCAACCGCTGAACCGCGACATCGCGAAGCCGAACAATCCGAGCTCCACGATCTCGTTCACGTCCGCCGGGTTCAGCACCGGAATCATCGCGTCGACGAACGCGTACTCGCTCTGGTGCGGCAGCGACGAAGATTTGCAGGTGTGGTCGTCGCCCGCGACCACGAGCACGCCGCCGCGCGCGGAGGTGCCCGCGGCGTTGCCATGCTTGAGCGCGTCGCCCGAGCGGTCGACGCCGGGCCCCTTGCCGTACCACAAAGAGAACACGCCGTCGTACTTCGCGCCGGGGAACAGCGCGGTCTGCTGCGTGCCCCAGATCGAGGTCGCGGCGAGATCCTCGTTCAAGCCCGGCTGGAACTTGATCTCGGCGGTATCGAGGTGCTTCTGCGCGCGCCACAGCTCCCGGTCGAAGCCGCCGAGCGGCGAGCCGCGATACCCCGAGACGAATCCTGCCGTGTGAAGCCCCGCGAGCCGGTCGCGATAGCTCTGCGCCAAAAGTAGCCGCACCAGCGCCTGCAGACCGGTGATGAACAATGTGCCGGACTCGAACCGGTACCAGTCATCCAACCGAGCGATCTGCCGCAACTGCATACCTGGGACTCACCCGACGCCGTGCGCCAGTAACCTCAACGATGCGGCATTATGGGCCATTTCACGGGCTCTGCACGGGAAGTTCAAGCGCGACCGATTCGCGACGCTCAGGCGTCCAACCGTTGGCCCAATGCGTCGGCCAGCGTTTCCGGGTCCACGTTACCGCCCGACAGCACCACGCCCACGCACTTGCGCTCGAGCGGCGCTTGCCGAAGCACCGCGGCCAGCGCCGCCGCACCCGACGGCTCGAGCACGAGCTTCAAGTGACGCACCGCGAGCGCCATGGCGTCGCGCACCGCGGCGTCGTCGACGCTGACCGCGCCGGCGAGCTCCCGCCGATTGATCGCAAACGTGATAGCACCCGGCATCGGCGCGCGCAGCGCGTCGCACAGCGTGGGCGCGGCCGAATCGAGCCGTTGGCGCTCGCCGGTCTCGAGCGACAGCGCGTGATCCGTATAGCCCTCGGGCTCGACGGCATAAACGGCGCACTCCGGGAACACGGACTTGATCGCGAGCGCGGAGCCGGCCGCGAGGCCGCCGCCGCTGCACGGCACATACAGCGCGTCGAGCTCCACGCGCCGTGCGCGCGCCGTGCGCGCAAGCTCCAGCGCGGCAGTGCCCTGACCGGCGATGACGTGCGGATGATCGAACGGCGGCACCAGCGCCGCGCCGCGCTCCGCGGCGCGGCGCGCCGCGATCTGCTCGCGGTTTTCGCGTAGCCGGTCGTAGAGTACGATCTCGGCGCCGTGCGCGCGCGTCTGTTCCTGCTTGATCCGGGGGGCGTCGGCGGGCATCACGATCGTGGCGGGCGCGCCGAGCCACTTGGCCGCGAGCGCGACGGCCTGCGCGTGATTGCCCGACGAGAACGCGACGAGCCCGGCGCTGCGCTCGGCGTGGCTCAGCTGGAGCACTCGATTGAGCGCGCCGCGAATCTTGAAGGCGCCCGAATGCTGTAGGCACTCCGCCTTGCAGAGGACCCGGGCTCCGACGCGCTCGTTGAGCACCTCGGACTCGAGCACGGGCGTCTCGACGACCCAGTCTCGCAAGCGGACGTAGGCGTCCGCGACATCGGCAACGGTCGGCAACACACTGATCATCGGCTCGTGCAGTGTAGCTCAGTTAAAATCGCGCAGCGGTCGTGTCTCCCTTTGGCCATTTGGCTATGAGGTTGCAGCGGCCGCACCTCGAACGGTCTCACCGAGACACGCCGGAAGACCTCCCTGGGGCTCCTCGCGGCACATCCCTGTGCCGCGA
>DASUFK010000150.1:0-7238 GCA_036274615.1 Gammaproteobacteria bacterium | reverse complement strand
CCGAGCAACGGACAGCCGCCGGCGCGGTCGGCCAGCGCCCACGCGAGCCAGCCCTCGAACAGCCGTTCGAGCCGCGCGCTGCCGCGCGTCTCGCGCAGCGCGGGCACGACGACGGCCGCGCGGAAGTCGTCGACGACCGACTCGAGCACCGCCTGCTGGAGCGCCTCCTTCGAGCCGAAGTGGCCGAACAGGCCGCTCTTCGACAACCCCGCGAGCTCCGCAAGCCGGCCGATGCTGAGCGCCTCGAGGCCGTGCACGCTCGCGACGGTCGCCGCGTGCCGCAGTATGGAGGCGCGAGTCTCTTGGCCCTTCGACATCGGTCGAGTTTACGAACGTTCGTTCGTTTCCGTCAAACGCCGCGGGCGCCACCGCCGTTGGTGTCAGACCCCGTTGGTGTCAGACACCGTTGGTGTCAGACACCGCTGGTGTCAGACACCGGCGGGGGCAGGCACCTGTCGTTATGGAGCAGCCTGCCGCTCCAATGACGCCGTGGCGGTCTGGCATCATGCGGCGATCTCACGTACTGACCTCCTGGGAAGTCGATGATGCCGAGCCGTCTGATCGCCCTCGGAGTATCCCTTTGCACCGGCGCGCTGCTGGCGACGGCAGCCGGCGCCCAGCCAGTCGACGCCGAGAAGCCTGGCTCGCCGCCCCCGGACGTGCCGCCGCCGCACGTGGCGGAGGGCCGGCCGTCGATCGGCCTCGTGCTGTCGGGCGGCGGCGCGCGCGGCGGCGCGCACATCGGCGTGATCAAGGCGCTCCAGGAGCTGCGCGTGCCGATCGACGAGATCGCGGGCACGAGCATCGGCGCCGTGGTCGGCGGCTTCTACGTGTCGGGCATGACGGTCGACGACATGACGAACCTCGTCGACGGCCTCGAGTGGGAGGCCGCGTTCCTGAACGTGACGCCGCGCCGGCTCAAGTCGTTCCACCGCAAGCGCGACGACGACCTGTTCCTCGTCGACCAGAAGCCGGGCCTGAACCACGGTCAGTTCCAGCTGCCGATCGGGTTCGTGCAGGGTCAGGTCTTCGACACGATCTTGTCGCGCGAGACGCTGCGCGCCTCGCGCGTGGACGACTTCGACCATCTCGCGCTGCCGTTTCGCGCCGTGGCCACCGACCTCGCCACGGGCGACCACGTGGTGCTGCGCTCCGGCAGCCTCGCGCACGCGCTGCGCGCGAGCATGTCGATTCCCGCGGCGCTCGCGCCGATCGAGATCGACGGGCGGCTCCTCGTCGACGGCGGCATCTCGATGAACATGCCGGTGGAAGTCGTGCAGTCGATGGGCGCCGACATCGTGATCGCGGTTGACATCTCCACACCGCTGCTCACGCGCGAGACGCTCGTGTCGGTGCTCGACGTCACGACGCAGCTCACGAATCTGCTCACGCGCAACGGCACCGAGGACCAGAAGCGCAAGCTCGGGCCGAACGACATCCTGGTGGAGCCGCAGTTCGCGCAGGATCTCTCGTCGACGAACTTCGCGAAGATGAAGGACACGATCCAGGCCGGTTACGACGCCGTGATGGCGCGCCGGGCCGAATTCGAGAAGCTCGCCCTCACGCCCGAGGCTTACGACGCGTACGTCGCGGGCTTGAACGACCCGCGCATGGAGGCGCTGCCCAAGATCGACTTCATCAAGCTCGACAACAAGTCGATGATCGCCGACAGCGTGATCGAGACGCGGCTCGGCGACATCGAGATCGGCGCGCCGCTCGACGTCGACAAGGTCGAGCGCGCGATGAACCGCGTCTACGGCCTCGAGTACTACCAGAACGTGCGCTACGGTCTCGTCACCGAAGGCGACGACACCGGTCTCGAGGTGGAGCTCGATCCGCGCTCGTGGGGACCGAACTACCTCCAGCTCGGCATGGAGTACAGCTCCGCGGGCGACCAGGACGCCCTGTTCGGGCTCGCCGTGAGCTATCTGCGCACCGCCGTGAACGAGCTCGGCGGCGAGTGGCGCGCCACCGCGGTGATCGGCGACGAGCCGAAGCTCACGCTCGATCGCTATCAGCCGTTCGGCTCGAAGGGCCTCTACTTCTTCGCGCCGTCGCTCGACCTCGAGTCGGTGATCTTCAACGTCTACGAGAACGACCGCCGGGTCACGGAGGCGAACGTCCGGTCCGGCGAAGTGGATTTCGCGGTGGGGCGCGAGCTGCCGAGCTGGGCCGAATACCGCTTCGGCATACGCTACGGCAAGGGCCACACCGAGCTGCGCGTGGGCGATCCTACGAAGCTGCCGGAGGATTCGTTCCAGCGCGGCGAGTTCTTCGGCAAGTTCGCGATCGACACGATGGACGACGTGTCGTTTCCGCGCTCGGGCACCTTGCTGTCGACCGAGATCCGCGGCTCCCGCGAGGGCGCGTTGGGCGCCGACGCCGACTTCGACCAGCTGCTGATCGAAGGCGCGCACGCGAAGACCTGGGGCCGGCACACCGTGTTGACCACGCTGCGCTACGACGCCACGATCAGCGGCGTGGCGCCTCTCGACCGGCTGTTCCGGATGGGCGGGTTCTTCGACATCTCGGGGTTGAATCGCAATCAGCTCACCGGTCCGTACGCGATGCGAGTGGGTGCGGCGTATTACCGGCGCATCGGCGATCTCGCGTTGTTCCCCGCCTTCGCGGGCGTGACCATGGAGCTCGGCAACGTGTTTCAGTCGCGCAGCGACGTGACGGGGACCAACAGCATTTTCGGCGGCTCGCTGTGGGCGGGCGTGAGCACTCCCGTCGGCCCCGTGTACGTGGGCTGGGGCAGCACCGACCAAGGCGACCATGCGTTCTACGTGTTTCTCGGCCGCGTGTTCTGAGGGGATGACGATGGGGACACGCGCCAAGGCACCGAGCGCAGCGGAGCTGAGCACGCTCGATCTCGCGCGTCTGTTTCACCCGAACACGAATCTCGCGGCGCTGCGCGAGAGCGGGCCGCTCGTGCTCGCGCGCGGCAAGGGCATCCACGTCTGGGACACGCACGGTAAGCAGTACATCGAGGGCATCGCGGGCCTCTGGTGCACGACGCTCGGCTATGGCGACGAGGAGCTCGCGGCCGTCGCGCAGGAGCAGCTGAAGACGTTGTCGTTCACGCACCTCTTCGCCGGCAAGAGCCACGAGCCCGCCGTGCGGCTCGCGGACAAGCTCGTGCGCATGGCGCCGTTCGCGGCGTCGCGCGTGTTCTTCGGCAACTCCGGGTCCGACGCGAACGACACCCAGGTGAAGCTCGCGTGGTACTACAACAATGCGGTCGGCCGGCCGGCGAAGAAGAAGCTCATCGCGCGGCAGCGGGCGTATCACGGCACCACCGTCGCGGCCGCGGGGCTCACGGGCCTCACGCCGTTCCACAAGAATTTCGACGCGCCTTTGCCCGGCATCCTCCATACCGACGCGCCGTACTACTACCGCGGCGCGCACGCCGGCGAGTCGCAAGAGGACTACGCCACGCGGCTCGCCAACAACCTCGAGCAGCTGATCCTGCGGGAGGATCCGGACACGATCGCCGCGTTCTTCGCCGAGCCGCTGATGGGGGTGGGCGGCGTGCTGCTGCCGCCGAAGACGTACTTCGAGAAGATCCAGGCCGTGCTCGCGAAGTACGACATCCTGCTCGTCGACGACGAGGTGATCACGGGGTTTGGCCGCACGGGCGAGCTCTGGGGCGCGCAAGCGTTCGGTATGAAGCCGAGCACGTTGAGCGCGGCGAAGGCATTGTCGTCGGCGTATCTGCCGATCAGCGCCGTGCTCGTGCCGGAGTTCGTCTACGAGCCGATGGTGGAGGCGAGCGGGCAGGCGGGCTTGTTCGGCCACGGCTTCACGTACTCCGGCCATCCGGTGAGCGCGGCAGTGGCGCTGCGCACGCTCGAGATCTACGAGGAGCGCAACCTCTACGAGCACGTGCGCGAGCTCGGTCCGCAGTTTCAACGGCGCTTGCACGCGCTCGGGGAGCACGCGCTCGTCGGCGACGCCCGCGGCATCGGTCTCGTGGGCGCCGTGGAGCTCGTGCAGAGCAAGGAGTCTAAAGCGGCGTTCGACTCGCGGCACACCGTGGGCGCGAAGTGCATGGCGTTCTGCCAGGAGCGCGGCTTGATCGTGCGCGCGATCGGCGACGCCATCGCGATCTGCCCGCCGTACATCGTCACGCCGAGGGACGTGGACGACATCTTCGATCGGCTCGGCGACGGGCTCGACGACACGCTCGCGTGGGCGAAGAAGGAACAGCTCGTTTGACCCGCGCCCGTTTGGCGCAGAAAGGAACGACATGACCCGCGTCCGTGCCGCGCTGATCGCCGCGGCGATCGCCAACCTCCTCGGCTGGGCCTTGCCCGTGATCGACAAGTACCACGGCTGGGAAGCGTTTCGCGTGGCGCTGAGCCCGCTGTGGCCGTACGAGCAGTTCAAGATCCCCGAGGGCTACCTCGTGGTGTTGAGCGTGGCGAGCGCGCTCACCAACGTGCTGTTCTGGGCCGTGGCGATCGCGCTGCTGCGCGGGCCGTCGCTCCGGAACGCCCGCATTTGCCTCTGGCTCGCCGCGGGCGCCACGCTGCTCGATCTGCACTGGCAGACCACGCTGCGCGAGAACGCCGCGGATCTGCGGGTGGGCTACTTCGTGTGGGTCGTGTCGTTCGCGCTGCTGGCGCTCGCCGCGTACTTCGAGGTCGTGGGCCTGCGCGGGTCGCGCAAGCGTGTCTGACCCTCGCGGTGTCTGACCCTGCCGGTGTCTGACCCTGCCGGTGTCTGACCCTGCCGGTGTCTGACACCTTTCTTGTTTCGACATAACGCGGCGTGCTTCACGAGTCAGCCGCGATGTGCGCTCGGGTCGTTGACTATCGAAGAGATGTCGATATGATATCACTCGAATATCAACAAGCCAGGGAGAAGAGCCATGTCCGCCTCACGCGCCAAGCCGTCGACGGTCGTCGAACGGGAGGTTTCCGCCTTCAATGGTTGGGTGATGCTGGTCGTCAACCTGCTGATCGTGCTCGGAGCGATCGCGTTCTTCATCGCCACGGTCCGTGCCGGCGCCGACAACCA
Source organism: Gammaproteobacteria bacterium (assembly GCA_036274615.1). Taxonomy (GTDB): domain Bacteria; phylum Pseudomonadota; class Gammaproteobacteria; order Steroidobacterales; family Rariloculaceae; genus FEN-1219. The sequence goes on along the minus strand of DASUFK010000150.1, from coordinate 2,213 downwards.
GTTGACGCCCGGCCAGGGGTTCGTGCGGATCGTGATCTTCGTGCTGTGGCTCCTCTTTGGAATCATCATGCTGACCGGCCACTTCACGCTGCAGCCGAACGAGGCGCGTGTCCTCATCCTGTTCGGTGCCTACAAAGGAACCGTGCGCAAGAGCGGCTTCCATTGGGCGAACCCGTTCTACTCGGGCAAGCGCGGCAAGGTTCCGTTCGGCATCGCGCAGCCGTCCGATGCGAAGGCCGGGGGCAAGATCAATCCGGTGACCGGCGGCATCGTGTACAAGCCGCTGCCGACGAAGATCTCGCTGCGAGCGCACAACTTCAACAGCGAGAAGCTCAAGGTCAACGACAAGCGCGGTAATCCGGTCGAGATCGCGGCCGTGATCGTCTGGCGAGTGGAGGACACGGCGCGCGCCACGTTCGAAGTCGAGGACTACGAGAGCTACGTGCAGGTGCAGAGCGAGGCCGCGATCCGCAGCATCGCGAGCGCGTATGCCTACGACCACGGCGAGGAACACGAGCCCACGCTGCGCGGCGGCGGCGACGAGGTCGCGCAAGAGCTCAAGAAGGAGCTCGAGGCGCGGCTCGCGAAGGCCGGCGTCGACGTGGAGGAGGCGCGGCTCACGCACCTCGCGTATGCGCCCGAGATCGCGCACGCGATGCTGCGCCGCCAGCAGGCCGACGCGGTGATCGCCGCCCGCACCAAGATCGTGGAAGGCGCCGTGAGCATGGTGCACATGGCGCTCCGCGAGCTCGACGCGAAGGACGTGGTGAAGCTCGACGAGGAGCGCAAGGCGGCAATGGTCAGCAACCTGCTCGTGGTGCTTTGCGGCACGGCCGAGGCTTCGCCGGTGATCAACACGGGAACGTTGTACAGCTAGTCGTGGCTGAAGAGCGTAAGTCCTTCTTGCTGCGCCTGTCGCCCGAGCTCTGGAAGGAGCTCGAGCGATGGGCCGGCGACGAGCTGCGCAGCGTCAACGGCCAGATCGAATACCTGCTGCGCCAGGCTGTCGCGAAGCGCAAAGCCGAAGCGCCCGAACAGAAAGAGTAACGACCCGCGAGGCGCGCGGGCGACGCAAGATCCGGAACGTCTCAGTCAACAGGAGCTTCGATATGAGAATGATCCAGCTGACAGTTGCAGTCGCGATGATCGCCGTGTCGTTCGCCGTCGGCCTGTTCTATTCGACGCCACAAGCCGAAGCGCAGGCCACCAGGCAAGTCGAGGTCAAGCGAGTGAAGATGACCGCCGAGCAAGTCACTACTCAAACCCTCGGCGTCGTGACAGGCATTTCGTGCCTCGACTCGAGCACCGGCGTCGAGTGTTTCGTCGTCAGCAGCCGCTGACACATCGAAGGACACGACCATGCGATTCAGGAACCGTTTCATGGCCCTCGCTCTCGCGGCGGCGACGCTCGCGGCGGGCTCCGCCGCGGCGCAAGCGCCGAAGCCGGCACGCGACTTGAAGGCCGGCACGACGAGCTACCGCGCGGCGATCGCCATCGGCGGGCAGAGCGTCGACGTGCAGCTCGGGCAAAAGATCGAGGACGGCGCCGGCGGGTGGACCGTGACCCAGACGCTGACCACGCCGTTCGGCGATACGGTCGACAGCGCCGTGCTCGCGAAGGGCAGTCTCGCGCTCGTGAGCCGCTCGGTGACGCAAGCCGGGGTCGCCATGAGCTACAAGGTGGATGGCGGCAAAGTGACCGGCGAGCTCAAGCTTCCCGACCAGACCGTGCCGCTCGCGCTCGATGTGCCGAGCGGCGGCCTCGTGGGCGACGGGCCCGGGATGGCCGCCGTGGTCGGCACTTTGCCGCTCGCCGACGGCTATGCCGCGACGTTGCAGATGGTGAACCCGCAGGCGCAGAAGATCGCGCCGGTGGCGATGAGAGTGGTGGGCAGCGAGCGCGTCGAGGTGCCCGCGGGCGCGTTCGACGCGTTCAAGGTCGCGTTCGAGTCCGAGATGGCCACCGGCACGCTGTGGATCGCCAAGGACACACACGCGCCGCTGAAGTCGATCACGAGCGCCCAGGGCGCGCAGGTCACTGCCGAGCTCCTCGAGTAGCGGCACCCGGCTAGTGCCCGCCACGGATGGGCGGGCTCGCCGGCGGCCGGCGCACCTCCCCGAGGCCGGCCGCCGGCGGTCTCTCGCTCTGGTATCATCCCCGGCTCGATTTTCAACGGTCCCGGGAGCAAGCCCATGGGCTTCACCACCAAGCA
>DASUFK010000149.1:0-12587 GCA_036274615.1 Gammaproteobacteria bacterium | reverse complement strand
CGGGCAAGGAGGCGGCCGCTCGATAAGCACGCACTCGACCAGTCACTAGCCGAGCCGCCGGCGATCCCCCAACCCCCATGCCGGCGGCTCGCATTTGAAAGCTCACACACGATCGAAAAGGAATGCAGATGAAAACTATGGCAACGGCGCTGGTGCTCGGCGCTCTCGGAGTCTCCGCAGCAAACGCCGACGATTTCGCCGGCGGTGACGGCTACCGAAAACAGCACGCCGTGTTCGTGATGACCAACGACGCGGAGGCGAACGAAGTGATCGCGTACGAGCGCTCGCCCTACGGCACGCTCGACAACCCGCGCCGCTACTCCACCGGCGGCCGCGGCAGCGGCGGAACCGTGGACCCGCTCGCGTCGCAGGGCTCGCTCACGCTCTCCGAGGACGGCTCGGCGCTGTTCGCCGTGAACGCGGGCAGCGGCACCGTGTCGCTGTTTCGAGTGCTCGGCTCGCGCCTCGCGCTCACCGATCGCGCGAATACCGGCGGCAGCGAGCCGAACGCGGTGGCGCAGCACGGCAAGCTCGTCTACGTGCTCAACACCGCGGGCAGCGCGAGCGTGGTCGGCTTTCGCTGGGACGACGGCCGGCTCACCCGGATCGCGGATTCGCTGCGGTTTCTCTCCGGCAACTTCGTTGACTCGGCTTCGCTCGCGTTCAGCGGCGACGGCCGCTATCTCGCGGTGACGGAGCGCACCACCAACAACATCGACGTGTTCCGCGTGCTCGCGAACGGCAAGCTGTCGCCGATCAAGGTGAACCGGAGCGCGGGCGAAGGCGCGTTCTCCGTGGCGTTTGCCGCCAACGGCGCGCTGCTCGTGTCGGAGACCGGCGGCGCGGGCGGCTCGGCGATCTCGTCGTACGCGATCGTGGCCGACGGGTCGCTGCTGCCGATCAGCCAGAGCGTGCCCACGCTCGGCGCGGCGAACTGCTGGAACGTGGTGACGCCGGACGGCCGGTTCGTCTACGCGTCGAATGCGGGCACGTCGTCGATCGCGGGCTTCGCGATCGGCGCCAACGGCACGCTCACGCCGCTCGCGGGCACCGTGGTGGGCCTGAATCCGCCGGACTCGGCGAACCTCGACATCGCGATCAGCTCCGACGGCCGCTTTCTCTATTCGCTGAACGCGGCCAGCGGGGCGGTGGGGATGTTCGAGATCCGGCCGCAAGACGGGCAGCTGCTGAGCTTGGGCGTGCTGCCCGGGCTGCCCCCGGCCGCGGGGCTCAACGGCATCGCGGCGAACTGAGATGAGCCAGCCGTCTCACGCAACGCTCTCGCGTTGGGCGCCCGTGCCGCTGCGCCTCATCGTCGGCTACGGGTTCATGATGCACGGCTGGCTCAAGCTCGAGAGGGGTGTCGACGTGTTCCGCGTGCTCGCCAACGGCAAGCTGTCGCCGATCAAGGTGAACGCGAGCGCCGGAGCCGGAGCGTTCTCCGTGGCGTTCGCCGCGAACGGCGCGCTGCTCGTGTCCGAGACGGGCGGCGCCGGCGGCTCCGCCATGTCGTCGTACTCGATCGTGTCCGACGGCACGCTGCTGCCGATCAGCCAGAGCGTGCCTACGCTCGGCGCGGCCAACTGCTGGAACGTGGTGACGCCGGACGGCCGGTTCGTGTACGCGTCGAACGCGGGCACGTCGTCGATCGCGGGCTTCGCGATCGGCGCCAACGGCGCGCTCACGCCGCTCGCGGGCACCGTGGTGGGCGTGAATCCGCCGGACTCGGCCAACCTCGACATCGCGATAAGCGCCGACGGCCGCTTCCTCTACTCGCTGAACGCGGGCAGCGGCGCGGTCGGGATGTTCGCGATCCGGCCGCAAGACGGGCAGCTGCTCAATCTCGGCGTGCTGCCGGGTCTGCCCGCGGCCGCGGGCCTGAACGGCATCGCGGCAAACTGAGATGGAGAAGCCGCCGTATCGAGCAACGCTCGCGCGTTGGGCCCCGCTGCCGCTGCGCCTCATCGTCGGCTACGGGTTCATGATGCACGGCTACCTCAAGCTCGAGAGGGGTGTCGACCTGTTCGTCGCGGCGCTCGACGGCCTCGGCATCCCTCTCCCTCACCTCATGGCCTGGCTCACGATCGCCATCGAGCTCGCCGGCGGTCTCGCCGTGCTCGCGGGCGCCTACCTGGCGCTCGCGAGCGTGCCGATGGCGATCGTGCTTTTCGTGGCGATCGCCAAGGTGCACTGGGCGTTCGGCTTCAGCTCGATCAAATTCCTCGAGGTGACCGCGGCCGGGCCGCAATTCGGCAAGCCCGGCGTCGAGTGCGACTTGCTCTACCTCGCGTGCCTCGCGGCGCTGGTGCTCGGCGGCGCCGGACCTTGGTCGGTGGACGGCCGGCGGCTCGCCGCGGCGGCGGCCCGCGACCCGTGAGCGCCCGCGCATTCGACCGGCGCAGCTCGATGCGCGACCCGCTCACGCACGTCGACGCAGTCTTCGATCGGTTCGCGCGCGGCAGCGACGCGCCGGGCCTCGTGTGGGGCGTGATCGCGGGCGGCGACGTGCACATTCGGGCGCTCGGCGTGCAGGACGTCGCCAGCGGCGCGCCCGTCGACTCCGCGACGGTATTTCGCGTCGCGTCGTTGTCGAAGACCTTCACCGCGCTCGCCGTGCTCAAGCTGCGCGACGACGGCCGCGTGCTGCTCGACGCGCCCGCCGAGCGCTACGTGCCGGAGCTCGCGGCGCTCGAGTATCCGCGGGCCGACGGGCCGCGCGTCACGGTGCGAGCGCTGCTCTCCCATACCGCCGGCTTCGGCGGCGACGACGCGTGGGCCGATCGGCAGCTCGCCCTGCAGGACGAGGCGCTCACGCGTTTGGTGGCGCAGGTTCCGCTTCGGCGCGTGCCGGAGATCGCGTTCGAGTATTCCAACTTCGGCTACGCGCTCCTCGGGCGCCTGGTCGGCAACGCCGCGGGCTGCCCGTTCGCGGAATACGTCGAGCGGGAGCTCCTGCGCCCGCTCGGGATGAACGCGTCCTGCTTCGACCTCGCGCGAGCGCCGGAGAGCCGGCGCTCCATCGGCTATCGGCGCGACCACGGCCGCTGGAGCGAGGAACCGGCACAGGGCACGGGCGCGTTCGCCGCGATGGGCGGGCTCGCGACGAGCGCCGCGGATTACGCCCGGTTCGTCGCGTGGCTGCTCGCCGCCTGGCCGCCGCGCAACGAGGCCGACGATCCGATCCTGCGGCGCGCAAGCCGCCGCGAGATCGCACGCGCGCAAACGTTTGCGCCCGCGGACGACGCACCGAGCCGCACGCGCGGCGCCGGCTACGGCCTCGGCGCGGAGGTCTACGCCGACGAAGTCCTCGGCGAGTACTTCGCTCACGCGGGCGGCGTGCCCGGCTACGGCGCCGACGTGCTGCTGCTGCCCCAGCGCGGGCTCGGCGTGTTCGCGTTCGCGAACCTCACCTACGGCGTTCCGCGCCGCGTGACGTATGCGGCCGCGAGCGCGCTGGTGACGAGCGGCGCTTACCCGGTCCACTGCGTACACATGGGCCGCGCATTTGCCCCCATCGCCGCGGAGGTTGCACGGATCTACGAAACGGGCGACGTGCTCACTGCGCGCGGGCTGCTTGCCGCGAACCTGCTGCTCGACCGCGCCGCGCCGCAGCGCAACGCGCAGATCGCCGCGATCAAGCGGCGGCTCGGGGCGTGTCGCGGCGTAGCATCGATTCGAGCCGAGGGAGCTCTCGCCGCCGTGGTCACGCTCGACTGCCGGCACGGACCGCTGGAAGCGATGATCGCGCTCGCGCCCCCGGCGACGCCGGCGCTTGCGTTGCTCGACTTTCGCGAGCGCGAATCCTCACGCGTCGACTGATCGTGCGTCCGCTTTGCCCTCGTGATGAATCGCCGTGAGCCGCGTCATCACCGGCAACAGCGCCACCGCGATCGCCGTGCAGACCACGGCCGCGATGCCGAGCTTGTTGAAGAGGCTCGTGTAGATCGGCAGGCTCGCGACCGGATCGTTGGTGATGTCGCTCGAGATGCTCGCGTACGACGCCACCACGCCGCCGAGATACTGCGACACGCCGGTGGCCACGAAGTAAGCGCCCATCATGAACGCGCCGTTTCGCGCCGGCACGTAGCGCGCGACCATCGCGAGACCCAAGCCGCTCACGAGCAGCTCGCCGAGCGAGATCGCGCCGTAGCCCCACACCATGAGCCACGACGACACGCGGCCGTCGCCGGCGGCGAGCTGCCCGGAGGCGCCGTAGATGAAAAATCCGGCCGCCACGACGGCGAAGCCGAGCGCGAATTTCGCGGCGATCGAGAGGTCGTGGTTGCGCCGGCCCGCGGCCGAGTACGCCCACGCGAGGATCGGGCTCAGCACGAAGATCCAGATCGGATTGAACGCCTGAAATTGCGCGGGCGACCAGTCCCAGAGGTGCGCACCGAGCACGTTGAACGCCGGGTCCACGTTGCGCAGCGCGAAGAGGCTCAGCGACGTCGACATCTGCTGATAGAAGATGAAATAGAACACCGTCTGCACCGTCAATATCAGCGCGGCCACGAGCCCGGCCCGCTCGGCGCGGGCGCCGGTTGCGATCAAATAGACGAAGATGCCCACCACCGCGATGCCGGCGAGATACACGAACAGGCGTGCGGCCGTCTGGTATTGCAGGACGAACGCGGACACGAACACCGCCGCAACGCCGATCAGCAGCACCGCGGCGAGCTTGCCGGCCGGGGCCGGACGCGCGTCGGGCTCCGAGCCGATGTACGCCATCGACTGCCGCATCACGGCGTAGTTGATCAGGCCGAGCACGAGCCCCACCGCGCACACTCCGAACGCCACGTGCCAGCCGAAGCCGCTCGCGGATTGCTCGTTGAAGTGATCCTTGAGCCACGGCGTGAGCAGCTGCGACACCATCGCGCCGAGATTCACGGCCATGTAGTAGATCGTGAACGCGCTGTCGATGCGCGAGTCGTCGCCCTCGTAGATCTTGCGGACGAGGTTGCCGGCGTTCGGCTTGAAGAGACCGTTGCCCACCACGATCACGCCGAGCGCGCAGAACAGGAACCACACGTCCTGACCGGGCACCACCATCAGCGTGTAGCCGACGGTGAGGATCGCCGCGCCGAGCAGCATCGTCCTCCGGCTGCCGAGCACCTTGTCGCCCACCCACCCGCCGATCGCGGGCGCCACGTAGATCAACGCTGCCGCGGCGCCCCACACGAGGGTCGCGCGCTCGTCGGGGAAGGCGAGCCGCTCCACCATGTAGTAGACGATCAGCGCCTGCATCCCGTAGTAGCCGAAGCGTTCCCACATCTCGATGAGGAACACCGTGGTGAAGCTGCGAGTTTTGGAGGCGCTCAAGGCTGTGCTCATCGGGCGCGTACTCGTGCGGAGGTGACCGAAGCGTACCCCGCCGCGCCGGCGGCCGCGAGCCGAGCGCGCGACCGCGCCTCAGGGGTCGGTGTTGGGAGCGGGCGGCGCGAGGAGAGCAACGTCCTCCGCCCTGCTGGCAAAGTCGCGGGCCAGAACCAGGATACGCTCGACGAGCTCCGGCTCGGGTGCTGCGAGCTCGGCCGCCGGGCGGCGATCCTCCCGCGCGTCGAGGCAGAGCGAGTGCAGGTCGCCGGCGAGCTCGGCAAGATCGAGCGCCGCCGGCACGGTGCGTTCATCCTCGACCTGATCGAGCGCGATCTCGGCGCGACCGAGACGGCCGATCAGGTCATCGATCTCGCGCACGAAGGTGGCCATGACGGCGGACGGCTGACCGCCGGCACGCCGGACGGGCCGCCGGCGTGGAAGGCGCCGACCACCGGCAAGGCGCGGGCCGCGCTGCTGCCGCCGCATACCCTAGAGATCCGTCTCGCCGTCGGCGGCCGTCGCCCCGGCGCGCGGCGCCGTGAACGTGCGGCACAGCCGGTCGCTCCACTGCACCGCCGCCAGCCACTCGCGCCCGCCGAGCACGGACGCGAGCACACGCTCGGACGCCACGAGCGACCCTTCGATGCCGAGCGGCGGATTGGCGTGCAGGCGCGCGTAGACGATCACGCGCTCCCGCTTCACGTCGCACTCCACGTGCGACCAGAGGGAGTCGCCGTTCTCGAGCAGTTGCGCTGCAATATCGTGCCGTTCCATCGCGGTTGCCCTTAGACCGGCGGGTCCGTGACGAACCGGTGGGAGCCCGCACGCGTGCGCGCGCGCGGCGCGGAGCCCGGCAGCGCGCTCGCGATCTCGATGCGATCGCGGCCGGCGCGCTTCGCGCGATAGGACGCCGCGTCGGCCGCCTCGAGCAGCGCCGCGGGGCTCGCGCAGAGATCCGCGCTGCACGCAATGCCGATGCTCGCCGTCACGCGCGGGCAGCCGCTGCGGCCGAGGCCGCGCGCGAGCTCCGCGACGCGCTCGCGGATCGTCGCGGCCACCGCCGCCGCCTCCTCGGCATCGCAGTCCTTCATGAGGATCGCGAACTCGTCGCCGCCGAGCCGTGCGGCCGTGTCGCCTTTGCGCACGGACCGGCGCAAGACGCCGCCGATCTGGCGCAGCAGCGCGTCGCCCGACGCGTGACCCAGCGAGTCGTTCACTTCCTTGAAGTGATCGAGATCGATGAACACGATCGCGTACGCGTGCGCCCGCATGATCTCGAGCGTTTGCGCGCGGCGATGGAACTCGGCGCGATTCACGAGCCCCACGAGCGGGTCGTGCGTGGCCTGGTGATACAGCGCCCGGCGCGCGGCGGAGTCGGCGTGCAGCATTCGGCCCACGAGCTCCGCAATACCCGCGAGCGCGGCGCCGAGTAGCAACAAAAGGCTGCCCATGGTCGTTTGCGGGGGGGTAGGGGATGCGAGGAGGGCAGACGCCATGGGCAGCAGAGCCGGAACCGTAAACACGGGCAAGGACACGCGAACGAACGCGTAGAACGGCAGCCACGCGGCGGCGATCGCCGCGAGAATGAAAGCGAGCAGCAGCTGATGCCCCACCGACTCGCCGGGGTAGAACGCGACGCTCGTGGCGCCCCAGAACACGCCCGACACGAGCGCGTTGGCGATCACCCACCGCCGGCGGCCAATCGCCTGCTTCGCGCGGCGCGGGCGGCACACGAGCCGGCGGGCTTGCCACTGCGCCGCTGCGAGCGTCAAGCCGCCCGCGAGCCAGCCCGGCCACCATGCCGGCAACACCGGCCAGAGGCACAGCGCGGCGGCGAGACAGCCGCCCGCGGTGCTGAGCGGCACGAGCGGCGCAAAGCGCAGCAGATCGCGGGCGCGCTGCGCGCCTCGCCCGGAGTCGGCTTCGACGAAACCTTGTGCTTGGTGAGCGGCGTTCATTGTTCTTCCCCGTCGTGCGCCATTGCGGCGGCCACGACTAACTAGTGCCGCGAGTGAGCACTGCGTCTCACCACGAACGAAAAGAATTTTGGCGGGGAACGGGACGAGCGCCGGACAGCGCTCGAGGGCCGTTGCGCGAAGAAGGCGGGAGGAAGGCGCGCTACGGGCGCGCGGTTACCGTGAGCGGCGTGCGGCCGAGCTCGTCGAGCTTCTGCGTGGCGGGCCAGTCGCGATTGCCGCCGGAGAGGCGGATCTCGTACCGGCCCGGCACGAGCAAGCCGCCGGGCATGCCGAGCGCGAGCTGCCCTTCGTAGGTGGGTGTGAGGCCGTCGAGGCGCAGCAGCTCGGCGCCGCCGGCGCGGACGAGCACCGCGGTGAAAACGTCGTAGTCGCCGAAGCCGGGATCGACCAGCAGTACGGTCCACTCGCCGGGCGCGGGGGCGGCGATCTCGTTCGGATTGTCCGCGCCGCGCACCGACACGAGCTGGAGCAGACGCGTGTGCGTCTGCGCGGCGAGCGGCGCGCCGGCGCGCAGACTCTGGTTCTGCACGAGCAGCACCGTGGACGACGCGAGGGCGGCAACGGCGACGAGCGAGGCGGCCAGTCCATAGCGCGGCGACGAGACGAGCTCGCGCCAGCGCGCGCGCGGCGTAGCGGGGCTCGCGGCGACACCCGCGGCGCTCGAGTCCTTGAGACCCGCGCGCAGCCGCTCGGCCACCTCGAGCTCCTCGAGCAGCCGCGGGTCGGCGAGGTAGGCCTCCTCGAACGCCTGCTCCTCGGCCGCGGTGAGCGTGCCGCTAAGGTAGCGCTCGACGACCTGCGCGTCGCGAATGTGCTGGCGATCCATATCGATCAGCTGTCTCCACCGTGCCGTCTATCTCACACCCGTCGGCAAGCCTAGCCCACGAGCCGCATGCCGCTGCGGCGCTCCGCCTGCTGCAACAGCTGGCGGAAACGCTCCTTCGCCCGAAACAACACCCGGTTGAAATGCAGGGAATCGACGCCGAGGGCGGCGCAGATCCCCGCCTTGTCCTCGTCGTGGATGTAGAGCCGCGTGAGCAGCTCGCGATCCCGCGGCGTGCCGAGCTCGTTCAACAGCGTGCCGACGGCCTGGCGCACCTGCTCGCGGGAGACGTGGTCGAACGGCCCCGCCCGGTCGTCCGGCGCGACCTCGACGGCGTCGGAGTCCGCAGTCGTGGCGCGCCGCGTGTCCTTGCGCTGCTGCGCGATCCAGAGGTTGAGCGCCACGCCGCGCAGATACGCCGCGAGCCGCGCGGGCTCGTCGAGCGTGGCGCCGCGGAGCTTCTCGATCGCGACGCGAAACGTGTCCTGCCGCAGGTCGAGCGCGAGCTCGGCGTCGCGCGTGCGCCGCTTGAGCAAATACAAGAGACCGGCGCCGTAACGGCGCACCATCTCGCCCTCCGCGTCGCGCGACCCCTGGCGGATGCGCGCGCAGAGGTCGGCCGCGATCTGCGGCTCCAGATCGGAGTCCTCGGCCACGACTCGCTGTCGCTCCCTCGCTGTCCCCGAGGAGATGCTACCGCGAGTCGTCATCGGTGCGTATCACTGCGACCGCCTCGACCGCCCGGCCGGCGTTCACGCGTCCGTAGCCGGCGCGCGTGCTGAAGCCGTGGGAGTCGTAGGCCGCGTGCTCCGCGTCGATCTTGTCGGCGGTGCGCTCCAGGATCCGCACGAGATCCGCGCGCGTGAGCTCCGGGTTCAACGACAGCAGCAAGCCGGCCACGCCCGCCACCAGCGGCGCCGCGGCCGACGTGCCGCCGAAGCCGGTGAAGTAGTCGCCGTCCACGTGGCCGTCCAGGCCCGTGCGGTCGGTGGTGGCGCTGCCTTCGACGCCGAGCCGCTCGGGCTTCGCGGGCGCGACGAGGTCCATGCATGCGCCGAAGCCCGAGCCGCCGACGCGGCCGTTGCGGTCCGACACGCCTACCGCGAGCACGCTGTCGAGCGAGGAGATGTCGGCGTGGGCGCCGCAGTTGTCGACGGCTTCGTTGGTCATGCCGAAAACGACGAGCGTGCCGCGGCCGCCGCGGCCCTCGCGCGCAGCGCTGTCGAGCGCGTCGCGCACCGCCGCGTCCACGGCTGCGGCGCCGCGCGCGCCGCCGCTCGGGGCGTAGCCCCAGCTGTTGGTGATCACGTCGGCGCCCTGCTCCACCGCGTAGCGAAACGCCTCGGCGATGCCTAAGTTCGACGAGCCGTGCACGCGGATCGGCAGGATCTTGCAGCGCGGGCAGATGCCCGACACACCGAGGCCGTTGTCGCCGCGCGCCGCGGCGATGCCGGCCACCGACGTGCCGTGACGGTCTTCGGCGCCGCGGGGCTGCGCGCCGTCGGCCGGCGGATAGACGGTGAAGTCGCGGCCGTTGCTCGCCATGTTGGGGGCGAGGTCGGGGTGGTCGAGCTGCACGCCGTCGTCGAGCACGGCGATGGTGATCGCGGGCGAGCCGAGCGTGTACGACCACGCCTTCGGCGCGTCGACGTCGCCGCCGTCGTGACCGCCGTTGTCGAGCGCCCACTGCTCGGCGAACAGCGGGTCGTTCGGCACGTAGCGGCCGCGCAGCTCCGTGGGGCGGAAGACTTCGGGCACGGCGTAGGCTACGCGGCCCGACGACTGTAGTGCCGCGGCGAGCCGCGCGCCTTCGGCCGGCGAGGGAGCGCTCAACAGTACGCGCAGCGGCTCGGGCGTGAGGACGGCCTCGAGGCGCGCGTTCGCGCGGTGGAGATCGAGCTCGAGGTCCGGTAGCGAAGCTTGCGGGGTGAGGCGCGCGATTACGCGGGTCGTCGCCGCGGCCTGCTGTCTGACACCAAGGGTGTCAGACACCCACCGCGATCCTTCCGCCGCCACGCCACTGGCCGCAGCGCACGCCCCCGCCGCGGTGAGCGACAACACCATCGCCCGCCGCCGCATCACGCCCTCAGCGCGCGACCGAGTCGCCGCCGTGCCGCTCCTCGTCTTTCACGCCGCGGATGACGACCTCGTCCGCGCCGAGCGCGACGTTGCACTCGGGGAACCGGCTCCCCTGCAGATTCGCCACGGCCTTGCTCTGCGAGAAGTCGAACTTCGCGTGATGGCCGTTGCCCTGATCGGGCACGTGCACGGAGAACCGCCCCACGGGCACGAACTGGCGCTTGCCTTCCTTGCCGGGCGCCGTCTCGACGAGGATCGCCTTCTTCACCGCGACCGCCTCGCCGCCGTTCCACACGTTCTTGTTCTCCGGATTCGGCATGTGCCGGATGCGCATGCGGCCGAACTTGTTCGTCGAGATCTCGATCTGATCGCCGACGGCGAGATGCGCGCCGTCGCCGTCCGTGTAGCAGACCCGCAGCACCTGCGGCGAGTCCTTCACCGGCGCCGGATCGCGCGGATCCGGCGTGGGCAGCGCGGCACAGCCGCCGATCAACGCCGCCGCCGTCAGCATGAACGAGAAACGCACCACGTCCTGTCTCATCGCCAGTCTCCCACTAGAACGAAAGCACCCCAGAAATACGGATCGCTCCAGCGCCGCTGCGCCGCGCTCGCGAGCTGCGCCTTGCGCAGCGCCGCGGGCGGCGCGAGCCCCTCGTCGAGCATGTAGCGGTAGAAGTTCCGCATCAGCTCCGCCGTGGCGCGATCGGGCACCTGCCACAGGCTCGCCACGACGGTGCGCGCGCCCGCGGTCATGAAGCCCTGCGTCAAACCGATGAATCCTTCCCCCCGCACCTCTCTGCCGAGCGCCGTGTCGCACGCGCTCAGCACCACGAGATCCGCGCCGAGCTTCAGGTTGTAGATGTCGTTGAGCCGCAAGAACCCGTCGAGCGGCCGGCCCTGCGCGTCGAACTGCGACAGCACCAGCGCGGACAATCCCGGATAGCGGGCGTCGACGAGACCATGTGTTGCGAAGTGAATATAGCGGTAGTCCGCGAGGTCGGAGTCGAGAACTGCGTCACGATTCGCGGCGAAGCCGCGGGCGAGCAATTTACCTTTGTCCGGCACGAGCGAGGCGATGGTCTCGCCTTCGTAGCCCGTCGAGAGCAGCCGCCCGAGCTCGACGCCGGCCGAGGAACGCGCGGCGAACCCGTCCGCCGCGGCGACGAGCGGCGCGGGGCGGCCGTCCTTCGCGAGACGCGGGTCGCTCGCGTCGAGCACGGGATCGGCGAACACGGCGAGCGTCTTGCGCTCGGCGGGCGCGGCGCCGCGCGCGGACAGCGCCAACGCCGACATTCCGAGCGCCGACATCGACGGCACCTCGATGACCTCGTGCCGCGCGAGCAGGGGCGCGTTCGTGCCGTCCGCGCCGCGCAGCGGCAGCACCGCGAACGGCACGAACTGGAGCGCGCCGTCGAGCGCGAGCGCGACGCGCGGCCGGTCGAGACTCTCCGCCACCGGCGCGATCACGAGCGCGGCGAGCTCGTCGAGCTCCGCCGCGGACGGCTGCACCGCCGGGTCCGCGTTGTGCTTCTCGAGCCGCGCGAGCGCGCGCCGCGCCGCGGCCTCGATCGTCGCACGGCCGGCGAGCTGCACCGCTTGAACGCGCTCGGGCGTGACCACCCACACCCAGCTCGCGGACTCGCCGAGCGAGTACTGGAGCAGCACCGTGTCCGAGCCCACCGCCTTCTGGATCTGCGCGCTGTCGAGCGGCGCGGCCGCCGTGAGCGACGCGTAGCGCGGGTTGCCGCGCCGCACGTCGATCTCGACGAGGTTGAGCGCGTTCTCGAGCGCCGCGAGGTCCGCCACGGCGCGGTCGAGCTCGGCCGTCTTGCCCGGGTCCGCCGCCTCGAGCAGCAGGTCGCGCCGGCGTCTCGCGTCCGCGAGCTGCTCGTAGAGCGCGTTCTGCTTCGCGCGGAGCTCGGCGGGCGCGCCGCTGCGGAGGTCGACCGCGGCTTCCTGCAGCAGGTCGGCGATCATGCGCGCCCGGCCGCGCTCGCTCACCTCGAGCGCGGCGCGAGCGTATTTCTCGCGCTCCGCACCGGCGCTGCGCTCGTCGCGCGCGCGCGCCATCAGCAAGTCGATCTGACTCTCGTAGTAGTCGCGGCGCGCGGACGCGAACACGGCGCGCAGCTCCGGGTCCGCGACACGCAGGCGCATCTGCTCGAGCTCGTCGAGCGCGGCGTTGCCGTAGTCGAGCGCGGCGTCGAGCCGGTTCGCCGCGCGCGCCGCGAGCGACAGCCCGTGCAGCGCGTCGGCGCGCTCGTCGTGCATGCCGAAGCGCGCGAACGCGGCGGCCGCGGGCTCGAGATGCTCGATGGCGGCGGCGGACTGCCCCGCCGCGATCTCCGCGTGCCCGGCAGCCGCATCCGCCGCCGCGAGGAGGCGCGCCG
>DASUFK010000148.1:0-5770 GCA_036274615.1 Gammaproteobacteria bacterium | reverse complement strand
ACGATCGCGCGCACGTCGGTGTCCGACATCCGCTTGTACCAGGCGAACGACATCGGCGGCCCCAGGAACGTGCCGTCGGGCCGCTGCGCGTTGCGGATCGCGTTGACGATCTGGTCGTCGGTCCACGAGCCGATGCCCGTTTCCATGTCGGGAGTGATGTTGCGCGCGTAGGCCTTGAAACCCGGGTCCTCGATCACGAATGCGCCCGAGAACGCCTTGCTCTCGTCGAGCGAGCCGTCGGGCAAGTGCGGCGTATGGCAGTTGCCGCAGCCGGCGATGGTCTCGACCAGATATCGGCCGTGGGTGAGCTGATCGGCCCCGTCCGGGATCTTGGCCACGGCAGCCGCGGCCGGTGCGGCGGGTTGCTGCGCGGCCGGAGCGGGCGGCGGCGCCGGCGGCTCCGATTTCTGGCATCCGGCGGCCCCGAGAATCGTCAACAACGTCGCCGCCGCCGTAATGGCGAGACGACCTCCCCTGCGGATGATCACGTTCTTCTCTCCCCGGTTTGTTGGACTTGGACCCTCACAGCATACGGAAAAACGGCGCGGGATCGAAGCGCGGCGCGCCGCCGGGGGCTAGTCCGCACGATGCGTGGTGACTTGCGGGACCGCTCGCGGCGGGAGATTCGGTCCGCCGTTGCCGAGCTTGGCGTCGATGAGCCGCAGCTCGGACGACGCGAGCGCGCTGCACTACCGGTGCCTAGAAAGAATAGGCATAGCCGCGCGCGATCCGCGCGGCCGGAACGCCGCTTAACGCGTTTAGATTCGCGGTTAACCAACCGTTAATAACCGGAGGTTGCGAGCGGCGAGAAGGCATCCTTCCCGCACCTGGCGTAAACGGCACCCGAACCACAAGAGGGCCGACGCGAGCATCGACAATCCAACGGAGAAGGATGTGCACAACGAAAAACGCCTCCTGGCGCTGGCGGTCTTTGCCGCCTGCGGGGGTCAACTGTCCACCGCCGCCGCGCAGGGCGGGAACGCCGGGGTTGAAGAAGTTCTGGTCTATGGCACGCAGGGCGCTAGGGAGACCAGCACGGGCAGCCGGCTCGATCTCACCTGGCTCGAGACGCCGGCCACCGTCGACATCATCAACGGCGACGCGATCCGGGACCGCGGCGACATCGGTGTTCTCGAGGCGGTTACCCGCAGCGGCGGATTCACCACCGAGGCGAACCCGGGCAACGGCGGCTCGAGCATTTCGGCGCGCGGCTTCGAGGGCGCGGGCGCGGTCACGAAGCTCTACGACGGGACGAGCTACTTCAACGCCGCGGGAGCGATCACGTTTCCGTTCGACACCTGGGGGATCGATCGGATCGAAGTGCTGAAGGGCCCGTCGTCCGTGCTGTACGGCGAGGGCGGCATCGGCGGCGCGATCAACGTGATCCCGCGCAAGCCGCAGCGCGAGCAAGACGGCCAAGTACGCGTGGAGCTCGGCGAGGACGACACGACGTTCATCGGCGTCGATTACACCAACGCGCTCGGCGCCAACGGCGCGTACCGCTTCGATTACAGCAACGTGCAATCGGACGGTTGGGTGGGGCCGAACGGCGACAGCGACGCCGAGATGTTGTCGCTGGCGTTCGAGTTCGAGCCCACCGACAAGCTCACGCTGGCCGCGCGTCTCGACAGCGGCGAGCAGCACCCGATGCGCTACTTCGGCGCGCCGGTGGTCAACGGCGACTTCGTCCGCGACTTCGTGGGCAAGAACTTCAACGTGTCCGACGCGGACATCCACTACCAGGATGATTCGCTGCGGCTGCGGGCCGACTGGCAACCCACGGACACCGTGACGTTGCAAGCGGAGCTGTTCCGGCTCGAGAGCGATCGCCTGTGGAAGGACGCCGAGGCCAACTCCTACGACCCTTCCACGCGGATCCTCACGCGCTTCGACCCGCTGATTCTCGGCCACGACATCGCCCAGGACGGCGTGCGAACGAACCTCGTGTTTGCGCCGTCGCGGGGGCGAGTGCGAACGTCGGTGGGATTCGAGGCAAACGACGTCTCGTTCGAGCGGCCGACCAACTTCGCCACTCCCGCGAATCCCAACGGCATCACGTTCGACGAATTCGACGAGGTGGACCCGTACAACTTCGTGCCCGGCGTCCTCGCGGACATCACCACCGCGCCCGTGGCGTTGGACAACACGTCCGACGTGAGCGAGTGGGCCGTGTTCGCCGAGACGCAGATCAAGGCCACGGAGAGGGTTGCGTTCGTCGCCGCGCTGCGGCACGAGGACTACGACACGCACTACGTGCGGATCGGCCGGCAGATCATCGATCAGAACGTCGACGACACCACCGGCCGAGTGGGCGTGGTGTTCGACGTGTCCGACGAGACGGCCCTCTACGCGCAATACGGCACCGGCGCCACCAACCCGAGCGGCGGCATCGTCACGATCGCGAACGCCAACCGCCTGGCGGACATGATCGAGAGCGAGCAGCTCGAGGTCGGCGTCAAGCATCAGGTGAGCGGCACGGGGTTCCAGTGGAACCTCGCGCTCTTCGACATCACGAAGAACAACCTGACGTATGACGACCCCACCTCGGCCGATCCCGCCGACGTGCTCGTGATTCCCGAGCAGACCTCACAGGGCATCGAGCTCGGCTTCACCTACGCGGCCACGAGCACGTTCCAGGTCTATGGCAATGTGGTGTCGCTGAACGCCGAGACCGACACGGGCGAGCGGCCCCCGACCTACGTGCCCGAGGAGACCTACAACCTGGGATTCGCGTGGCAGCCCGGCACGAAGGTGAAAATCATTGCCGACGTCCGGCATGTCGGCGATCGGTTCGGAGGTCCCGCGCCCGACGGCATCACGATCCCGGATTACACGGTGGTCGACGCCTCGGTCCGTTGGAGCGCCAGCGACAAGCTCGGCGTAACGGTGAAGGGCCAAAACCTGTTCGACGAGCTGTACGCGACGTCGAACTACTACACTGACATGTGGATGGTGGGCAGGCCGCGAACCGCGAGCGTGGCTTTCGACTACCGCTTCTGACCGGCGTGCAACGGCTGCGCAAGCCGCGCAAGACGGACGGCCGGCGGCGAAGCCGGGCCGTGTTTCTTTGGCGGTTCGCCCCGGGCGACCTGTCTCGAAAAGCCCGCGCGGCGGCGCGCTTGGGCGGGTCCACGACAAATCGTAAGGAAAACGCCGCCTTATCCCGGTTTATTAACCGTTAAAGATGAGCTAACGTGGCGAGTCGGGTACGCCGTTCTTGCGGTGCCCGCACCTCGCGACGATGCAATCGGAACAAGAGCAGCTACGAGAACAGGCGCAGAAGATCGAGCGCAGCGGGGCCCTGGGCCGTTCGCGCTCGTACGCGCGTCTGCTCGAGTTCCTCGTGGACTGCTCGCTCGAGGGGCGCACGCCGAAAGAGCTCGAGATCGCGATCGAAGTGTTCGGCAAGGGCGCCGACTTCGATCCGAGCCAGGACTCGATGGTGCGCGTCTACGCGCACAACCTGCGGCAAAAGCTCGAGCATTACTACGCCACCGAGGGCCGCGCCGACGCCCGGCAGCTCACGCTCGCGCGCGGGGAGTACCGTATCTCGCTCACCGCGGCGGATGTGAAGGAAGCCGGTGCCGAGGGCGTGCCACTTGCGCCCGCCCTGGCCACCGCCGCACCGGTCCCGCCGTTGCCGCCGCCTCCGCCGCGGCCGGAGCCGCGAGCGCGCCTCGTGGTCGCTGCCGTGTCGCTGCTCGTGCTCGGAGTCCTGCTCGGTGTCGCGATCGGCGCGATGCGCGCGCCTCCGCCCACGGCCGCTCAGACGGTGGCGGCGTCGCCGGTTTGGCAGAGCGTGCTCGACGACGACATGCCGATCCTCGTGGTCGTGGGCGACTACTACATCTTCGGCGAGGTCGACGAGAGCGGCGACGTGGAGCGGCTCGTGCGGGATTTCGCAGTGAACTCGAGCAAGGAGCTCGACGAGCTCATGATGTATGACCCGCAGCTGCTCGGGCGGTACATGGACCTCGATCTCACCTACCTGCCGCGGGGCAGCGCCTTCGCGCTGCTCGACGTGCTGCGCGTGCTGTACACGTCGTCGAAGCCGGTGCGCGTGGTGTCGATGTCCGAGCTCAACATGGCGGACCTCAAGACGAGCCACGTCGTCTATCTCGGCTTCATCAGCGCGCTCGACAAGCTCGAGGACTTCGTGTTCGCCTCGTCGAGCCTCGCGGTGGGCTACACCTACGACGAGCTCCGCGACGTCAACACCGGCGAGATGTACACGAGCGAAGCCGGGATGCCGGAGAGCAATCACAACTACCGCGATTACGGCTTCATCTCGACGTTCCCGGGCCCGTCCGGCAATCAGTTCGTGATCATCTCGGGCACGCGCGACGCGGGCATGATGCAGGCCGCGCACGCGCTGTCCGACCCGATGTTCATCAAGAGCCTCGAGCAGTCGCGGCCCGACGGCGGCGGGGCGGCGCCGTCGTTCGAGATGCTCTACGAGGTCACGGGCTACGCCCGCACCAACTTGGACGCGATGCTGGTGCACACGGCCAAGCTCGACTATCAGCAGATCTGGGGCGGCAACTTCCTCCACGGCTACTGAGGGATCTCGCAGAGCATGCAGCGCACGCTGCCGCCGCCGAACCGCTCGATGGTGGCGATGTCCGCCGCGACGAGCTCGCCGTGGGACTCGAGCGTTCTGCGCTGGGCCGCGTCGAGCGACTCGAGCGCGGTCTTGGACAGCGCGATCACCGGGCCGCGGCCACTCGCGAGCTCGAGCACGTTGCCCGCGAACGAGTGCAGCTGCTCGAAGCTCAAGTCCACGACGTCGCGGCCGCCCGCCGCGAGCCGCTCGACTAGCGCGGCTCGCTGCGGCGGCGCCACCGCCTGCGAGCATAGAGCTGCGAACCGGGTGCCGATCGCGAGCAGCACGTTGGTGTGGTAGATCGCGCGGCCTCGGGCGTCGGCGGCCGCGAACGGCACCAGCGTGTAGTCGAGCTCGCGGCCGAGCTCGGCGAGCGCTTGGGGGTGAGTGCGCGGCGAGAGGCACGCGTAGGCCACGCGGCCCGCACGATCGAGCACGAGGCTGCCCGTGCCCTCGAGATACACGCCGCGTTGCTCGAGCGCCGTGAGGTCGACGACGCGGCGGGCCTCGAATATCCGTTGCGACCGGAGCGTGTCGAGCACGTCGGCCCGCCGCTCGCGGCGGCGGTTCGGCGCGAGCAGCGGATAGAGCACGGCCGTGCCGTCCGCGTGCAGGCTGAGCCAGTTGTTCGGAAACACCTCGTCGGGGAGGGCGTCGCCGGCCGCGCCCGCGATCTCGATCACGCGAATGCCCGCGGCGGCGAGGGCGGTTGCGAGCGCGTCGAACTCGCGCGCAGCCCGCGCGGGCACGTCCTGATCTCCGGGCGCCGCGCTCTGAAAGAAATTCGAGCCGGCCGTCTCGGGATTCGCGCCGAAGTGGGCGGGCCGGACCATGAGCACGCCGCCGCAGGCTTGCGGCTCCGCGGCCCGCGGCGCGGCGCTCATGGACATGCGCCCGGCGTCGTCGCCGCCGCGCGCTCGAGGGTGGCGACGCTGTCTTCGATCGCGGCGTACAGCGCGTCGCCGGGCGCCACGGCGGAGCGCGCGGCGCGCGCCTCCACGAGCGCTTGCGCGTAGCAGCCCTCGTCGGCCAGCGCGTTCGCGAGGTTGTTGCGGGCCGCCGCGTGCGCCGGGTCGAGCGCGAGCAACCGCCGGTAGAGCGCTACGGCGGCGGCGGTGTCGCGCGCGCGAAGCCGGCGGTTCGCCGCGGCGAACCGCAACAGCTCGT
>DASUFK010000147.1:0-30693 GCA_036274615.1 Gammaproteobacteria bacterium | reverse complement strand
AGCGGGCCGCGGCTCGCCGAGGCGCGGGTGCTCGCGCTCGCGCACGCGTACGAGCAGGCGACGGAGTGGCACGGGCGGCTCGCGCCAGTTTGAGGGACTGTCCCCTTTTTCGGCGGGGAGGCCCCCGGGGCACGATGTAGGACGAAAAAGGGGACTGTCCCTTCGCGAGGGTCGTTGGTCAGCGCAGAGGGACAGTCCCCATTTTCGTTGGGGGGCGTGCCGCGGTGAGGGCGTCTTCGAAAATGGGGACAGTCCCTCACACCCTCGTGCGAGTCCCTAACGGCGTTAGGACTACTTTGTCGATGCGTTGGCCGTCGAGGTCCACGACTTCGATGCGCCAGCGGTTCACGATCAGGACTTCGCCGGGCTGCGGGATGCGGCCGAGCTGGCTCAGGATGAGGCCGGCGAGCGTCGAGAATTGCGTGCCCATCGCGAGGCCGCCGCCGCCGACCTTGCGCTCGAGGTCGTGGAGCTCGATCTGCGCGTCGGCGAGCCACGAGCCGTCCTCGCGCCGCACGAGCTGCTGGTCGGACGGCCCGTCGCTGCCGGAGAAGTCGCCGGTGATCGTCTCGAGCACGTCGGTGGGGGTGACGATGCCGAGCAGGCTGCCGTACTCGTCCACCACGAGCGCCACGTGCGGCCGCGCGCGGCGGAACATCGCCATGAGGTCGAGCGCCTTCAAGGTCTCGCCCACGGTGAGCGGCTCGCGCACGAGCGCCGGGAGCTCCACCGGCTGATCGGCGAGCAGCCGGTCGGCGATGTCGCGCATCCGCACGTAGCCGATGCAGTGGTCCAGGTCGCCTTCGCAGACGGGGAAGCGGCTGTAGCCGCCTTCGGCGAGCTTCTGGCGCAGCACCTCGGCGGTGTCGTTCACGTCGAGCCACACGATGTCGGTGCGGTGCGTCATGATCGTGCGCACCGGCCGGTCGGCGAGCCGCAGCACCTCTTCCACCATCGCGCGCTCGGCGGGGTGGATGATTCCCTGCTGTGTCCCCTCGGCGATCAGCGCGTTGATCTCCTCGTCGGTGACCGCCGTGCGCTGGCTCGAGCCCACGCCGAGCAGGCTCGCCGCGGCTTCGGTGGTCCAGCGCAGCACCGCTACCGCGGGGTGAGTGAGGCGCGCGAGCGTGTTGATTGTGGGTGCCACGCGCGCGGCGATCGCGTCGGCGTGCGCGAGCGCCACGCGCTTCGGCACGAGCTCGCCGATCACGAGCGACAGGAACGTGAGCACGAGCACCACCAGCACGAGCGCCGATAGATTGGCGGCTCGCTCCGACAAGCCCCACGCCGCGAAGTCGGCGGCGAAGCTCTCGGCGATCGTGGCGCCGCTGAACGCGCCCGCGAGGAGCCCGATCAACGTGATGCCGATCTGCACGGTGGAGAGGAACCGCGTGGGATCGTCGGACAGCTGGAGCGCGACGCGGGCGCCGGGCGAGCCCGCCTGGGCCCGCTGCTGGAGCCGCGCGCGGCGCGCCGACACGATCGCGAGCTCCGACATCGCGAAGAAGCCGTTGAGGAGGATCAGAACCAGGACGAGGACGATTTCTAAAGCCATGATTCGCTCTCGCGGGACTGTCCCCATTTTCGACGATGAGGGTCCCCGTGGCACGTCGCGGGACGAAAATGGGGACTGTCCCGATGCGCGGCCCCTAGAGCGCCGCAGAGGGACAGTCCCCATTTTCGTGTGGGCGCGTGCCTCCTGGACGGCCGTCTTCGAAAATGGGGACAGTCCCCTAGAACCGGATCACGAAGCCGGCGTGGGCCTCGAATTGGTAGAGGGCGGTGCCGCTGACGGAGAGTGCGCAGCGGTTGGCTGCGGGCCCGGTTTGGCAGAAGAGGGCGCTGTTGCTGTCGATGAGCGAGGCGAACCCGCGGGCCTCGAGGCGCACGCCCACGCGCTTGTCGGCGCGCAGCTGCACCCCGCCGCCCAGGGAGCCGGAGAAGTAGGTCTCGGCGTCCATGCCGGCGCCGGACGGGTCGAAACGCGCGATGCCGGCCGTCATCGCGATGAACGGCACTGTGCTGGTGCTGTGCTCGTCGAACAGATACGTGCCGCCGAATTGCACGTAGTCGACGTCGATGTCGAGCCGCGGTCCGCCGATGAACGTGGGCAGGGTGTCGACCTCGGTGCGCTGATGGCCGTAGAGGATCTCCCACTGGGTGTTCACGGCCTGGGTGCGGATGTTGAAGATCACGCCGAACGCGTTGCCTTCGTGCAGCTCGAAGTCCGGCAGCTCGGGCGTCGCGGGGTCGTCGTCCGACGGCGCCTCGAACTCTCCGCCGAAGCGGTAGCCGCCGTAGGGAGTGATCTCGAACCGCGGCAGGCTGCTCGCGGACACCGTGGACGGGCCGGCGGCCTCGGCGGCGCCGGACGCGGTGCCGCTGCCGGAGGCCGTGACGCGGCCCGAGGTCATCACTTGCCCGCTTTGCGCGCGGGCGTTCGGCGGCGCGGCCGCGATCGCCGCCGTCAGTGCGCCCGCCGCTAATGCGCCGGCGGCGCGGCTCAGAGTTCGTTGCATGCCGCTATGCTACCGCGCCCGTTGGAGGGGCCGCGCGTGCCGAAAGGCTTACGCGGCTATACTCTTTCGGCCCGAACGTCGAAGGGCTCGAGAACAAGAGGGGAACCATGAAGACCGGATTCCGACTGCTGGTTGCGACCTTGCTCGCGGCGCTGCCCGCCTGGCAGGCCTCGGCACAGCTCACGAACAAGGAGGCGCCGGTCATCATCGGCCACTACCACATCAACGCCACCGACATCGAGGCGCAGATGAAGTTCTGGGTCGACACGCTCGGCGGCAAGCGCGGCAAGTTCGGTCCGCAGGGCGTCGACATGGTCACGTTCCCGGACGCCTACATCTTCTTCCGCAAGCAGGCGCCCACGGGGCCCACGCGCGGGACGACGTTCGACCACATCGGCTTCGCGGTGCCGAACGTCCCCGAGGTGGCCGCGCGCGCCGTCGCGAACGGCTTCAAGCGAACCGTGGGCCGCGAGCCCGGCCCGGGGCAGACCGCGGCGCCGCCCACGGCCGGCAACTACGGCATGTTCGAGTACTTGATCGGCCCCGACGGCGTGAAGGTGGAGCTCGTCACCAACATGGAGCCGAACCCGCCGCCGATCAAAGCGCACCACGTGCACTTCGTGAACAAGCAGTTCGTCGAGATGGGGCAGTGGTACATGAAGACGTTCAACGCGACCGAACGGCCCGGGAAGACGGACTTTTTCTTCGGCGCGGATCTGCCGGGCGTGGGCTACAGCCTGAACTTCTTCAGCTGGCTGCCCGACGAGCCGCTCGTCGGCACCGCGGGCCGCGCGATGGATCACGTGGGCTTCGAGGTCCGCGGGCTCGAGGCGTTCTGCAAGGAGCTCGAGAAGAAGGGCGTGGAGTTCACGGTGCCGTATCGCTACTCGCCCGATCTCAAGCTCGGCGTCGCCTTCATCCGCGACCCGTGGGGCACGCTGATCGAGCTCAACGAAGGCCTGCGCGACCTCAACTGACGGTGTGTCTGGCACTCCTAGTGTCAGACACCGCTGGTGTCTGACACCAGGCTACAGCGGGCGATAGCGCATCGATCCGCCGATCGGGAACGTCGCGGGCAGCTTCTTGCCCTGCGTGCGCACGGCGGCGGGCCAGTCCCGCAGGTGGCTTTCGGCGTCGCCCACCGCGAGGATCTCGCCGTTCGGGCCGAAGTGGATCATCGCGCCGTAGACCACGAACACGACGTCGGTCTCCTCCTTGACGTGGTCGGCGACCTTGAGCGTGTGCGTGCTGCCCGGCGGCTCGAACAGGTACGATCCCGCGCGGCTCGGCGGGATGTCCGGATGCTCGAGATACGACCACTCGCCCGTGAGCGTGAACGCGTGCACCTCGCCCGTGTGCTTGTGCGGCGGCAGCAGGATGCCGGGCGCGAAGCGGATGCGTACGGCGAAGCGCGCGGCTTCGATGTCCGCCATCAGCAGCTTCAAGCGCACGCCCGGCGTGTTCGCCCAGTCGTCGGCGTAGGGGAGGTCGTCGGTGGCTGTGTGAAAGGCCTCGGGCATCTCGATCATCGCGTGTCCCTCGTCGACGAACGCTCAGCTGAAGACGCCGATACCGCGGGCCATCATCGCGGCGCAGAGCATCATCAAGAACAGCAGCGTGAGCTCGATGTGCAGCACCAGGCGGATCTTGCGCCGCGTGCCGTCGTCGATCGCGGGCACGCGGTTGTCCTTGAGGGACTTCCGCCAGCTCAAGAATTGCCGTGTCGGATAGATCGAGAGCAGCCCCACCGCGGCGAACAGCGTGATCTTCGCGATGAACGGCGCGCTGTGGAAGTAATACGCCGAGCCCTTCTCGGTGTAGAACACGCGCAGGAAGCCGGCCGCGAGGATCACGAGCGCGGCCACGCCGTAAACGGCGTCCATGCGCACGAGGCTGCGCGCCGTGGTGAGCGTGAGCTCGCGCATGAGCACGAGCTCCACCGTGACCACGGCCACGAGCAAGAACGCCGCGGCGTGGTGCAAGAACGCGAGAGTCACGATCGACGTCATCCGAACCCTCCGCGGAAAATAGGGACATGTTACTTTTTTCGGCCGCGCGCCCGCGAGCGATTGCGCGGTACTCGCGCCGAAAAAAGTAACATGTCCCTATTTTCGGCGCAGGCGGGTGAGGGCCACGGCGGCCGACAGCGCGGCGAGCGCCGCGCCCGTGAGAAAGGTGGCGCCGGGGCCGAACCGGTCCCAGACGACGCCCGCGAGCGCGCTCGCCGCGAGCAGCGCCACGCCGGTCACGAGGTTGAACATGCCGAACGCGGTGCCGCGCTGCGCCGGGGCGGCCGTGTCGGCCACGAGCGCCGCGAACAAGCCCTGCGTGCATCCCAGGTGCACGCCCCAGAGCGCGATGCCGGCCAGCGCGCCGGCGGCGGAGTGCGCGGCCGCGAGCACGAGGTCCGACGCGATCAAGAGCCCCGAGCCGAGCGCCAGGATCGTCCAGCGGCTCGCCCGGTCCGACCACTTGCCGGCCGGATACGCCGACAGCGCGTAAGCCGCGTTCATCGCCACGAGCACGAGCGGCACGGCCGCCGCGCTGAACCCCACGTCCGCGGCCTTCAGGATCAGGAAGGCCTCGCTGAAACGCGCGAGCGTGAACAGCGTGGCCACGGCCACCACGAGCCAATACTGCGGGCCGAGCGTGCCGAGCACCGCGCGCAGCAGCAGCGGTTTCGCGTTCGCATTGCGGGCGCGCTCGGGCTCGTCCACGCTCACGAGCAGCAGCAGCACGGATGCGAACGCCGGCAGCGCCGCGATCCAGAACACGAACCGAAAGCGATCGTGCGTCAGCGTCATGAGCGCGATCGCGAGCAAGGGGCCCAAGAACGCGCCCACGGTGTCGAGCGCCTGCCGCAGCCCGAAGCTCGCGCCGCGCAGGTTGGCCGGCGTGACGTCCGCGATCAGCGCGTCGCGCGGCGCGCCGCGGATGCCTTTGCCCACGCGGTCGGCGAAGCGCGCGCCGAATACCCAGGCGGTGCTCGGCGCGAGCGCGAACAGGGGCTTGGTGAGCGCTCCAAGCCCGTAGCCGAGCACCGCGAGCAGCTTGCGCTTGCCGATTCGATCGCTGAGCGTGCCGGAGAACACCTTCGTGATCGACGCGGTGGCCTCGGCGACGCCTTCGAGGAAGCCCACGGTGGTCACGCTCGCGCCGAGCACACCCGTCAAGAACAGCGGCAGCAGCGAATGGATCATCTCCGATGAGACGTCCATCAAGAGGCTCACGATGCCGAGCGCCCACACCGCGCGCGGAATACGAGTCACGCTCGGCGCGCCGGGTTGCATCCAAGTCCTTACGAGGTCAGGCTGGGCCGCTCACGAGGAGAGTCGAATGTCGGACAGGGTCACGTTCTATCACAATCCGACATCGCGCGGCCGCAGCGTGCACTGGATGCTCGAAGAGGCGGGCGCCTCCTACGACATCAAGATACTCGACTTCGACAAGCGCGAGCACAAGACGCCCGAGTTCCTGGCCGTGAATCCGATGGGCAAGGTTCCCGCGATCGTGCATCGCGGCATCGTGGTGACCGAGACCGCTGCGATCCTCGCGTATCTCGCCGACGCGTTCAACGGCGCGGGTCTTGCGCCGCGCAGCGACGATCCGGCACGCGGCCCGTACTTCCGCTGGCTGTTCTTCGCCGTGTCGTGCATCGAGCCGGCGCTCACCGACCGGGCGCTGTCGCGGCCGGTGCCGCAAGACGGCTACGTTGCGTACGGAACGTACGACAACGTCTTCGACGCGCTCGAAACCGCGTTCGAGCACGGCCCGTTCATCCTGGGCCAGCGATTCAGCGCGGCGGACGTCTGCATTGCGTCGCAGCTCAACTACGGCCTCACCACCAAAGCGCTCGAGCCGCGGCCGGCCTTCGCGCAGTACGTCGAGCGCTGCATTGCGCGCCCGGCGTTCAGGCGCGCTTCCGCTTGAGGTGAGCCGATCGAGACGGCGGCGGCCGCCCCGCCCGACCGGGGCGCGAGCGGCCGCTGCAAGTGGCGCGGGCTCCGATCAGTGATGGAAGCCGAGGCCGATGCGGTACACGAGATAGTCCGAAGAGCCCGAGGAGTGGCCCCAGTCGACCCAGCTCTCGACCGCGCCGATGTCCAGGAACAGGCCCGGGCTCAGCGAGACGCGCAGTCCGACGCCGACGCCGTATGCGAAGTCCGTCTCCGTCTTCGTCTCCTGCCAGACCGTGCAGGTGTAGCCCCACCACGGATCCCACCAGCAGCCGCCGGTGGTCGGCGGGCCGTCGGCGATGTTGGAGTCGACGTACTGCCAGCCGGCCTGACCCGTGACGTACGGCCGCAACTTGCCGTCGCCGAACTGGTAGGTGATGTTGCCCATGAAGCCCCACTGCTCCATCTCGCCCTTCAGCAGGTTGAAAGTGCCGATCTGGCGCTGGAGGCTGACCTCGTAGTCGGGCTCCGAATAGGTGAAGCTGCCGCCGACCGACAAGCTATCGCTCAGGAAGTAGTCGAAGCCGAAGCCGATGCCCCAGCTGTCGTCGAGCTTGATGGTGGTGCCGCCTTCGAAGTTGTTCGTCCCTGCGTCGAGGAATGGGACGAAGATCGTCCAATCGGAGTCTCCCTTCCTCACGCCGTCTTGCGCTGATGCCGGTTGGCAAAAGAGGGGTGCCGCGAGCAGCGCAAGCCAAGCTGCGCGGCGAGCATGCAGAGACGATTCCATAACAGCGTTCTCCTAGGTATTGATCGGGGCTAGTGTCGACAACCGCGCGGCGCAAATTTGCGCTGTTGCCATCATGTCGACAGTTTTGGTGCCGGACGGGACGATGGGCATCGGACCTTGGTCGCACTGCTTCACGCGAGTGTGTCGTCGAACACACAGATCGCGCCCGCCGCATCGCGCCGTTTCGCAGTGGGTCCTACTCCCAAGGTCCTATTGGGCAGCTCGAAGCTCGAGACGAAGATCGGGCCAAACGAAGACCAGCGGAGGTTTACGGCGAACGTGCCGCGGCTCTGTTCGGGCTCGTGAGCGACAACCGACGGACCCGTTCCGCCGGGCTGCCTCCCGGTCGAACAACGGCAACGCGAATCCCACCCGCCCTGCGCACCGCCGCCGCTCCTGCGCGATCCCCCCGCGCACCAGCCGCAACGGTGCGTTTCTTTATGGGCGCCCGCGAGCGCCGCCGCGACGGGGTTACTTAACGGTGTACTTCTTGGCTTCCAGGCAAGCCGAGAACCCTTTGTTGAACGTCGCCAGCTGCTGCTGGAACGCTTGATTGTTGGCGCTCTGCGCCTTCTCTTGCGCCGCTTGGTTGCGGACCTTCTGTTCCTTCGAGCCGCGCGCGCCGCCGATGATCGCGCCCGCCCACGCGGCGTCGTTGCTGTTGCTGTAGTGAGGGCTGCCGACTTCCGACAGCAATGCGCCCGCCGCGGCGCCGCGCAATGCGCCGCGTCCGCCGCCGCCGCTTTCCTGCTTTGCCTGTTGCTGCTGAGCCGGCGGCGTCGTCGGATTCTGGATGCCCGTGTTTTGCTGCGCCCACTGGTAACAGGTGGCTTCGTCGTTACGCTGCGTCTCGGGCGACTGGTTGTTGGCCGGGAAGACGATGAGGCCGAGCGGCTGTGCGTAGCTTTGCCCGGGCGCCTGTGCGGCGGCGCTGCCGATGCAGAGCACGCCGATCGTGAACGTCGTGAGTTTGCCGGTGATCATGCGAGTCTCCTGTCCGTACGGCCAAACGGCGTGTGCACGCGAAAACTACGCCACTTCGCGTCCGATGACGATGGGACCTTCGGCCCGCACGGCCGGCGAGCCGGCGAAGCATGTTTAGACCTTGGTCCAATGATCGCGCTCCGCAGGGTCGCTAGGATCGCGCCACTCATTGGCGGACGGAGCGTGGTTGGTGATTTCGAGAGCGCGTGTTCGATCGGTCGCTGCGGTAGCTCTCGCAATCGCTGCGTTCGGCGCGTCCGCCCCCGCCACCTTCGCGCAATCGGAGCCATGGAAGCATTCGCTCGCGCTCTACTTGATGGGCTCGGGCATGGACGGCACCGTGGGCCTCGGTTCCGTAACCGCCGACATCGACGCGAGCTTCGGCGACTTGCTCGACCATTTGAAGACCGGAATGATGGGCGCGTACCAGGCGCAGCACGGCGACTTGACCATCGGCGTAGACCTCATCTTCATGGGTCTCGAAGGCACGAGCACCCCGGGGCCGAACGTCGAGTTCCATGCCGAGACGGATCTCACGGTGGTGAGCGCCGAGGCGGCCTATCGAACGCGCGATCGGCTCGAAGTGATCGGCGGCGCGCGCTTCACCGAGATCGACGCCGAGGCCGGCTCGTTGCTGAACGGCACGCGAGCGCGGATCACCGGCCGTACCGAACAGTGGGTGGACCCCTACGTCGGCGTGCGCTGGACGGTGCCGTTCGCGGACAAGTGGTCCCTCGTGCTGCGCGGCGATTACGGCGGCTTCGGCGTGGGCTCGGACAATGCATGGCAAGCGGTCGCGCGCTTCGACTGGCACACCACGAACGCCCTCGACGTGCTGTTCGGCTTCCGCGTGCTCGACACCGACTACGACAGCGGCGAGGGCGCCGACCGGTTCGTCTTCGACGTGCAGAGCCGGGGGCCCATCGTGGGCGTCGCCTGGCGCTTCTGACCGCCGTCAGAACTTGTAGCCGAACGAAGTGACGATGCCGTAGTCTTTCTTGTTGATCTCGCCGTTCGCCTCGGCCGGCGGATCGCTGTCGTAGCTCTGATACAAGGTCAGGTTGATCGTGAAGTCCTTTATCAGGTCGCGCGCCATGGTCATGTTCAGGCTGCTGCGATAGCGGCCCTGCTCGGTGATGCTCGGGTAGAGCGCGGCCTGCGCCGTGAGGCTCACCTCGGGCTCCGTGAAGCGGAACACGCGCCACTGTCCGCCGAGCACGCCTTCGACGCTGGTTTGCCGGTCGTCGAGCGCCGTGGTGGTCCGCTCGGCGTTGACCGCGAGCCCGCCATAGCCCGTGAGCTCGCTGTAGGCGGTCTGCTTGAAGTAGCGCGCGATCGCGCCGCCGCTCTGGAGGCGCCGTTCGATGCCGAGTTGCTCGTTGCTCTCGAGCGTGTTCAGCAGCACCCAGAAGCGCGGCTTGTCGCTCAGGAACTGGACGGTGGACTGGATGGACTCCTGGTCCGTCGCCTCCTGGCCGGGGCTCGAGGTGCGATTGCCGTTGATGTCGAGCGTCGAGCGAATTCGCTCCGCGACGTACTGTGAGGTCAAGGCGAAATTCGTCACCGAGATGTCGCTCGACTTCGTGTAGTTGTAGCCGATCGAGAACGTGCCGTTGACGCGCTGCCAGAATCCGGGCTGGAGCTCGGATAGGCGTGTGACGGAGGCGAGCGACACGGACTCGGGCTCCGCCTCGCCATTCGCGATCATGAGCTTACCGTTGGCGGTAGTGATCGCGCCGTGCGAGCGCATGCCGCCGATTTGCTCCACGTCGAACGCGATCATGCTCTCGATCGATGCGATCTCCGGCCACTCGATCTTCACCGTGCCCATGTGATCGGTCGACAGCTCGAGGATGCCGTACTCGAGGCCTTTCACCTCGCCGGTCAACCGGTCGCCGTTGCGCATGATCACGATGTCGGTCTTGTCGCGAGCTGCGGCGGGCACGGCGTGCAGTTGAACGCAGATCGAGGCCAGTAGGGCGGCGAGCAGCGCGCGTCGATCGCGCGTTGGACGAGCGAGGGCCATGTCGTTCCTCACGATCGCAAGTGCTTCGGGATGATCGGCAGCCGCTCGCGGAGCGGCCATTGGACTTTCGTGCAGGCTGTTGCCCGCGAAAGGCGCGGAGCTACGCCTCGGGCTGAATGCCGATGAAGTCCGCGACTCGAGTGAGCTCGGCGACCGAGCGCACCGACATCTTGTACATCACGCGCGCGCGATGGACCTTGATCGTTTTTTCCGCCGTGCCGAGCCGCGCCGCGATCTGCTTGTTGAGCCGGCCGGCGATCACGTGCCGGAGCACTTGGCGCTCGCGCGGAGTCAGCAGCTCGAGGCGGGCGGTATACGCCTCGCCTTCGAGGCGGCGCGCGCGCTGCTCTTGATCGCGCGCGATCGCGCGCTCCACGGTGGCGATCAACGTGCTTTCCTCGAACGGCTTCTCGATGAAGTCGATGGCGCCGGCCTTCATGGCCTGAACGCTCGCGCGAATCGTTCCGTAGCCCGACAAGAACACCACCGGCTGAAGATTGCCCGACGCCAGCAGCTGCTTCTGCACGTCGAGACCCGTGGATCCGGGCAGCGAGAGATCGAGCAGCACGCAACCGGGCGTCGCGGGGTCGATCGCGCGCAGGAAGGCCGATGGCGCGGCGAAAGGCCGCACGGCCAGACCGTGGACGCGCAGCAGTCGCTCGATGGACCGCAACACCGTGGCGTCGTCGTCGACGACGAATACCACCGGTTGTTCTGCCGTCACACCTTCGACGCCGTCGCGCACGCGCGTGCTGCGCGCCGTGTTGTGCCGCGCCCCAGTGCTATCCGTATCCATACTTCCCCCTCGTGCTGCGGGTGCCAGGTTGGTCTCGCTCGGTTCGATGCCGGACTGGCCGCTCGCTCATCGAGCTTGAACCCGGCCGGTTGCATTTCCGTTGCAGCGAGTTCTTCTTGTGTCGACAGCCGGGCCAGAATAATACCGCCCTCATTGCATTGGCAACGCCGCGACCCGCGGCATAACTCATCGCGGTTCGGCTCCCACTTCGTCGGCGGCGACGAGTTGCATCGCCGCGTTCGTGCTCCGACGTTCTCCTGGTCGAATCGGGCGTTGCGAGTTGCATGCAGGGGTCATATGAGGGAGCACTCTACGATGCCTGTGGCGCCGCAATATCGGACCTTGGGCCAACGTGCCCGGTAGAATGTTGTTGGATAGCGACATATGAAGATGTGCCGATCGACGTTCCATGGAGCGCGTGCGTGTTTCGGCCGCGCCGGCAGGCGTGCCGCGCAGGCGCGGCCGATCGGATGTGGCGAATGCATGGCTCCCGCGTGCGGGGTGCGGGGCCGCGCGAGGGGCGTGGCGCGAACGGGCAACGATCGATCGACCGTCGGACGCGGCTCGGACGCGATGAGCGGGACGGCGGCTACGCGCGGCGCGCGCTAACGGGGTATCGCCGGGCGCATCCGCCTCAAGCGCGCGCTCGGTTGCGGGCGCGTGCGCCGGTGGCGGCTTGCAGGAAGCTTTTCGCCCGCCACCCGAGCATGATCAGCGCGACGCCCGAGGCGATCGCGAACACCCCGAGAATCGTGACGATCGCCATCGCGCCGGCTCCGGGCCGCGCAAACAACAGCAGGCCGAAGATGACGGCGAGCAATCCGTTCAACATCAGCAGCCACTCGCCCTCGATCTCGCGGCGCAGCTGGATCGCGCTCACGATCTGGAGCACTCCGCTCGTCACGGCCCACGCCCCGATGTAGAAGAGGAGGGCCACGGACGTTACGCCCGGCACGAGCAACGTGGCGAGCCCGGCGCCGATGCTGACGAGCGCCCACACGAGCTGCAGCCAGCGATGGTCGCTGCCGCCGGAGAGCGCCGCCCAAACGCCGAACACTCCGTCCGCGAGGCAGAACGCGCCGAACATCACGAGCAAGGTTGCGAATGCGAGCCCCGGCCACGCCAGGACGACGATGCCGAACACCAGCGCGGCAATGCCGCGCAGGATCACGGTCCACCAAACTCTTTGCAGCGCATCGGCCAGCGGGCCCGCCGGCATCTTGGGTCGGTCTCCGTGCGGGTCGGCGGAGAGCGGAGACGTCATGTCAAACCCCAGGCTCGATGAGCTCTCGAGCTGCGATGAGGGCCGAGCGAGCGCGGCCGCAGCGCTCGGTCGGCTCCAAGCAAAATTGCGCCCGCGGCGCCGCGCTCAGAAGTCGAGCTTGGCGTACAGGAGCATCCCATCGTATTTCCACGCCAGGCGGCCCTCGAAGCCGCCCGAGTCGCGGGCGCCGAGGCTCGTCGACACTCTGTTGTAGGCGAGGCCCGCGGCGAAGCGCTTGGTGATTCGATAGTCCGCGCCCACGTAGAAGTCCGTGAGATGGCCGTCGACGTTGTCCGACTCGAACCCGAACCACTCCCATGCGCCGCCGAGCGTGATCCTGTCGGTGACCGCGTAATCGCCGCGCAGACCCAGCACCGGCAGCGGTGCCGTGAGGTCCTCGCTTTCGGTGTTCGCCGCTCCCGCGGTCAACGTGTATGTCGACTTCGAGACATAGAGACCGCCGGTGAGGCCGAGAAAGCCGCGCTCGGGAGCGAGGAATGCGTAAGTGTAGTCGAGCTTGAAGATGCTGAACTTCTGCTCCCCGCTGATCAGCGTATTGATCGTGTACGTGTTGTCGCCGAAGTTGATCGTTTCGTCGATTCGGTGCTCGGCGCTGCGATTCAAGTCGAAATAGGTACCGTCGAAGCGATGTCGCTTGTTGAACCAGTAATGTCCGTCGATGCGCGCGACCGTGAGGCTGGGGTCGAAGCCGAGGTCGTCCTCCATGTTGATGTCGGTGCCGCCGCGGTTCGCGGAGTCCAAGCGCACGGTGGACTCGCGGTCCGTGATGAACGCGGCGAACGAGACGCTCGCGCGCTCGTGGCCGCCGGGGCCGCTCTCGACCTGCGCCCGAGCGGGCGCCGCGACGGCGAGCAGAGTGGAGACGGCACAGAGCCACAGGGCGCGATCGGGCGCAAGATAGCGACGCATCTTCGGGGCCTCTCGAGTTGCGGAGAAAACGCAACGATTTGTGCTGGCACTATGACGCTGCGATCCGCGCTGAGCAGTCGGACCTTCGTCTCATGCCCCTAGGTGTGCCGCGCTCTACGATGCCGTCTTCTCGGCATAAGGACCTGCCGGCATTCGGCCCAAACACTTGAGTCGCTGGCTCGTTGCCGCCGTCGCGGCTTGCCTCTCGCAGCTTGCTGCCGCGGGTCTACGCGAGCGGCTGCTCGACTTCGATTTGAACGACTTCGCCATCGGCGCCGGCCTCGCGACGACGGAGAGCCCGTACGTCGGAGTGCGCAATTCGTTCACGGTGTATCCCGCCATCGCGTCGCTGTTCCCCGGCGCGTTCGACGACGATCTCGCGTTCAATCGCGACGGCGGCTACGGGATCCGTTGGGCGCCGCCGTCGGGCCTCGAGCTCGGCGCGTTGATCCGCTATCAGTCGCTCGGCTTCGAGAGCTCGGACTCGCCCGAGCTCGGCGGCTTGCCCGACCGGCCCTGGACGCTCGAGATCGGGCCGTCGATCGGCTGGCGCGCGTGGCCCGTGCACGTCGACTACACGGCGTTCGTCGATTTGCTGCGTCACCACACGGGCGCGAGCCAGACACTGCGTTTTTCGCTGCCGAAGCGCTGGGAGCGCTCGTACGTGATACCCGAGATCGCGTTGCGCCGCTACGGCACGAGCTTCGTCGACTATTACTTCGGCGTATCCGCCATCGCCGCGACACCCGACCGGCCGGCGTACGCCGGCAGCGACGCCGACGGCTGGTCCGCGGGCGTGTCGTGGGGCGCGCAGCTCGGTCCGCGCTGGCTCGTGAGCGGCCGCGTATCCGTCGAGCAGTTCGGCCGCGAGATCTCCGCCAGCCCGATCGTCGAGACCGACCGGCGCGGGTAC
Organism: Gammaproteobacteria bacterium; assembly: GCA_036274615.1. GTDB lineage: Bacteria > Pseudomonadota > Gammaproteobacteria > Steroidobacterales > Rariloculaceae > FEN-1219. The sequence goes on along the minus strand of DASUFK010000147.1, from coordinate 16,575 downwards.
GTGTCGTTGCAGGCGGCGTATCTGCAACCGCTGTGGAGATCCAAGGCGCCGGCGGCGACGGACGCATCGCAACCGTTCGATCGCCCGGCCCTGACCGTCACGATGGCAGCGGCCGCGGCCGACACGCACGCGTGGCTCACGTCGGTGGCCGAGCACGCCGGCGGCGATCGCGCCGGCGACGCGGAGCTCGCCTATCTCGCCGCACGCGTACGCATCGCCGGGCGGCATCGACTCGAGATCGAGCGTTACGCCGCGTCGCGCGAGTCCGGCGCGGCCGGAGCGGAGCTCGACGACTGGCGCGCGAGCTACGCGTTCGCGGTGCTCGACGATCCGCAAAAGGAGGTTACGGTCGACGCCGGCCTGCATTTCATGCGGCTCGATCTCGAGCTCGCAGGGCCGCCGGCTTCGGGCGCGACGCGCCGCTCGCCGGCGCTGCCCGCGCTCGGCGTCTCCGCGGAGGCTCGGTTCCCGCGCAAGCTCGCGGTCAATGGGCAGCTGCGCTGGTCGCTGCTCGACCTCGACCCTCGCGAGGGGCGCAGGCTGTTCATCTCGCTCGGGATGACGCATCGGACGTTCGCGCACGTTGCCCTCGGTTTCGGCTACGTGCTCGACCGGCTGTCGCTCGACCTCGGCGATGGCGTCACGAGCGCCGTCGACCTCGACTATCGCGGCCCGAGCTTTACGGTTACCGGCTATTTCTGACGCCGCAGCTAGGCCCAAAGGCTGATTGGCCGCGCGGTCGGCTCATCGCACCATCCGCGGGACAATCAAACGCCGCCCCAAACGGAGGGTTTCTCGTGATACGCAAAGCTGTTCCCGCCTTGGCTCTCGGCGCGAGCCTCGCGCTCGTCTACTCGTTCGGCGTTTACGGCAAGCCCCGCGTGCAGACCGGCCCCAACGCCGAGGTCACGGCCGACGGCCTCACTCGCGTCGACAAATCGGTCATGGACATGGCGTGGGTGAAGGCGGACCTCGATCTCCGGCCCTACAAGAAGCTGATGCTGAAGGGCGCGGAAATCCAGTACCGCCGGCTGGACAACGAAGGCAAACGCTATCGTCCCGGCGGCGACGACGACACCGAGTTCCCCATCAGCGACGAGGGGAAGGCCATGCTCACAGAGATCGTCCAGGAGCAATTCCGCGAGGAGCTCGGCAAGTCCAAACGCTTCGAGCTCGTGACTCAGCCCGGCCCGAACACGCTCTTGCTGTTCGGCACGCTCGTGGACGTGGTGTCGCGCGTGCCGCCGCTGAACCAGCCGGGGCGCTACGAGGTCTTCCTGAGCTCGGTCGGAGAGGCCACGCTCGTGCTCGAGCTGCGCGACTCGACGTCCAACGAGGTTCTCGCTCGCGCCGCCGATCGCCGCGCGGCCGAGCGCGTGGGTGTCGGCATCAAGGCGAGCCCGGTGACCACCTGGTCCGAGGTGCGCAACCTCTCGCAGAGCTGGGCGATTCAGCTCCGCAAGCGTCTCGACGAGATCACGGTGGTGGGCGAGAACTAGCTCAGTCCGCGGCGTCGCTCGCGCCGAGATCGATCGCGCCGATCTCCGCGAGCGACGCTCGGAGCCTCGCGCTCAGGGTGATCTCGAGCAGCGGCCACTGTGACGCGTTCTCCACGCGGCAAAACGTGGACCAGCCGCGTTGCTGGTCGTCGGTGGCGGTGACTCGGAACCAGCCCTCGGTGTCGGGCGAGCTGAACCACAGTAGACGCAGCTGATCCGGCTCGCCGCGCAGACTGCCTCCAACGGCGTCGTCCGCGGTCCACCTTCGCAGGGGCCAGTTTGCAATTACATCGCTGACTTTCACGTGGCGAACTAATTTGCACCGGCTAATATTTCGAGCCGGTACGTACAATAGCCGAACGATTTGGTGCCTAGCAAGCGCGGAATCGCGCACCGGGCCGCTTGGCGCGTGCCTCCGGCTAACAGAGCAGCCGGGGGAGCGGCGCTTCAGCGTTTCTCGAGGCGCTCGATGGGCGTGCAGGTGCTGAAGAGCGTGAGGCCCTCGCCATCGCCGTTGATCATCAACGTGCCTTCGCCGCTCGACTCGTTGATCACCCAGGTCCAAGCCCGCTGGCCCTGCAGGCCGTGCAGCAGGATCAAGCCGTCGGCGCGCTGCGCGCCGTCTATCTGCGTCGTGCGATTCTCCGACGCCCCGCCGGTGGTCGCGATCATTTTGGCCCCGAGGTCGAGCCGCACGAAGTCCGGGATGTTGAGCTTCCAAGGCGGCGTGTTCTCGCACGTGCCGTCGGCCGTGCAGCGCGCGGCCTGCCAGCTCGTGCAGAGGAATCGTGTGGAGCCGGTGAGGTCGTCCGCGAGGAGCGCAGTGGGCACGAGGAGCAGAAGTGCGCCGATGCATTTTCGATCGAGCATGTGCGGGCTCCGGGCTGCGGGTTGGGACGTCGCTGAGTGGGTGCGCGCGCTCGCGTGGCGCATCACTGTTCGGCAGCATCCGGTTGCGCAGCGCGCAGCAGCAATGGGACCAAGGGCCGATTCTTAAGCCGAGCGTGCGTGCGCGATTGTTTCGCGGGACGCTTAGGGTGGGCGGGCACCATGCTCAATTTCACGAGACTACAACATGCGGTCGCGCTCGGACGCGAGCGCAACTTCGCGCGCGCGGCGGGAACTCTCGGTCTCACGCAGCCGGCGCTCACGCGCAGCATTCAAACGCTCGAGCGCGAGCTCGGCGTGAAGCTGTTCGATCGGCAGGCGCGCGGTACCGTTCCTACCGCGTTCGGCGATCTCGTGCTCAAGCACGCACAGGAGCTGCTCACGCGCGAGCAGGAGCTCCGGCGCGATCTGCAAAAGATGACGACTCTCGAAGTGGGCGACTTGCGAGTGGGCGCGGGTCCGTATCCGGCGCGCACCATTCTGGGCCCGACACTGGCGCAGCTCTGCGGCAACGAGTCGCACTTTCGGATCTCGGTCAAGGTCGATCAGGTCGCGAGCCTGCGAAACCTGCTGCTCGCGGGCGACATCGATCTGTTCATCGGCGACGCTCCCGGTCCGGGGGACGACGCGCTCGACATCATCCCGCTCAAGGAGCGCCCCACGGTGCTCTACTGCCGCACGGGCCATCCGCTCGCGCAGGCGCGCGAGGTACGCGCCGGCGACGTGGTGCGTTTCCCCCTCGGCTTCCCGAATCCGCGGCCCGAGCAGCAGGAGGCGGCGCGGCAGATCCTGGAGCAAGAACACGCCACGACGAAGCAGCGCATGAGGCTGCTCGCCGACGACATCTCGCTGCTGTCGTCCGTCGTGAGGAACAGCGACTGCGTGGGGTTTGCGACACCCGAAGCGATCATAGAAGAGGTGCGCATCGGTCAAGTCGTGATCCTGCCGTATCACTTGCCTCCGGTCTTCGGGTCGAAGCACTGCATCGCCAAGGTCAAGGGCGCTACGCTGTCGCCGCTCGCGAGCGTGTTCATCACGGCCGTGCAGCAAAACGACGCGAGCGAATTCATCCTCGAGCACAGCGCGATTTTCGCGGCGGACGACAAGCTCGCGGCCGCGTCGTGAACGGGAGCGGAGGCGCGGCAGGTCGGCGGGCGATCGTCCGGTGAAGCTGCTGCGCGCTTCCGCGCCGCTGGTCGCGCTCGCAGCGATCCTGCTCGACGCGTGCGGCGAAACCGCTCCTCCCACCAGCGGCTCCGCAGGCGCGGATCAGCCGCGCGAGCCGGCGCTCGCTGCCACGCGGGCGGAACGGCCGAATCCCGCATCCCAGGGTTGCATCGACGCCGGCGGCGCGCTGCAGATCGAGAAGCGTCCGGGCGGAGGCGAATACGGCGTCTGCACGTTCGCGGACAATCGTCAGTGCGAGGAGTGGGCGCTGCTGCGCGGCGAGTGCGCTCGCGGCGGCGTGAAAGTTACCGGCTACGTGACGGCCGCGGCGCGCTATTGCGCAATAGCGGGCGGCGCTTATGCGGTCCTCGCGAAGAGCGGCAGCGTGGACGAGCGCGGCAGCTGCACGTTATTCGCCGGCACGGTGTGCGACGCGGACGAGTATTTCGCCGGCGCCTGTCCCCGCTAGGTCGAGCGAGGAGCGCGGGTGAGACCAAGGTCCCATCGCTGGCCGCGACACCGGCGCTCACCATGCTCTCGCGCATCCTAAGCCGGATCCCCCTTTGCATCGCGGTCGCTCTCGCCGTCCCCAGCGGGAACGACGCGGTGCCTTCTTGCGTCCGCCGCACGCATTGCATCCCTCGTTCCCGTTGAGACCAACGTCCAATGGATCGGCGGTTCCCGAACCGAGAATAGTTCGCGTGGAATCCAGAAGGTCGGCGATGGCTGGAGCGGACATCATCGGAAGCATTGCGGGCGGCGCTAGCGTACTCGGCGATGCGTGCTGACGACGCCGAACGGCTGCGGGCGTCGCTCGCTGCGCGATGGTGGACGCTCGTGATCCGCGGGGCGTTGTCGATGCTATTCGGCGTTGCCGTGCTCGTCTTGCCGGACATATCGCTGCTCGTGCTCGTGCTGTTTGTCGGGGCGTGGCTCTTGGCGGATGGTCTACTGGCGCTCGCCCTAGCGTTCACGCATGCGCATAGACGGTTCCAGGTGCTCGACGGCGCAGTCGGCGTCGCGATCGGGTTGATCGCGATCATGCATCCCAACGTGAGCGGCCTGACGTTGATCGTGATCGTGGCGGTGTGGGCGATCGCGCGCGGCGTGTTGCAGCTGTTGCTGGCGATGGATCTCGGGTCGCGTAAGCGCGGCGCATGGAACTTCGGTGCGATCGGAGCCGGGTCGCTCGTCTTCGGCGCGCTGCTGCTGTCGAACCCCGGGACGGGAGCGCTCGCCGCGATCGGTTTGATCGCCGGCTTTGCCGTGCTCCTCGGATTGGCCTATATCTCGACGGGCTTCTGGCTCGAGCAGTCCACCGGCGTGGGCCTGTCGCACGAGCCTAGCCGAGTGATTGATCGTCGTCGCGGGCAGTGAGACTGCTCACCGCGGAGAGCAGCGCCGAGCCCTCCACCGGCTTGCGGAGGTAGCTGCGCACGCCGGCGGCGTAGCACATTTCGCGCACTCCCGGCTCGTCGTGCGCGGTAACGATGATCACCGGCAAGATCAGGCTCGGACAGACCATGCGCAGATAGCGCTGCAGGTCGAGGCCCGTCATGTCGGGCATCTGCAGATCGAGCACGAGGCAGTCGAAGCTCCTGTCCTCGAGCGCTCGCAAGAAGTCCCGAGCCGACGGAAAAGCCTCCGCCTCATAGTTCGCGGAATCGAACAGCCGCACGAGCGCCCGGCGCACGGACGCCTCGTCGTCGACGACGGCGACCACGGAATGCGCGGACGGAGGGCGAGCGGCGGGCATGGCCAATTTACGCACCGGACGCTGGTCTCCCGCAATGCGACTCTCGTCCAATGCGATGCGATAGCGGCGCCTGGCTGCTGGGTCGTCGCTCTTCATGCTACCTTCGACCTCGTAGCGATCGGCAGTTCCATGTGCATGGTCGCTCCGCCGTTGACGTTGTTCTCTGCCCAGATCCTACCGCCGTGCGTCTCCACTATCGATCGCGAGATCGACAGGCCCAACCCCAGGCCGTGGCGCTTGGTGGTGACGAACGGCTTGAAGATCCGATCGGGGTTGTCGTTGCCGAGGCCGCAGCCGGTATCCGCGACCGTGATGTGCACGAGATCGCCCTCGATCACGGCGCCGATCACGATCTTGCGATCGCGGGGCTCGACCTCGGTCATCGCATCCGCCGCGTTGTTGAGCAAGTTCAAGATCACTTGCTGGAGCTGCACGCGGTCCGCGAGGATCGCGGGCAGGCCCGCCATCGGCCCCAGCACGACGCGGACGTTGCGGCCGACGAGGTCGCTGTGCACGAGCTGAAGAACGTCCTCGACGACGCCGTTCAGGTGCACGGCTTCATAGTGCTCGTCGCCTCGCTGCAGCAGGTTGCGCAGGTGATAGATCACGTCGCCGGCTCGCCGCCCGTCGCTTTCGATGTCGAGCAGGATGGCGGCGAGCTCCTCGCGGTCGAGCACCCGTTTCGCGAGATATCGTTGCCCGGCCTGCGCGTTCGAGAGGATCGCGGACAGCGGCTGCTTGAGCTCGTGCGCCAGCGCTCCGGAGAGCGCGCCCGCGGCGGCTGCGCGGCCGAGATGGGCGAGCTCGACGCGTTGCTCCTGGAGCTCTAGCTGTGCGCGCGCGCGCTCGTCTTCGCTGTGCTTGCGCTCGGTGATGTCGATCGCGGTTCCGACCATGCGAATCGGCCGATTGTCGCGATCGCGCAGCATCTGGCCGCGCGACAAGAACCAGCGGAGGTTGTTGCCGCGGTCGAGCACCCGGTGCTGCACCTCGAAATAGGCGGTGCGGCCCCGGAGGTGGTTGCGCGCGGCTCGGAGCACGTTCGCCAGATCCTTGGCGTGCACGTGCGCACGCCAGTCGATCGTGCCGCCGCCGGCTGCATCGTGGCCCAGGAACTCGCCGAGCTCCGGCTCGACGGCGATGCGGTTGGACGCGGGGTCCCACTGCCAGAAGCCGACCTGGCCGGCGATGCGCGCGAGCCTGAAGCGGTGCGCCGCCTCCGTGAGGGCCAGGCGGTCCTTGCGCCGGCTGATCGACTGAATCAAAAGCGCCACGATGAGCGAAAACTGCAAGGCCACGAGCACGAGCAGGGTGATGATCCAGCCCTGGTACAGTTTCCAGATGGACGGCGACGCGAACCGCTGATCGGTGGCGACCGGCAGGCGGGCCTGCTCGAGACCCCAGCGGCTCATCACGCGCGCATCCACGACGTAGCCGGCCGCGATTTGCGTCGCGGCGGGGATCGAAGCGTCGCCTCGCAACACGCGCAGCACCACGCGGCCGATCTCGGAGCCGATGCGGTCGAACGGTGATAGATAGCCGCCGACGATTCCACGGCCGAGGTAGGCGGCGTGCAGTCCGTAGACCGGCGCGTTGGCGTTGTCGGAGATTTGCTGCGCGACCTCCGTGGCGTCGAGCGTTCTCTGCGCGCCGTCCTTGAACAAGGCGTCATACAGGATCATCGAATTCGGGGGCAGCCGCCTCACGCGCTCAAGCAGGTCCTCGACGGGCAATCCCTCGAGATACTGCACGTCGAGATTGTCGGCTACGCCGGTCAAGGCCGTATGCAGCGCATCGCGGCGCGCCGCCCCCTGAGTGCCGCCGTCACTGACCACGAACACGTGCGCGAGGCGCGGCTGCAGCCGCCTCGCGAGATCGATCGTGCGTAGGGGCTCGAACGGCACTACGACGGCGCTCGCGCCGGGCACACCGTTCGCGGCGAAGCGCGAGGTATCGAGTGCGGAGAACACCATCGGCACGCCGGTGAAAACGGAGTCGCGATAGGACACCAGGAACGCCACCGCGCCGCTCGAGACGGCGACCACCGCGTCTACCTTGTGGCCGGCATACTTGCCGCGGAGGTACTGGGCAAACCGCTGCTCGTCGGCTTGCTCCGGGAAGTGCAGCTCGTCCCGGAACTCGGGATAGATCTCGACGGGCCCAAGGCCGGCGGCTCGGTCGATCTCCGCCTCGAGCGCGTCGATCATCGTCGAGTAGCCGGGGACCCGCTGGTCTAGGCCGTAGAGCAGCACGACCTCGTGCTGCGCGCGCGCGGCGGGGGCCGCTGCGAGCAAGATGCCGATGAGGAGGAAAGGGAGGGCCGAACGTCTCCCTGCGAATGCCGTCGACCGCGTGCGCGACCAACGCCCGAACTCGGGACGGTTTGTCGAACCGACGAGCACGCTCAAACCACATTCTTTATAGGTATCCGAGGACTCTACTGGCCACCCGAGGGGGTCGAATAGGACTTTTGGCCAATAGCGTTTTCCGCCGGCCGGAGATTTTCCCTGGACTGGTCTTGGGTACGTGGGCCCGCTTAGGATCGAAGCTGATGCACCCCGAAGCGGCCCTCGAGCAAATCGCCGCCGTCGTCGGTCCGGCCGGGATCCTGGCGCCGGCCGACGCGGGCGGCCTGCTCTCGGATCACCGGGAGCTCCTGCAGGGGAGTGCGGCGCTGGTCGTTCGGCCGGCGTCGGCCGAGGAGTGCGCGCGGGTGCTCCGGCTCTGCAACGCAGCGCGGATCGGCGTGGTGCCGCAAGGCGGCAACACGGGCCTCTGCGGCGGCGCCACGCCGTTCGACCGCCCGGCTCGGCGGGAGATCCTGCTGTCGACGGCGCGCATGAACGCGGTGCGCGAAGTGGACACTGTGGGGTTCACCCTGACCGCGGAGGCAGGCGTGGTGCTGGCGGCGGCCCAAGAGGCTGCGCGCGGCCACGATCTGCTGTTGCCGCTCAGCATGGGCTCCGAAGGGTCCGCGACCCTCGGCGGAGCCCTTTCGACGAACGCCGGCGGCATCGCGGTGCTCCGCTACGGCACCATGCGCGATCTCGTGCTCGGCCTCGAGGTGGTGCTGCCGAGCGGCGGCGTGCTGCGCGAGCTCAAGGGGCTGCGCAAGGACAACACGGGCTACGACCTGCGGGCCTTGTTCCTCGGCGCCGAGGGTACGCTCGGTGTGGTTACCACCGCGGTGCTGAAGCTGTTTCCTCGCCCGCGCTCGCGCGAGACGGCGTGGCTCGCGGTGGCGAGCGTCGACGCGGCCTGCCGCGTGCTCGGGCGAGCGCGCCGAGCTACCGGCGACGCGGTCGTCAGCGCCGAGTACGTCGCACGCGGCGCGCTCGACCTCGTGCTCGCTCACGTGCCCGGCGCGCGCGATCCGTTCGCCGCGCGGCACGCGCATCACCTGCTCCTGGAGCTCGCGAGCGCCGATCCGGACGGCGGATTGCGCACGCAGCTCGAGCGGGTTCTCGCGGACGGCCTCGAAGCGGGCGAGATCGTGGACGGCGTCGTGGCCGAATCCGGCGCCCAGCGCGACGCGCTTTGGCGGCTCCGCGAGCGCGTGCCCGAAGCGGAACGGCGCGCGGGCGGCTCGGTGAAGCACGACGTGGCCGTCCGTATCTCGAGGATCCCCGACCTCGTGGCGCTCGCCGAGCGCGAGGTTGCCGCGATCGCGCCGTGCCGTCCGTCGGTGTTCGGCCATGTCGGCGACGGCAATCTGCATTTCAACGTGTTGCCGCCGGCGGGGCAAACGCTCGCCGATCTGGGGGCGGGCACGATTGCAGCGCTCACGGCCTGCGTTCACGAGGCCGCCATGCGGCTCGGCGGCACCTTTAGCGCCGAGCACGGGGTGGGCTTCACGAAGACCGGCGACCTTGCGCGCTACGAAGCGCCGGAGGCGCTCGCGTTGATGCGTGCGCTCAAGCAGACGATCGATCCGCACGGCATCATGAACCCGGGCAAAGTGCTGGGCGCCTGAGCGGCGCCGGGAGAACGCATGCAACGAGAACACGGCTGGTCCAGAAGGCGAATGCTGGGGCACTCGTTGCTCGCGCTGGGCCTCGCGGCCGGCGGCCGCTCGGCGAGCGCGCAGCAGGGACGCGAGACCGCGGCGGGCGACGGTGCGCTCGAGCCGCTGCCGGAATTTCGGCGCCTCGTCGCCGCGAACCGGATCCTCGCGAACGAGGGTGTGGTGGACGCGTTCGGCCACGTGAGCGTGCGGCACCCCCGCGAGCCGCGGCGTTTCGTGATGGCGCGCTCGCGGAGCCCTGCGCTCGTGGAGCTCGCCGATCTCATGGAATTCGAGCGCGACGGCGCCGCGGTCGATGCGCGCGGCCGCACCGTTTACGGCGAGCGCATGATCCACGCCGCGGTCTATGAGGCGCGCCCCGACGTGTATTCGGTCGTCCACGACCACGCGCTCGGCTTGCTGCCGTTCACGATCACCGGCGCGCCGCTCAAGCCCGTGATCCACACGGCCTCCGTGATCGGTGCCGAGATTCCGGTCTGGGACATCCGCGACCGGTTCGGCGACACCGACATGCTGGTGCGCACGCTCGACCAGGGACGCGACCTCGCGAAGACGCTCGGCGCCAACACCTGCGCGCTGATGCGCGGCCACGGGGCCGTGGTGGCGGGCGCCAGCATCCAGCGCGCGGTACTGACCGCGATCTATCTGCAAGTGAACGCGAACGTGGTCATGCAGGCGCGGCAGCTCGGCGCGGTAACCTGGCTGTCCGACGAGGAGATCGAGCAATCGTCGGCGACGCAGTTCTCGCCGCTCGCGCTCGATCGCGCGTGGGAGTACTTCTGCCAGCGGGCGGGCGTGGAGCTCGTCTAGACCGGGCTCAGCAGGGCTCGTGGCCGGGACCGTCGCCGCAGTCGCCGTATTCGATCTCGACGGTGGCGTGCTTGATCCGGAAGTGCTGCGCGAGCATCCCTTTGATCTCGCGCACCGCCGTCGACGAGTTCGTGTCGGCCGACACGTTGGCGTGCAGCGTGACCATCGGCCGCTCTTCGCTGATCGACCAGGCGTGCACGTGGTGCACGTCGATGACGTAGGGGAGCGCGGCGCGCAGGTCCTCCTTGAGGGTCCGCGCGTCGAACCCCGGAGGCGAGCCTTCGAGGAGGATGTGGCCGCTGTCGGCGACCACGCGCCAGGCCGAGCGGAGGATGATGAGCGCCACCACCACCGACAGCAGCGGGTCGATGGGCATCCAGCCCGTGAGGTAGATGACGATCGACGCCGTGACGGCCGCGACCGACCCCAGCAGGTCGCCAACCACATGCAGCACGGCAGCGCGGATGTTGAGATTGTGCTCGTCGCCGGTGCGCAGGATCGAGAATACGACCACGTTCACCACGAGCCCCGCCACCGCGACCCAGAACATCAAGCCGCCGACGACCTGAACCGGGTTGTAGATGCGCCGCGAAGCCTCGAGCACGATCCAGGCCGCGATCGCGAACAGGGCGATGCCGTTGACGAAGGCCACGAGCACCGAGAACCGGTCGAATCCGTACGTGCGGCGCCAATCGGCGGGCTGGCGTGCGAGCCTGAAGCCGAGCCAGGCCAGCGACAGGCTCGCGAAGTCGGTGAGCATGTGCCCCGCGTCGGCCAGGAGCGCGAGCGACCCGGAGTAGATGCCGCCGACGATCTCGGCGAGCATGAAGGTGCCGGTCAACAGAGCAGCGATCGCGACGCTACGCTCGTTCGCGGTGTGGGAGTGATGGTGGTGATGTTCCGCCGCGTGCGCGTGGTCGTGCTGCATGGTCCCGCCTGGCTCGCCGCCGGATCTTAGCACGCACCCTCCGCGCGGATTCGCGACGTGGTCCTCGCCTCGTCCGATTTGACCGAGCCTGTGCAGCGTCGGATCATTGCTCGCCCGGGGATGAACCGCCGGGCTCTCGGCCCGCGGAACGATCTGTCGAAATTTGCTCAAGGCCCGTCAAAAAGTCGGTAAATATCGCATCGAGCGGCGGCTCGCCGAGGGCCCCATCGCGTCCGTTTACGAGGCGGTCGACACGATCCACGGCGTGAACGTCGCGCTCAAGATTCCGCACGAAAGCTCGATGGACGACTTCTTCCTCGCCGACTTCAAGCGCGAGGCCCGGCTCGCGCAGCGGCTGGAGCACCCGAACATCTTGCCGATCCGCGACGCGTCGTTCATCGACGGCCGGTTCGTGATCGCCATGCCGCTCGGCGAGTGCTCGCTGTCGAACCGAATGAAGCGGCGGCTCGGAACGGAGTCGGCGCTGCACCTGGTCGAGCAGGCCGTGGCGGCGGTGGCGCACGCGCACGGCCAGAACGTGATCCACTGCGACATCAAGCCCGACAACTTCATCCTGTTCTCCGATCACCAGCTCAAGCTCACGGATTTCGGTTTCTCCAAGGTCGCGCAGCGCACGCTCAAGGCCTCGGGATCGGGCACGGTGGGTTACATCGCGCCGGAACAGGCGGTGGGCCGGCCGAAGTTCCAGTCTGACGTTTTCTCGCTCGGCCTCGTGATCTACGAGCTACTGTCCGGCCATTTGCCCGAATGGCCGTACGACTGGCCGCCTCGCGGCATCAAGCGGGTGCGCTCCAAGCTCAAGCCGAAGCTGGTCGACTGGTTGCGTCGCGCCATCGAGGTGCGTCCGGAGAATCGCTACCGCAATGCCGTGACGATGTATCGCGAGCTCCGCAGAGTGCGCAACGGGGCCGCGAAGAAAAAGCGCTCGGCGCGGCGTGCGGGCGCGGCCGACGATCCGCCGGAGTGGCAGACGGTGCTGTTTCGCCAATTCCAGCGCAAGTACCGTAAGGCGCTCGATACGCGCTACGAGTGCCGGCAGTGCTCGGGGCCGGTCGCCGAATTCATGCAGGCGTGTCCGTGGTGCGGCACCGAGCCGCCGCTCGACCGTCACGCGAGCCGCCGCGAACGCGCCGAATGCCCGCGCTGTCACCGCGGCGTGAAGCTCGACTGGCACTATTGTCCGTCGTGCTACGGCCCGGGCTTCGAAGTCGAGACGACGCGCCGTTACGCCGACCGGCGCTACAGCGCGAAGTGCCGAAATGAGAGATGCCGCGGGCCGCAGATGCCGTTCATGCGCTACTGTCCGTGGTGCCGTGCCAAAACTAAACGTCCCTGGAAGCTCCCCGGCAGCGAGGCGCGCTGCCCGCACTGCCGTTGGGGCGTCGACGCGAACTATTGGCACCATTGCCCGTGGTGCACGAAGGCGCTCGAGGCATGAGCCCGCGCGCGCCGAGTCGAGCGCAATGAGCTCGGGAGGCGCTCTGGTTCGACTCTATTTGGGCGAGCACGATGCCGAGAGCGGCGAGCACTCGCTGCCGCAGGGCCAGGTGTGCGTGCGCAGCCTACGCGCGCCCGACAAGGACACGCCGAACGAGGACGCCGCCGCCGTCATCCAGGTGGGCGACGGCTCGCTCGTGCTCGCGGTGGCCGACGGCGTCGGCGGCACGCCGGCGGGACGCGAGGCGTCGAACGCTACCGTGCAGATGCTGAGCCGCGTGCTCCGCAAGCTGCCCGCCGACACGCCGCAGCTCAGGCCCGCGATCCTGGACGCGGTAGAGGCGGCGAACAAGACCGTGCTCGGACTCGCACGCGGCGCGGCCACCACCGTGGTGATCGCCGAGCTCGACGCGAAGCGCTTACGCAGCTACCACGTCGGGGATTCGGAGCTCGTGGCGGTGGGCCAGCGCGGACGCATCAAGCATCGAATCGTGCCGCATTCGCCGACGGGCTTCGCCGTCGAGGCGGGCCTCCTCGACGAGGATGAGGCCGTGCAGCACGATCAACGGCACGTGCTCTTCAACGTGGTGGGCTCACCCGACATGCGCGTCGAAGTCGGCCCCGCGCTTTCGCTGGCGGTTCACGATACGGTGCTGCTCGCGAGCGACGGGCTCTTCGACAACCTGTTCATCGACGAGATCGTCGACACGATTCGCAGCGGACCGCTCGGCGACGCGGCCGATCGGCTCGTGGAGCGCGTGCGCGCGCGAATGAGCGGGGAGGGCGCCGCCGACCAGCCGTGCAAGCCCGACGATCTCACCGTGGTTCTGTTTCGCGCTCGCAAATAGCGGTCGCGCGTCGAGGCGTTGTCCAGCGGTCAACCGTTCGTGGCTTGCGGCTTGCGCGCCGCCGCTCCGGCCGCGCGCGCCGACTCGAACTCGTAAGCTCGTGCGAGCTCCTCGATCATCTGCTGCGGGAGCTCGCCCGCCGGGCCCTGCATCACCAGCTGATAGAGGTCGCGGTAGAAATCCCAGTACTTGAGCTTGTTGGCGGCGTTCATCAGCCCGCCGCGCTTGCCGTTCGAGAGCTTGGACTCGATTTCCTCGGGCTCGAGGCGCGCCATGTAGTCGCCCACCGCGGTGCGCATCGCCGCGAGCAGGTTCTGCTGGTGCTGCTTGATGTCGGTGAACACCTCGCGCACGGCTTCCACGCCGGAGAGATACTCGCTGCCGTCGCGGAACAAGAGGTTGTGCAGCGCTTCCTCCACGCTCGCGGAGAACTTGAGCGGATTGTTGGCCTGCGGCTGGATCGTGGTGGTGGGAATCCTGAGCGCGTTTTTCTGGTCGGTGCGCACGTGCAGATTCTCGGTGACGCCCACGATCACCTCGCGCACGATCTGACCGAGCCGCAGCATCGCCTGCTCGGACTGCTTGTCGTCGAGTCGTTGCGCCGGGAGCCCGGCGCCGCGGAAGAACGCGTCGAGCAGCGCGCCCGTCGCCGCGCCGCGGGAAGCGGCCGGCGAGGGTGAGGCCGCCGGTACGGCCGGGGGCGCGACGCGCGCGGCCGCGCTCACGGGCGGCGGCTCCGCTCGCGGCTTGGGCTGCGCCGCGCCGTTAGGTTTGGCGGTCGCCGCGCCGTTCGGTTTGGCGGCGGCGCCGTTCGGCTTTGCTGCCGTGCCCGGCCGAGGTGCGGGTGCGCTCGGCCTGGGCGGCTGCGGGCCGCGGCTCGCGCGGCCGTGTGCGGGCGGAGGGGGGTCGTCTTCGAGCTGCAGGCTCTCGCCTGCGAGCTTCAGAGCACGCCGCACTGCCGTGCTGTCGGCTTCTTCGGAGATAAGCACTTCGATGCCGACGGCGGTGATCTCGTGCGCGGGCACGAGGTCCGCGCGGGTGGGGTCGGGCGGCGGCACGCGCTGGGCTCGCACCACCGGATCGATGTGATTCACGTCGGCGAGCTGCTGCTCGGTGTTGTCGATCTCGTCGATCTCGACGGCCATCTCGTACTCGCCGAGCCGCACTCGATCGCCGTTGAACAAGCGTTGCGGATTGCCTCGGCCGACCGGAGTCTCGGAGCCGTTGACGTAGACGCCGTTCGTCGACGTGTCGACGATGTAGTAGCTGCCCGACCGATAGTCGATGCTCGCGTGCCGGCTCGAGATGTAACGGTGACCGTCGGGCAGCACCCAGTCGCTCTCGAGCGAGCGGCCGATCGTGCCGCCGTCGTGGCCGAACTCCTTGACGCAGCGGTCGCCGAGCGCTTGGCGGTGACGGCTCGTGATTTGCAGGCGCAGTGCCATACCGAATTTGCCTTCCCTGGACGCGGGCACGGGCCCGCGCGAGTCGCTACTCCCCCCGTGCCGGAGTCTAGCTGCGCACCGCGCTAACCGTAAGTTTTGGCGCGAATATCTGCGACGAACGTCTCAGAAGTCTTGTGCTAAGCTCGCCCGAGTTGTTGAGAACCCGAAGCGGATGCCGCCGAAGCCGATCTACAAGGTCATCTTCTTGAACCAAGGCAAGGTTTACGAGATCTACGCCCGCCGCGTCAGCCAGACGGGGGCGCTGTTCGGCTTCGTGGAGATCGAAGAAATCGTGTTCGACGCGCGCAAGGGCGTGGTCGTGGATCCGTCGGAGGAGCGCCTCCAGATCGAATTCGCCGGCGTCAAGAAGACCTACCTGCCGATGCATTATGTGCTGCGCATCGACGAGGTGGAGAAGCAGGGCGTGGGCAAGATCACGAGCGCCGAGGGCGGTAACGTCGCCCAGTTCCCCATGCCGATGTTCACGCCCTCCGGACAGGGCTCGAAGGGCGGCCCCCACGAACGCTGACGTGCGGATGACCCGCGAGTGACGCTCCGGTTCGCGTCCTTGGGCAGCGGCAGCCGCGGTAACGCGCTGCTCGTCGAGTTCGGCTCCACGTTGCTCATGGTCGACTGCGGGTTGCCCCGCAAGGTCGTGGAGGAGCGCTTGAGCGCGGCCGGCCGGAGCCCGCGCGACATTACCGCGCTGCTGGTCACGCACGAGCACGGCGATCACGCTCAGGGCGTCGCCACGTTTGCGCGCCGCTACAACACGCCGCTCTGGATGACGCCCGGCACGGCGAGCGCGATCCGCGAGCTCGTGAACGTGCAGACTCTCTGCCCCCACCGGCCCCTCGAGATCGGCGCGATCAAGATCGAGCCTTTCCCGGTGCCGCACGACGCGCGCGAGCCGTGTCAATTCGTGTTCGCGGCGGGCGGCCGCCGGCTCGCCGTGCTCACCGACACGGGCCACGTGACGGCGCACATGCACGAGCGGCTCGCGGGCAGCGACGCGCTCGCGATCGAGTTCAACCACGACCTGGGCTCGCTCCAGCGGGGCCCGTATCCGGACTCGCTCAAGGCGCGCGTGGCGTCGCGCTTCGGCCATCTCAACAACTCGCAGACCACGGAGCTCCTCGCGAAGCTCGATCGCGCCCGGCTGCAGTGGGTGGTGGGGCTGCACTTGAGCGAAACCAACAACACCCCGGCGCAGGTGCGGGAGTCGCTGCGACCTGCGCTGGACGGCGCCGTCTATCCGCTGCATCTCGCGACGCAGGACGCCGTGACGGAGTGGTTCGAGGTCGCCTGACGAGGCAAATGGGGTAAAATGCGTTGCCCTACGTCGCGCGAACTCTCCAACCCATGACGATGTTGCAGTTGGCCGGCCCTCCGGCAGCGACTGCGTTCCGGCTCGACAAGCTCCGCGCCGAGGTGCGCGCTGCGGTGCCCGCCGTGGCCGACGCCGCCGTGCGCTTCGAGCACTTCGTGCACGTCGACCGGGCGCTCGGCGAACGCGAGCTCGAGGTGTTGCGCGCGCTGCTCTCCTACGACTCGGGGCCGCTCGAGCTGCCCTCCGGCGGCCAGCGCCGCGCCTTTTACGTGGTGCCGCGCCTCGGCACGATCTCGCCGTGGGCGTCGAAGGCCACCGACATCGCCAAGCTCTGCGGCCTGCCCGTGCATCGCATCGAACGGGGGCGGCTCGTGGTCCTCGAGGTCCGCGGCTCGTTCGGCGCCGCGGAGCTCGCGCGCATC
>DASUFK010000146.1:0-20340 GCA_036274615.1 Gammaproteobacteria bacterium | reverse complement strand
GTGCCGTCGCTCGCGCGAGCGCGTTAACGCCCTGCTCCACAACAAAAAATCGATCCGTCGGACGCCGCCGCGGCGGTGCGGAGGGAGTGGTGCAACCCGCCACAGTTCGCGCGCGCGAGACGAACATTTGGCGAAAGCGGGACCTTGCAGGTCGTTTGCACGCGCTCGCGCTCGACGGCGAGCGGCGCCTGCGTCGCTGAACAGCGCTTCAGTCCGCGTTCAGGTGCCGCCCCTAGACTTCCGTCCCGCCATCGTCGCCGCGCCGGCGCGCTGTGGCGGACTCGATACAAAAAGTCAAGCCGCTTCGTAACCGCTGTGACGAACGGAAGTCATTGAGACAGATCGAACTGATTTATGATTTCAGTTGGGCACCCGCCCGACTGTCGCAAAGGAGAGACATGATGAACGGACTATCGCGAGCTTTGTTGATCACGAGCGTGCTGCTCCCGGCAATGGCCATGGCGCAGGAGGGAACCCGGCCCGCCAAGTCGTCGTTCAACTACAGCTACGTGGAGCTCGGCTACGACACCACCGACTTCGACGTGAACGGCAACGACATCGACAGCGACGGCATAACGCTTTCCGGCTCGTTCAAGCTCACGGACGACTGGCACCTGTACGCGGCCTACGGCAGCCGCGACGTCGACTTCGGCATCGACGTGGACACCCTCACGGTGGGCGTCGGCTACCAGTACGCGATCCGCGACGACATCGATCTCTACGGCCGCGTGCTGTACATCGACGAGCAGGTCGACCTGCCGGGCTTGGGCAACGCGGACGACGACGGCCTCGGCCTGCAATTCCGCGTTCGCGGCCGCGTGAGCGACAAGCTCGAGCTCGAAGGCGGCATCCAGTACATCGACGTGGGCGACAACGACACGTCGCTACAGGCGAGCGCGCGCTACTACTTCACCAAGCAGTTCTCGGCCGGCGTGGGCCTCACGTTCGGCGGCGACGCCGACGGCCTCGGCATCAACGCGCGGTATTCGTTCTAACTTTTCGCGGCAACGACACGGGCGGGAGCGCGCGTCTCCCGCCCGTTTTCTTTCCGCGCCCCGCACCGCGATAATGCCGCAACGATCACGCCGGACTCGAGGGGGGAACAACGATGAGAACCACGACCGCAGTTGCCGTCATGCTCGCGTGCGCGGCCGCCACCGCGAACGCACAGAAGCCGTCCACCGCGTTCGACCGCGGCCACAGCCTGCAGTCCTGGCAGGATCCCGGGCTCGCCGCCGTCATCGCCAAGTGCAAGACGCCGCCGACACCGTTCCGCATCGGCGGCGGAGCCAACGCGGCGGCCAACAACGGTCCGCCGCCGGAGCCGCCCGCGCCGCCGCCGTCGAAGGCCATTCCCGGCGTGATCGCCTCGGGGCAGACGTGGAAGATCGTGTGGTCGTGGGAAGGCAATAACGCCGACGGCCCGATCGCGAACGAGGACGGCACGATCCTGTTCGCGAACAACGACGCGAGCAACGTGATGAAGCTCGACCCGGCCACGGGCTTGGCCACGGTCGTCTACGACAACGTGAACACCGGCGGCGCCGTGAGCCGCAGCAAGAACGGCGCGTTGTTCGTCGCGTCGCGCGGTCTGCACGGCGGCATCGCGCAGCTCGAACCGCAGCGCAAGGTGCTCGCCGACAGCTACAACGGCGAGCCGATCGAGTGCGTGGGCGGCGTGCTCAACGACATCAGCGCCGATGCCAAGGGCGGCGTGTATGCCGCGGTCTCGGGCGGCGGTCTGTTCTACGCCAATCCGCAAGGCGTGGTCACGCAGTACGGCAACGACGTGAAGCAACCGAACGGAATCATTTTGAGCGCGGACGAGAAGACGCTCTATGTGACCAACGGCCCCGTGATGCTCGCGTTCGACGTGCAGGCCGACGGGTCGCTCAAGAACCAGCGCGAGTTCGGCAAGTTCAGCCGCGGCGCAGGCGACGGCTCCGCGATCGACTCGGAGGGCCGCGTGTACGCAGCGATCGGCGGCGCAGTGGACGTGTTCTCGCCGAAAGGCGAGCTGCTCGGCACGATCGAAGCACCGCAGGGCCTGCACGGGGTGGCGTTCGGCGGCCGCGACAAGAAGACGCTCTTCGGCATCGTGTTCTACGGCGGCTGGGGCACGCCGAGCGCGCGCAACCGCGTGGTCGCGATCCCGACGATCGCGCAGGGCTACACGGGCCGCGCGAAGTAACCCGTCTCCCGAAATAAATAGGGACATTGCTGCTTTTCGCGACGCAGGCTCCGCGAAAGACCAGCATTTCCCTAATTTCGGGGCGCCTCGTCAACGAGTACGTGGGCGGCGCTTCGCGCGCCGCCAGGCGGCGAGCGGCAACAGCAGCAGCCACGACCAGCCCATTGCACCGCCGCCACCGCCATTCGGATCCGGCACGAAGTTCGTGGTCGGCGTCGCGGGGGGCGGAGTGCTCGGCGTCGGCGACGGGGTGGGCGTCGGCACAGGGGTCGGCGTCGGCTCGGGGGTTGGCGTCGGCGTCGGCGTCGGCTCGGGCGGCGGTGTAGGGTCCGGCGGCGGCGCAGGCGGCGGCTCTTCGAGCTGGAGGTTCGCGCATTGCCCGCGGTCCTCCGCGTCCCCCTCTTCGATCCGATTGTCGGCACCGAGCGGCGCGGGCGAGTTGTCCTCGCACTGCAAACTCCGGATCGTGTTGCCGGTGATCAGCACTCCGCCGACGTTCGCGTCGACCTGCATGTCGCGGATCTCGTTGTCCGCCACCTCGAGCCGCGAGCGATTGCCGACGAGCGCCACGTTGGCGAGCTCGGTGCCGTCGAAACGGATCAAGTCGCCGACCATCTGCTCGAGCCGCGTGTCCCGATCGACTCGGCCGCCGTTCATCTGCACGAAGTCGGCACTGCTACCCGTGAGGTTGCCGCGGATGCGCACATCGCGCGCGGTGAGCGACCCACCCGCGAACAGCGTCACGTTGCCGCGCACCTCCGTGCCGTCGAGCTCGCACCGGGTCACGATGTTGAGATCGCCGTCGATGCGGCGCGGGCTCACCCCGAGCACACACAACACCTGCGCATCGGCAATGCCTGCTTGCAGGACGATCAACGCTAACGCGCCGGCTTTGAGCGCCGGGGAATAGATAGCCATGGCACCCCTCCGCCTCCGTGGTTTGCCAAGGCCAATGCAAGACTCGGGCCGCTTCTCGCGCCGAAGCCGAAAGGGCGACGCAGGTTACTTCAAGGGGAAGGGGCCATGCTCGAACGCCGGGCCGGTCCGGAAAATCAACCTGTCCCTATTTTCCAATTTTTGGGAGGCGCGGGCCGTTACAGCGTGTCGCCGGCGCAGGCCCAGTCCCCGCCTACCACCACGAAGAACGTGCCGTTCAAGCCGCGGGTCTTGAAGATGTCGCGCACGTTCTTGCCGAGCAGGCTCTTCACCTCGTCGGCGCTGCCGCCGTCGCGGAAGCCCATCACGGCCGGCGCCGGCAGACCGAAGCTCGGCCCGTTCTCCGACTTCAAGGTGCGGCGCAGGCCGAGCTCGGCGAGGTCCATGTAGGCGTAGTGATAGTCCTCGCGCCGCCCGTTCTTCAAGTCGATGACACAGAAAACGAGGTAGCTCATCGCGTGTCCCTACGCAGTTTCAGTCCCGTAAACGAAAGCGGGGACCGCGGGCGCGGTCCCCGCCGTATGCCAAGAGTCGGCTACGCGAGCGAGGTCTTGAACAGCGCGAGCATGCGGCCCCACGCCTTCTCGGCCTGATCCTTGTTGTAGACGCTCGTGTCGGGCGGGCACCAGCCGTGCGCCGCGGGGTACACCTCGACCTCCGACTTGAGCTTCGCGTCGTCGAACGCCTTCTTCAGCGTGGTCTTGTCGTTGGGACTGCGCATGTCGTCGTTCTCGGCCACCGCGATCAGGAAGCTCGCCTTCATCTTCGGGATCAGCAAGTGAGGGCTGTCCGGCATCTGCGTGACCAAATTGGCGCCGTGGAACGTAGCCGCCGCGCCCACGCGGTTCGGCACGGCAGCGGCCGTGCGCAGCACGATGAAACCGCCCATGCAGTAGCCGGTGGTGCCGATCTTCTTGTTCTTGTCGACTTGCGGCTGCTGGTCGAGCCACGCGATGAACGCCTTCGCGTCGGTCTCGTTGGTGGCGGCCGTGAGCGACTGCATCTGCGGCATGACCTCCGGGAACGGCGTGGTCGCGCCCTGCGACGCCGTGGGGGCCTTCTTCAGCCGATAGAACGGGTTCACGGTGAGCACGCTGTAGCCTTCCTCGGCCAAGCGCTTGCCCATCTGCCGGAACGCGGGACGCAGCCCGAAGATGTCGGGCCACACGAGCACGGCGGCGTGGGCGCCGGTGGTCGGAGTGGTGAAAACGGCGTCGGCCGTGCCGTCCGGCGTCTTGATGGTGACGTCCATCTCCTTGACGTCGACCGCGTGCGCGGCGCGCGGCAGCATCGCCGCCAGGCTCACGGCCGCGGCGAGGGCGCCGATGTCCCTACGCGAGTATTTCTTCAGGTCCTCTAGAAAATGATCTTGGTCGCACATGTGGTGTCTCCCTCCGGTTGTTGTTCGGGCGCCGGTCGTTCGGTCGCTTGGCGCCGAATATACCTCAGCTACCCGCCCCCGGGCGCTGCGCCGGCGGAACAAGCCGCGCGTAGCCGTGTCGATCCGTGCGCCCGCCGTTCGTCGTCTGGATGTGACCGAATCACATCACCCAAGGAGAAGGAACATGAAATTCATCAGCATTTTCACGCACGAAGCCGTGGAAAACCGTCCGCCCACGGAGGCCGAGATGGCGACGATGGGCAAGCTCATCGCGGACGGCATGAAGGCCGGCTGGCTCATCGCGACCGAGGGCGTGAGCTTCGGCGCCATCGGCGTGCGGGTGCACAAGCCGCGGCGCGGCAAGACCGTGGTCACCGACGGCCCGTTCAGCGAGGCGAAAGAGGTCATCGGCGGCTACGCGCTGCTCAAGGCCGGCTCCAAGGAGGAAGTGGTGGAGCTCACCCGCCGCTTCCTCGACGTGGTGGGCCAGGGAACCTGCGAGATCCATCAGCTCTACGAGGAGCCGGCGCGCGCCTGACCCCCGCCGCTCCGGCCGGCGGCCCGCCGCTCGCAATCCGAGCGATCGGGCCGGCCTGGCCGGCATTCACCTTTCGCGACCGACGCCATTCGGCCGAAGGTCTCATACCCTTGTGCTCGCCTCCGAGCTGACAATCCTGCCGCTCCGATAACCGCGCGCCGGGCGGACGACGCCCGGGCCCGGTATCGGCGTCAGCGGCTCACAACGACTTGCGGCGATGCGCCGCACGGCGGGTTGGTATGGACGGTTCGCTCACTTCGACAGCACAAGCGTCTCCGGCGCCGCGTTGGTCGCGCCCGGGATTTGCCCGCCTCACCGCGCTCGCGGCCGCGCTCGCGGCCGCCGGCCCCGCCTGCGCGGCGAGCAGCGAGTTCGTCGACTCCGCCGCGCACGTGCTCGCGCTGTTCATCATCTTCGCGGTGCCGATCGGCGGCATCGTGCTCTTCTGGCTCGTGCACGTGCTGCCCGAGAAGATCGCCCACAAGCGGCACCATCCGCAAAGGGACGCGATCCAGGTGCTGTGCCTGCTGTCGCTCGTGTTCGGCGGCCTGCTCTGGCCGCTCGCGTGGCTCTGGGCGTACACCAAGCCCGTGCTGCACAAGATGGCCTACGGCCGCGACAAGCACGACGACTACTACGAAGAGCTCGACGCGGAGCAAGCCGCGGCCGCCGGCGCGCCATCGCTCAAAGACGAGCTCGCGCGCTTGCGGGGCGACGTGGACGCGCTCGCGGCGGGCGGCCAGCAGCCCGCGGCGATCGAAGCGATCCGCGCGCGCCTCGCCCTGCTCGAGCAACGCGCGGCAGTGGGTGAGACCGCCGGAGGAGCGCACTGATGGAAGCGCTACTGCTCGCGATCTACGGCTTCTTCGTCTGGCTGATCTTCATCAAGCTCAAATGGCTGCCGTGGAACACGACGTCGCAAGTCACCGTGGTGGTGATTCCGATCGTGGCTCTCACGACGTTGATCCTGTCACTCAATGTGTTCGCGCCGTCGTCGTCCGACGTGCGCGTGATCAAGTACGTGGTGCAAGTGGTGCCCGAGGTGCGCGGCCGCGTGATCGACGTCCCCGTGGAGCCGAATAGCCCGGTCAAGAAGGGCGCGGTTCTGTTCCGGATCGACCCCACGCCGTTCGAGATCAAGGTGAACACGCTCAAGGCCGAGCTCGTGGCGACCGAAGGCTCCGTGCAGACCTTGAACGAGGAGCTCAACTCGGCCGTGAGCCGCACCTCCGCCGTGCGCGCCAAGCTCGATCTCGCGCGCAAGCGCGTGGACCAGAACCGTGAGCTCGCGAGCACCGGCGCCGGCGACCGGTTCGCGTTCGAGCAAGCGGAGTCGACGCTGCGCGAGATCGAGGCGGAGCTGCGCGCGAACGTGGCGGCGGAGGCGCAAGTGCGGGCGAAGCTCGGCGCCACCGTGGGCGACGATCAGGCCGAGGTCGCGCGCATCAAGAGCGAGCTCGCGAACGCGGAGTGGGAGCTGTCGCAAACCGTGTTCACGGCGCCGGCGGACGGCACCGTGATCAACCTGCAGCTGCGTCCGGGGCAGATGGCCACCGCGCTCGGCATGCTGCCGGTGATGACGTTCGTCGAGGACGAGTACCAGGTGATCGCGCTGTTCCATCAGAACGAGCTGCACCAGGTGCAGCCCGGCGACGAGGCCGAGATCGCGCTCGAGACGTATCCCGGGCGGATCATCAAGGCGCGCGTCGACTCGATCGTCTGGGCCCAAGGCCAAGGGCAGCTGCCGATGACCGGCGCGATTCCGCAAACCGGCACGGCGCCGATGCCGCCCGGCAATTTCGCCGTGCGCCTCGACATCGAGGACCGCGAGCGCGGGCTGTTCCTCGCGGCGGGCGCCATGGGTCACGGCGCGATCTACACGCAGCACGGCCACCACATCCACATCGTGCGCAAGGTGATCCTGCGCATCGGCTCCTATGTGAATTACCTGGTGCTCAAGCTCCACTGACATGCGGCACGCGCGTAACAACACCGCGCGCGTTCTCGCCGGCTGGCGGCGCGCAGCGGCCCTCGCCGCCGGCGCCGCGCTCGCGGGCTGCGCGCTCGCGCCGCCGCCGTCCACCGAGCAGCTCGGCGAAACCGTCGCCGAGCACGCGCCGCTGCCCCCGGCCTTTGTAACGCCGGGCGCGTCGCCGGGACATGTGGAGGACGGCTGGCTCGCCACGTTCGCGGACGCGCGGCTCGACGAGCTCGTCGCGGAAGCGCTCGCGTACAACTCCGACCTTCGCGTCGCGGCCGCGCGCGTGGAGCAGGCGGGCGCGATGGTGCGGGTCGCGGGCGGCAAGCTCTATCCCACGGTGGACGCGCTCGCCCGCGGCGGCGGCGAGATGTCCGGCGACAACTCCGGTCTCGAGGGCATCGGCGTCACGGCGTCGTGGGAGCTCGATCTCTGGGGCCGCGTGCGCTACGGCACCCGCGTCGCCAAGGAGCAGTACGCGTCCGCGCAGGCGGACCTCGAGTTCGCGCGGCAGTCGCTCGCGGCGCTCGTCGCCAAGTCGTGGTTCCTCGCCACCGAAACCGTGCTGCAACAAGCGATGCTCGCCGAGATGGTCGACGCGGCCGAGAACCTGCAAATGCTCGCGGAGCAGCGCCTGCGCGTGGGCATCGGCAGCGAGCTCGACGTGGCGACCGCGCGCGTGAACGTGCAGAACTTCCGCGACAGCCTGCGCCAGGTGGACCTCGCGCACGGCCAGTCGCTGCGCGCGCTCGAGCTCCTGCTGGGGCGCTACCCGGCCGCGGACGTCGGCGTGCCGCGCGAGCTCGGCTCGCTCGCCGCGCTCGAGGGCGGCGTGCCGGCGGGGCTTCCGTCGGAGCTCCTCGAGCGGCGGCCCGACCTGATCGCGGCGCAAAACCGCGTGGCGGCGGCGTTCAGCCGGGTGCGCGAGGCCCAGGCCGCGCGGCTGCCGCGGTTCTCGCTCACGGGCGGCGTGTCGAGCATCAGCAGCGACCTGTTCGTGCTGGAGGAACGGGACAACCCGGTCTGGAGCATCGGCGCGAGCCTGCTCGCGCCGTTGTACGCGGGCGGCGCGCTCAAGGCGCAGGTCGAGGTCCGCAGCGCCGAGCAGCAGCAAGCCGCCGCGCAGTACGTGTCGACCGCGCTCGCCGCGTTTCGCGACGTGGAGAACGCGCTGTCGAGCGAAGCGGTGCTCAAGGACCGCGAGACCATCCTCACGGCCGCGGTGGCCGACGCGCGCCGCGCGCTCGAGCTCGCGGAAACGCGCTACCGCGTGGGCTCGGCCGATCTGCGCGCGGTGCAGGAGCGCCAGATCGACTTCCACACGGCGCGCATGAACTTGCTGCGGGTGGAGGCCGAGCGCCGCGTGCAGCGCGTGAACTTGCACCTCGCGCTCGGCGGCGACTTCGCCGCCGGTTGACCCGCCGGCGGACGGCTATTCCTCGTCGCCGGGCTCGTGGTCCCCTAGATCGGCAGCATCGATCCCGTCGCTGGTGGGGAGGCACGTCCACGCCTCGAACAGCACCTCGGCGCCGACGGTGACGCCGGGCTGCACGCAGAGCCGGCCCGCGAAACCGTACCGGGCGCCGGGCCACACCGGCCGGTTGGCGACGGCCGGGAGCTGGCGATACTCCGTGGCGCTGCTGTCCGGCGCCGGCCGGAAGCGCATCACGAGCTCCGGCGATCCCGCCGCGGCAGCGTCCGGCCCCTCGATCGGGGTCCCGTCGATCACGGCCATGGCGCCGAACCGGCCGCCCGCCCGCACGACCACGGCGCGCGGCCGCGGCAGCGCCGCGAGCTCGTCCGCGTGCGCCGCCCCGAAGGCCTCGACGCTGCGGTAGAACTCGTCGGTGACCGCCGCGAGGTCGAACCCCGCGAGCTGGAAGGTTGCTTGCCACAGCGGCACGCCGCGCAGGTCGGACGGCAGCCGCGGATCGGCGAACGAGTGCAGGAGCCGCGGCACGGCGGACTCGCCGTACACCGTCACGAGCGCCGCGATCAGCGCCTCGCCGGCCGGGTACTTCACGTTCTCGTCGCGCACCGACCGCAACAGCGCGGGGCTCGCGAGCTCCTCGATCGCGAGCTCGCGACGCTCCAGCATCGCCGCGAGCACCAGCATGCGCTCGTCGCCGCGCTGCTCGCGCGCGCGGAACCGCGTCTCCACCCAGCTCGCGAGACCTTCGTTGAGCACGCTGGCCGCCTCCCACAACCACGCGCGCTCGTCGCCCGCGGCTCGCCGGGACACCACGTGCGCGGTCTCGTGGGCGAGCACCGCCGCCACCTCGGTGTCGAGGCGCATCCGCAGCCGCCCGAGGAACGCGGTGCCGTGCGTGTTCGGCGCCGAGCCCGACGTGTCGACGTCGATCGGATCGCCGAGCGGCACGCCGAGCAGCGCGTGCACCTGCTCGAAGATCTCGTCCGCTTGCGCGGCGAGCGCGAGCGCGGCCTCCGCCTCGTGCGCCGGATAGGAGATCCGATAGTGCGCGGTCTCCGTGCGCGCCGGCGGGCTCGACGCGAACTCGTAGCTCTGCGCGCCGCGCGGGCCGGCGGTGGTCGTCTGCACGGTCATCTGCTGCACCGTGAGCAACACGGCGGCCGTGAGCGCCGCCAGCGTGGCCACCGCGACGATCGCGCCGGCCACCGGGCCTTTCACGTTGAGCGGCCGGCCCGCCTTGCCGGCGCGCACGAACCCGTGCCAGGCCACGAGCGCCGCGGCCACGGCGACGGCGAGCTGCGTTCGCACCGTCTGCCCGTCCACGCCGATTCCGCCGTCCGTCCACTGCCAGTCGAGCAGCGACAGCGGATTCAGCACCGCCGCGCGCGGCACGCGCTCGACGATCAAGATCAGCGTCGTGGCCGCGAGCCCCACGACGAGCCAGGTGAGGCTCCGGAGCCGGCCGATCGCCGCGCCGAGCAGCAGGCCGTTGCCGACAAATACTGCTTGCAGCGCCAGCGCCTGGAGCAGTAGCACCGGATGGAGCTCGCGGTCGAGCGCGCCGCGCGACAGAAGGTGCATCGTCACGTTGGTGGCGAGCTCGATCAGCGGGCCCACGAGCACGAACAGCGCCATCACGCAGAGCTTCACCGCGAACACGCGCGACCGCGACACCGGCAGGCCGTCGAGGAATCCGAGCGTGCGGTCGTCGTGCTCGCGCACCGCGAGGCCGCTGCCGATGGCGAACGCGATGAGCCAATAGGCGACCACGTGGAAATCGTTGAGCAGGTAGAAGGTGCGGCCGAGCGGCGCGAGGTCCACCTGGGTGAGCGCTTGCTCGACGATGTGGCTCGCGCCGAGCGCTAGACCCAGGATTCCCCACGGCAGCAGGTCGCGCAGCTCCTTGTGCAGCAGCGCGGCGTTCATCGGGCGCGGTCCGCGACCTGCAACCGCTCGGCCAGAACGCGGTTCGCGCAGTCGAGCACGGGATCGTCTACCTCGAGCACCGCGAGCACCCGCGCGGCGCGCGGCGCGGACAGCGGCAGCACGCCGTGCGTGCCGATCACGTCGAGCCTCGGCATGTCGCCCGCGTCCGTGGTCCACGGCGACAGCACGCGGTAGTAGGCCGCGTAGCGCGGCGCGCCCGTGAGCGTGGTCTCGATCGCGGCGCCGCGCGCGGCGCTCGCGTGCCAGGCGACGCTCGCGGTCACCGCCGGCCGCCGCGCGAGGTCGGCCGCGTGCCGTTCGCGGGCGGCGTCGCGCGCGGCCGCCGCGTCGGCCGCGAGCCGGTCCCAGTCGACGCCGGCGGCGGCGAGCGCGGCCGCCGGCCGCCGCTCGAACAGCACGCGCGCGTCGTCCGGCGGCTTCGTGAAAATTTCGCGCGAGAGTGCAAGCGCCGCGTCGAGGCCCACACGCGCCGCCAGCGCGTCGAACACGCCGAACGCGACGCCGAGCGCCTTGCAGTCGCCCAACCGCTCGCTCGTCTCCGACCAGGCGAGCAGCCGCTCCTTCGGCAGCGGCTCGTCCACCGCCGCCGCGCGCAGCCACCAGAGCTCGCGAGCGTGCTCGTCGCCGCGCAGCGCCCAGTACGACGCGAGGCCGTCGAGCAGCACGTGCCGGTCGTCCTTCATGGCGCGGTCGAGCGTCGCGTCCGACACCAACGAATGGAGCACGAGCATCCGCACGTTCTCGCGCGGCGCGTCCACCGCCACCTTGAGCACGATGCCGTCGGCCTCGCCGAGCGCGGCGCGCTGCATCACCTCGCGATCGAGGCCGCGCTGCGGGAGCACGTAAACCGGCGGATGGACGTCGAGCCGCAGAGCGTCGATGAGCGAGTCGGCGTCATTGGCGATGTCTTTCGCGAGCGCGAGCGCCGCCGCCGAGTCGAACGCCGCGGCAGGCCGCACGCCCACGCTCACCCATTTGCCGTCGAACCGCTCGCCCTCGATGAGATCGAACGGCGGCCGCACCGGCTTCGGCTCGAGCGTGAACGCCACCGTGGCCACGGCGAGCAAGGCGACCACCGCGAACACCACCTCGCGCGCCGTCATGCGCCGCGCGAGCGTGCTCGCCATCGCGCCCGAGCCCGCAAGCGCGAGCGCGGCGGCGCCCGCGGCGCAACCGGCCGCGATCGCGAGCGCGACCACGAACGCGAGCCGCTTCGGCGTCGCCACCGCCATCTGCATGGCCGGGCCGAGCAGCGTGATCACCGGCAAGTCGAAGAACGCGATGCCGCCGACGTCGGTGGCGATCAGCAACGCGAGCGCCACGGCGCCCCAGACGATGTAGCGATACCGGCCGAGCATCCCCGCGAGCGCGGCGAACGACCAGACCGTGAGGCAGAACGTGGCCGCGCACAGCAGCGCCGCGCGCGCGCCGGCCGCGTCGATCACTTCCGAGCGCCGCACGAACTCCCAGCTCGCGAGCCAGGCGAGCACCGCCGTGAGCAGCATCAGCGCGCAGCCGAGCAGCCACTTGGTGACGAACGCGCGGGCGCGGCCGATCGGCAGCGTCTCGAGGAAGAACTGCGTTCGGCCCGTGTACTCGCGCACCAGCAGCCGATTCGCGAGCACGAGCCCGAGCAGCGGCGCGATCGTCAGCAGATAGCGCGCGAGGCCGACGAACCGTCCGCCCGTCCACGACGCCGCCTGGAGCAGCACGTACAGGGCCGCGAGCGCGATGAGAAACGTCGCGGCGAGCACGGCGCCGTGCTCGTGCGCTTCCTTGCGCAGCAGCGCGAGGCTCATGCGGCGGCGGCCGCAGGCGCGTCGGTGCGGGCGAACGCGAGGAAGATCTCCTCGAGCGGCAGCGTGTCGACGGCCGCGCCCTCGGGCCAGACCGCCGCGTCCCACGCCTCGGGGTCCGCCTGCCACACGTCGCCGCGCACGCGCGCGAAGCCCGGCGGCGGCTCGAGCGGCTCGAGCGCGCGAACGCGGCGCACGCGCCGGCGAAGATCGTCGACGCGGCCCTCGATGCGCGCGCGCCCGGCCTGGATGATGCCGACGCGCGTGGCCACCGCTTCCACCTCGTCCACGTGGTGCGAGGACAGGAACACCGTGATGCCACGCTCCGCCGCCATCGCCACCACCCAGTCGTCGAACTCGCGGCGCGCGACGGGATCGAGCCCGGTGGTGGGCTCGTCGAGCAGCAAGAGCGGCGGCCGCGGCGCCAGCGCGAGCGCGAGCCCGACCTTGGTGCGCGTGCCGCCGGAGAGCTGGCCGGTGCGCCGGTCGGCCGGGATATCGAGCACGCGCAGGAGCCGCTCGAACTCGGCGTCATCCCACGACGGATAGAACGCCGCCACGAACCGGCCGAGTTGGCGCGGCGTCATCCACGGATAGAAGCTCTGCTCTTGCGACACGTAGCCGATGCCGCGCTTGGTGGCGACCGACACGCGCTTCATCGGCTTGCCGTTGAGCTCGATCGTGCCGCCGTCGGCGCGCACGATGCCCATGAGCACGCGGAGCGTAGTGGTTTTGCCGGCGCCGTTGCGCCCCAAGAATCCGTAGATCTCGCCGCGAGGAACGGCGAGCGACAGGCCGTCGAGCGCGCGCACGCGCCCGTAGCGCACCTCGAGATCGGTCAAGCGAATCGCGTCGTCCATCGCGACTCACTGTACACCGGCGGCGGCCGCGAGGACCGCCGCCGGCGTGGCGTGGATCAGGCCGTTACTTGCCGACCGCCTTCCAGACGTCCGCCTTGGTCTGCGGCTGGGCCGACACGTGCACGTTGATGTAGCGCTCGAAGTTCGTGAGCCCGAGCTTCTCGAGCGCCGGCACGAGCGCCTTCACGTGGTCGTTCGCGGGCTGACCCGGGTTCACCGAGTAGTCGCCCTGGAACAGCACCTTCTCCTTCGGGATGTACGCGACCATCAGGCCGTTGGAGTGCGGCGACGGATAGATGTGGTACATCTCGACGCTGCGCGTGCCGTCGGTATAGACCTTCTTCTCCGCGACGCCTTCCACCTTGGCCCTCTTCGGATTCTTCGACAGCGCGTCGTCGAGCAGCGTGCGCGGCGTGTTGAGCGCGCGCTCGAAGAACTCGACGTTGTTCTGCTGCGTGATCAGCGTGGCGCCCTCGGCGATGAGCACCGGCAGACCGCCCGTGTGGTCGGAGTGCGCGTGCGTGTTCATCACGTAGCGGATCGGCTTGCCGGGGAACTGCTTCTTGATCTCGGCGACGTAAGCCGCGGCTCGCGCCTGGCTCTGCCCGGCCTCGAGCATCATGATGTAGTCCTTGAACTCGACGATCACGGAGTCGTAGCTGCCCTGCCCCGCGGTGTAGCGATAGAGCCCGTCGCCGAGCTTCTCCGCCGTGACCGTGAGCGCGGGCGGTTGACCGCCCGGAGGACCGCCGCCGCCGCCGGGACCGCCGCCTGCGGGCGGCGGGGGCTGCGTCGCGAGCGACGCGAGGTTCGGCGGGTTCGCCTGCGCGTTCGTGACCTGCACGTCGAAGAACGGCCAGCCGCCGCGGGTCTGCACGATGCGCGTCGGGAACACCGCGCCGCCGAAGTCGCGCCAGTCGGTGTACGTGGCGAGGATGTGCATGTCGCCCATGATGTTCTCGCCGTTCCACGTCTCCACGCGCTCGACGAGGTTGTCGGCGTTGACGTAGCCGTTCACGGTGTAGCTCTTGCCGGACGGCGCCTTCACCGTGGGGCTCCAGCTCAGCATCGTGTACTTCTTGCCCTCCACGGTCTTGCTGCTGGCGGTGGCGTTGTTCGCCGCGGCGCCTTTCAGGAAACCCCAGGGCGTGATGTAGAGCTCGAGCGACTGGCCCCACGGCTGCGACACATCCGACTGCTGCGCCGTGACTTGCTGGAAGAACGTGCCGGGCGTGATCGTCGTGGAGCCGCCGGCGCCGAAATTCATCGTGGTGCCCTTGTGTCGCGACACCGGCGCCGCCAGGTCGATCACGCGGACGTAGTCCGTGATCGGCCGCATCGGATCGTGCGTGCCGTAGCAGATCAGCGAGGTCGCGTTCGCTCCGCATTGCTGGAACGCGACGTCGTGCGCCGATCCCGAGTACGTGACGGACGTGGGATTGCCGAGCGCCTTCTGCGAATTCGCGATCACGGTCTTCGCGTCTTGCGCGAGCGCGCCCGCGCTCACGAACGCGACGCTAACCGCCGCCAGTGCCAACTTCTTCATGGTGATTCCCCCCAAGGTTCAGCCGAACGAAAAACTATTTACCCTTCTGCGCGAGCACCACGAGCTCGCGGTAGTTGCCCTGCATTTCCCACGTGCCCTTGTAGCCGACGGGCAGCACGAGCGAATCGCCGGGCAGGTATTCGTGACGCGTGCCGTTCGGCTCCGTGAGGATCAGCTTGCCCGACAGCACGTAGACGAACTCATCGACGTCGGTGGGCCGCGTGCGGTGATTGGTCTTCGCCGGCGTGGACTCGAAGATCGACACGCGCAGCTCCTTGCCCTCGAACAGGGTGGCCACGCGCATCTTGAGCTCGCCCGACTCGAGGATGTCCTGATAGGCGTCGGGCGGGATCGCCGTGAGATTGAGCCCGGCCATCTTGTCCGGATCGAGACGCGCGGGCGCGGGACTGTCCTGCGCGAGCGCCTCCGCGCCGAAACCGAGCGTCGCCGATAGGGCGAGCGCGCCCCCGAGGGCGCTCCCTGGAACTCTTATCATCGTTCTACCCCCGGATCGATCGGGCAGCCCGATCGATCTCCAAGCAAACGGCCAATACCGTTTTGCCTTGCGCCGGAGCGTATCACGACGCTTCGGGCGAAGGCATAATCCTCGGGGTCGATCCGGTTCGGGAACGGCAGATGCAGCACTCCCCGGGCAAACGATCCGCCGCGCTCGCCGCGGCCGCGATCCTTCTCGCCTGCGCGTCGGCGGCGCGCGCGCATCACTCCACGGCCGAATACGACGCCGGCAAATTCGTCGAGGCGCGCGGCGAGGTGGTGAGCGTGCTGTGGCGCAATCCGCACGTGCGCTTCCAGGTGAGCACCAAATCCGTCGACGGCAACGACCGACTCTGGGACATCGAGAGCGCGGACCTCACGCGGCTCGACCGAGCCGGTTTGCCGCGCGACCTGTTGAGGGTCGGCGATACGGTGTCGTTCGCGGGCAATCCGTCCAAGCGCAACGACCGGCGCATGTACGTCACGAATCTGCTGGTCGCGGACGGCCGCGAGATACTGCTGCGCGGCAACGTGCAGCCGCGCTGGGCCGCCGCTCGCGCGGTCGACACCGAAGCACGGCCGCCGACGCCCGCGGCCGCGGCAGCCGCGACGGCTTCGGCGGGCAAGGGATTCTTCGGCAAGGTCTTCGTGCCCACGCGCGCCGGTCAGGCGCCGGCGTGGGTCAGCAACCCGCCGCTCACGCAGGCCGCGGCGGCCGGCAAGGCCGCGTACGACGAAGTGGTCGACGACCCGGTGCTCGGCTGCGTGTCGCCCGGCATGCCGCGCGTGATGCTGCGCAGCGGCCCGTACGCCGTGCGCTTCGTCGAGCGCGGCGCCGACCTCGTGCTGCAAAACGAATGGTTCGAGATCGACCGGCTCATCCACATGGACGGCAAGGAGCCGCCGGCCGGCGCCCCTTACACGCCGCTCGGCTACTCGGCCGGCAAGTGGGACGGCGACGCGCTCGTGATCGCCACCACGCACATCGACTGGCCGTACTTCGAACTCTACGGTCTCGTGGGCGTGCCGCAGAGCCGCGAGATGCGGCTCATGGAGCGCTTCACGCCGCGCGACGGCGGCGCGACGCTACGTTACGACTTCTCGGCCACCGACCCGAACGCGTTCACCGAGACGGTGTCGTACGAGAACTACGTGACGTTCCGCGTGCAGCCCGGGCTCGAGTTCCTGCCGTACGACTGCGTGGAGACCGAGCGCAAGGCGCGCGGCGCGCGCTAGACGCCGCGAATCTCGCGCACCTCAGCTACGCGCGCTTCGCGTAAGCTAGCGCGCGGCTTCCAAACGCCAACAACAACGAAGGATCTGCGTCATGACCGCGGCAAAGTGGTGGCAACGAGTCGTCGGCTCCCTCTACCTCCTCGAAGGCATCGGGCTCACCGCCATGGCGCTTCTCGACCCGGCTCGATTCGCGGCGACTTGGGCAGTAGCCGACGTCGGCTCCATCGACCCGCTCGGGGTGCGAGCCGCGCTGATCGGTGGGCTGCCGGGCGTGATGACGTGGGTGCTGCTCGGCGCGATGCTCTGGATCTACTCGCCCCCGGCGCGAGCGCGCGTGCTCGTCATCGTGGTGGCGGCGTGGGAGCTGCTCGTGTGGATCCCGGTCGACGTCGTGTCCACGCTGCAGTTGTTCGACCCGGGCAGAATCGTGCTGACGGCGATCCACGCCATCATCGGCATCACGGGGATTCTGGTGCTGCGTCGCCTACCGGCGCAGTAGCGCCCAATTTTCCTGGTGCGCTATTCGGCCGCCGCCGCGGCGCACCCGGTATCGACCGCCTCTTTGATGGCTTTGGCCGGGGCCGGTTTGATCAGAACGCGCTCGAAACCGGAATCGCGGGCGCGACGCACGATATCGGCACGGGTATATCCCGTTAGAGCGAGAAACTTGGCGCCCGGACAACACTTGCGCAACTCTTGGGCGAGATCGAAGCCGTTCATCCCCGGCAACCCGATGTCCATGAGCACGACGTCGGGGTCCAATGACTTGGCCTTGGAGATCGCGTCTTCGGCGGAGTACGCGGCCTCAGCTTCGTGGCCCCACAACCGGAGGAGCACCACGTTGGTATCCGCGTTGTCCCGCTCGTCGTCGACGACGAGCACCTTGCATAGCTCTTTGTTCACTGGACCATCCTTGGTTCAAGGTGCCGGTACAGTGCGCTATCCCCTGAGTGGGATCAACCCTTGACTAACTCGCGCTAGCGGTTCCCGTATTCCGCCTCGAGCCGGCTCGCGGCAGTTGCGGCTCCATCCGCACGGACGAGCAGCGCCAGCGAGCGCGCCCGCTCCGTCACCGCGGGACCGAGCGCCGCGCCGAGCGCGCGCGTCACCGCCTCGTCGGTCATGGCCGTATGCGGCACCGTGGCGCCGGCCCCAAGCTGCACCACTCGCTCCGCCCAGTAGAACTGATCGCCGAACAGGGGCGTGATCAATTGCGGCACGCCCGCTCTAGCCGCCGCGGCCGTGGTGCCGGCGCCGCCGTGATGCACCACGGCGGCGACGCGCGGAAAGAGAGCGCCGTGACTCACGTCGCCCACCGCGATCGCGTCGGGCGCATCGCCGCCGAGCTCGAGGTCGGCCCAGCCTTTAGACACCACGATCCTGCGGCCCGCGGTGCGCGCCGCGGCGATCAGCGGCCGCGCCGCGTCGCTGGCCGCGGGCATGCTGCCGAAGCCGACGAAGACCGGCGGATCGCCGCGCTCGAGGAATGCCGCGAGGCCCGCGGGCAACGGCGAGGAATCGGCGAGCACCCACGAGCCGGTCTGGAAGATCCGGCGGCCGGAGGCCGCGGGCGGCGGGGCGAGCGCCGCGTCGGCGGCGAGCCAGGTGTGGTCGGTGAGCGTGTAGTCGAGCACGTCGGCGACAGGCTCGAGGCGGAGCCGGCCGCGATTGTGATTGACGCGCTCGAGCGCGCGCTCGTTCCAGGCTTTCGCGGTGGCCCGCCACCGTTCGTCGTTGCTCCCGGCCGGCGGCTCCTTCTGGAATGGCGCGGGCGGAGGCGCGAGCTCGGGCGACGGAATCGAGTTCGGCGCATACACGGCCGTGACGCAGCCGATATCCGCACGCTCGGCGATCGACGGCGCCGCGTACTGGTGCGCGTTGCAGCCCACGATCACGTCGCAACCCTCGGCCGCGGCACCGAGCGTGTCGAACTGATCCGTGACGAGGTCCGGCATCGACTCGCGCAGCCGGCGCAAATCCTCCGCGGACAGCGTGGGCGGCGGCGCACTCGACTTGCGCGGCGGCGCGCGCATCTCGACGCCCATCGGCCGCGCTTCGAGCCCGAGGCTCGCGGCCCAGGCGACGAAGTTCGGCGAGATGCACAGCCGCACTTGGTGATCGCGCTTGCGCAGCTCGAGCGCCAGCGCGATCGCGGGTTGCACGTCGCCGCGCGTGCCGACCGCGGACAGCAACACACGCACGCTTGTTGCTCCTTACGCCTTGCGCAGGCGCTTCGGCCAGATCCCCGACTTGCCCGGCGACAAGATTCCGTTCGGATCGACGGCGTCCTTCAGCGTCTCGTGGAACCGCCGCATCGCATGATTGTTGAACGAGTACATGTCGGCGACCTTGTCCATGAACGCCACGTGCGTGCGGTACTCCGCCCAGCCGTTCGCAGCCGACACTTCGACGAGCTTGTCGAAAATCAGCCGGTTGTTCTTGTTCTCTGCAACGTCCTTCGACATCGGCAAACCGAACAGCAGCACGAGCGCGCGCGGGTTGTACGACCACGGCAGCGCCGCGAACTGGTTGCCGACCGGCAGCTTCAGATCCGAATAGAGCTTGCCGTAGACCTTCTGCGCCTTGAACACGGCCTCGCCCGTCATCGGGATGATCGGCGAGAAGCCGAGATGGCCGCCGCCCTGGAGCAGCCCGAATACACCCAAGCTCGGGATGCCGAGCGCGACGCCGAGCGTGGAGTCGGTCTGGTCGATGTCCGCCGGAAAGACGTAGCGGCGGCCGTCGGTGAAGGTGGCGCCGCGGATCGCGCCGAACTTTTCCTTCACGTACTCCCACTGCGCGTCGACGAGCTTCGGCGGCCCCCAGAAGCGGAACTCCGCCCCCCAGTACGGCAAATTCCTGTCGCGTGCGAGCTTGTCGAGGTCGGCGATCGACGGCCCGTTCGGCATCTCGAAGAACGAGCCGCCCTGCGACACGTGATAGTTGAGCAACGGGCTGTCGAGCAGCATCGTGCCGCGCAGGATGTCGGAGTTGTGCAGGTACGAGTACGTCTCCATGAACGGCACGAGGTCGTCGTGCAGCGCCACGCTCACGCGGCCGTCGCGATACGCTTCGGGCGCGGGCATGAGCCACAAGCCCATGCGAGTGACGATGCCGAAGTTCGACTGCGAGAACAGGCCGTCGACGTGCGGCCCGAAGCCGTACTTGTACTGGTGCCATACCTCGGAGTTCGCCATTCCGCCCATGCCGGTGCGCAGCACCTCGCCGTTCGCGAGCACCACCTCGAGGCCGCAGACCGCGTTCCAGTGATCCTTCATCGGCGTGCGGCCGCCGCCGCGCTCGAGCGCGTTGCCCATGGGCGAGCCCCAGCCGGGATCCGCCGGATCGATCCAGACCCTGAGCTTGCGGTCCTGAATGTAGCGATAGAGGTCGAAGTAGCTCACGCCGGGCTCGACGACCGCATAGTGCGTCTTGTCGTTGACCTCGAGCACACGGTTCATGCGCTTCAGGTCCACGATCACGCTGCCCGAGTACGCCGGCGACGAGCCGCCGTAGCCCAAGTTCTTGCCGGTGGAGATCGTCCAGAGCGGGATCTTGTACTTGTTCGCCACGCGGACGACCGCCTGCACCTGCTCCGTGCTGCTCGGCGCCACCGCGGCCGAGGCCACGCGGTCCTCGGGCTCGCCGACGAAGGGCGAATAGGCGTCGCGGTAAAGCTTGAGGTCCTCGTCCGACGTGAACACGGAGTCGCGGCCGATGGCGTTCGCGAATTCTTGGAGCGCCTGAGAGAAGTCGCGCTCGCTCACGCCGGGAGGTGCCGCCATGACC
Source organism: Gammaproteobacteria bacterium (assembly GCA_036274615.1). GTDB lineage: Bacteria > Pseudomonadota > Gammaproteobacteria > Steroidobacterales > Rariloculaceae > FEN-1219. The sequence continues at coordinate 215 of DASUFK010000146.1, read as the reverse complement.
GTCTGCCTCGTGCTCGTTGGAGGGATCTAGTCTCTCACACCGGCGCTTTCGACAAGACGCCGGCGCCGGCGAACGCAACGCGGCGGCCGCAATGCCGCGTCGCCAAGCGAGGCCCAAACCGTCGAAGTCAGACTGCCGCGCGAGCGCGGCGCCGGCGAGCGGCGAGCGCCACGACGCCGACGAGCGCGAGACCGAACGATTCCGGCTCGCTTACC
>DASUFK010000145.1:0-12096 GCA_036274615.1 Gammaproteobacteria bacterium | reverse complement strand
GAGGGCGCACTCGCCGTGGTCGGCTGGGGCTCGACCTATGGCGCGATCTACCAGGCCGTGCGCGGGTTCGCGGCGCACGAAGGCGTGAGCCACATCCACATCCGCTACTTGAGCCCGCTCCCCGAGAACTTGGGCGAGTTGTTGCGAGGCTTCGACCGCATCCTCGTGCCCGAGATGAACATGGGTCAGCTCGCGACCTTGCTCCGCGACAAGCTCGGTGTGGAAACGGTGCAGCTCAACAAGGTCACCGGCCAGCCGTTCCTGATCGCCGAGATCGCGCAAAAGATTCGAAGCCTGCTCGCGGCGAAGCCCGTGGTGCACTCGGCGCCGAAGGCAGTGTCGGGAGACCGCAAATGAGCGCTCAGCTGCAAGCCAAGGATTTCGCCTCGTCTCAGGAAGTGCGCTGGTGCCCCGGCTGCGGCGACTACGCCGTGCTCAAGTCCGTCACGCGCGCGCTGGCCGACGTCGGCGCGGTGCCCGAGAAGACCGTGTTCGTGTCCGGCATCGGCTGCGCGTCGCGCTTCCCGTACTACGTGGAGACCTATGGCTTCCACACGATCCACGGCCGCGCGCCCGCGATCGCCACGGGGCTCAAGCTCGCCAATCCGGAGCTCGACGTGTGGGTGGTCACCGGCGACGGCGACGGCCTCTCGATCGGCGGCAATCACTTGATGCACGCGCTGCGCCGCAACGTGGGCTTCAAGATCCTGCTGTTCAACAACGAGGTCTACGGGCTCACGAAGGGCCAGTACTCGCCCACGTCGCGCGTCGGCACGCGGTCGCCGTCCACGCCGCAAGGCTCGTTCGACACGCCGATCTTGCCGGGCGCCTTCGCGCTCGGCGCGGGCGCCAAGTTCATCGCGCGCGCCATCGACGTGGACAAGACGGGCCTCGGCAAAGTGCTCGAGGCTGCGCACGGATTCCAGGGTGCCTCGTTCGTCGAGATCTTTCAGAACTGCATCGTCTACAACGACGGCGTCTACAACTCGTTCACGGACCGCGACAAAGAAGCGAGCGCGCAGATTCACGTCGCGCACGGCGAGCCGCTCCTGTTCGACAACGGCGCCAAGGGTCTCGCCTTCGACGCGCAGACGATGTCGCTCAGGATCGTGGACGCGCGGGCCAATCCCAACGACGTGCTGCGCCACGACGAGAACAACCGGATTCTCGCGCAGTTGCTGCTCGCGATGGCGCCGCCCGAGTTCCCGATCGCGCTCGGCGTGATCCTGCGGCAGCAGGGCGCGCAGAGCTTCGAGCAGGCGTACTACGCGCATCAGTCCACCAAGCTCGCGCGCACCGGCCGCGTGGCAGACGAGCTGCGCAAGACGAGCCTGTGGCGGGTGCCCGCCGACGGCGCGCCGAAATGACGCGTTAGCGTGCGGCCGCGGTTTCCGCGGCCACGCGCTCGACGTCGCGCCAAACCCGCAGCAAGTTACCGCCCCAGAGCTTGGCGATGTCCTCGTCGCCGTAGCCGCGCGCACGAAGCTCGGCCGTGACGTTCGCCGTCTCCGCGGCGTCGTTCCACCCGACCACGCCGCCGCCGCCGCCGAAGTCGGAGCTGATGCCGACGTGGTCCACGCCGATCAGCTTCACCGCGTAGTCGATGTGGTTCACGAAGTCGCGCACCGTGGCCTGAGGCCAGCGCTTGCGGATGTCGGCGAGGCCGGCGTCGTACTCGGCGCGCTGCTCGGCGCTGAGCTGCTCGAAGCCGCGCCCGGCGAGCAGGCGCGCGCGGAGGTCGCGCACCGCGGCGAGCTCGTCGTCCGTCTGCACGCGCAGGTAGGCGTCGTACGCCACCACTTGGATCACGCCGCCGTCGTCGCGTAGCGCGAGCAGCGTCTCGTCGTCCATGTTGCGCGGATGCTTGGTGACGCCGGCCACGCCCGAATGCGACGCGATCACCGGCGCGCGCGACAACCGCATCGCGTCGAGCGCCGTCTGCTTCCCGCCGTGCGACACGTCCACCATGATGCCGAGCCGATTCATGCGCTCGATGGCGACGGCGCCGAATTCCGTGACGCCGGCCGCCGACTCGACGGCGTCGCCGAGCCGCGGGTCGGGACGCGCCGACCGCGCGAGATCGTTGTCGCCGTCGTGCACGAGGGTGACGTAGCGCGCGCCGAGCTCGTAGTAGCGGTCGAGCTGCGCGAGGTCCTTGCCGAACACGAACCCGTTCTCGATGCCGATGGCCGCCACGAGCTTGCCGGCGGACCGGATGCGCTCGACGTCGGCCGGCGAGTACGCGAGCTCGATGGTGCTCGGATAGAGCTCGTCCGTCATCCGGTGGATCGCGGCGAATTTGGTCAGCGCGTCGTCGCGCGCCTTGGCGTAGTTCTCGTCCGTGCGCGGTGTCTGGCCGACGTAGACGATGAAGAACGCCGCGTCGAGACCGCCGCGGCGCATCTTCTCGAGGTTCACTTGGATGTCCGCGTCGAGCGGGTCCACCTTTGCCGTCGCGAAGTCGAACGGAATGTCGACGTGCGTGTCGAGCGTGAACGGGTGCGGCGCGGCGGCCGGCGCCGCTGCGGATGAAGCGGCCGCGCCCGCTGCCGCCGCCGGCTGCTGCGAGTCGCTGCCGCCGCCACACGCCGCGAGCACGGCGGCGAGCGCCGCGGCGACCGAACGGGACGCGAGCTTCGTCATGAGCGCACCGCTGCGTCCGCCGGCTCGGCGTCCGTCATGTAATGCTTCGCCGCGACCGGCTTCATCAGCGCATTCGCCACCAACGCGATCGCGAGCAGGCTCGCCATCAGATACATCGTGACGTTGTAGAGGCTCGGAGTGGGGTCCACCGTTCCGGCCGGCGCGATTTCCATGAGCTTCGCGATCGTGACCGTCTGGCCCTTGATCAGCGCATCGAGCTGATCGAGGCCGGCGCCGAATGCGGCGCGAAAGCGTTCGGGGTCCACTCGCGCGGCGAGATCGTGCAGCGCGGAATCGATCGAGCGGCCTCTGAGCCAGGTGGTCGCCTCCGGTCCGAGAACGCCCGCCACGCTCCAGGCCGTCAACAGCCGTCCGTGGATGCCGCCCACGTAGCGCGTGCCGAACATGTCGGCGAGATACGCCGGAATCGTCGAGAAGCCGCCGCCGTACATTGTGAAGATGATCATCGTTGCGCCGTAGAAATAGACGAGCCAGATCACCGCCGGCATCGCGCTCACTTGCGTGGCCACGTACGGGATCGACAGGTACAAGACGATGCCGAGCGCGAAGAACACGGCGTAAGTGTTGCGCCGTCCGATGTAGTCCGACGAGCTCGCCCAGAAGAAGCGGCCGAGCATGTTGAACACGCTGATCATCTGCACGTAGGTTGCGGCGAACGACGCGCCCACGATCGCCGGCAGCGTGGAGCCGAAGATCTCGCGCATCATGGTCTGTGCGACGCTGATCACGCCGATTCCCGCCGTCACGTTGAAGCAGAGCATGATCCAGAGTTGCCAGAACTGCCGCGTGCGTAGAGCTTCGTTGATGTCGACGGTGCGCGCGCTGATCATCCGGCGCGAGCGCTGCGCTTCGTCGGGCGGCGTCCACCCAGCCGGCTTCCAGCCCGCCGGCGGCAACCGATAGGAGAACGCTGCCGCGAGCATCACGATCAGGTAGCCGACGCCGAGCGCAGCGAACGTGGGCGCGACGCCCACGTCACCCGTGCCCACGACGTAGACGCCTTCCGCGCCCCGCACGATCATTCCGGCGACGTCGTTGGCGCCCACGACCACGACCTCGCGCATCTGGCCGGCCACCTCGGCGAAGCGGCGGCCGCCCTCGGTAACGAGATTCACCTGAGCCACGGTGCCGAGGTAGTCGGGAGCTTCATAGAAGAGCCTGATCAGGTAGCTCTTCAGCGGTTGACCGATGATCGCCCCGCCGCCGAATCCCATGATCGCCATGCCGGTGGCCATCCCGCGCCGGTCGGGGAACCAGCGGATCAACGTGCTCACCGGCGACACGTAGCCGAGCCCCAGCCCGCAGCCGCCGATCACGCCGTAGCCGAGATAGACGATCCAGAGCTGATGCAACACGATGCCGAGGCTGCCGAGCAGATAACCGCCGCCCCAGCAGAGCGCCGCAACCGTGCCGACGGCGCGAGGACCTACGTTCTCGAGCCACTTGCCCGCAACGGCGGCGGACAAGCCGAGAAAAACTATAGCGACCGTGAAGATCCGGTTCGACTGGGCGAAGGTCCAGTCGCCGGCTGCCGGGGTGACGACGCCGAACACGCGCGTCAACGCGGGGTTGTAGATGCTCCACGCGTACACCGATCCGATGCAGAGGTGGATCGCGACGGAGGCGGGCGGCACGAGCCAACGGTTGAAGCCCGGTGCCGCGGTGATTCGTTCCTTGGACAGTAGGCCGGCCATGCTCCCCCTCATGCACCCGCGGTCGAGCGAAGCGTGTGTCCGAGCGCGCGGTGGCTCGGAACGGTCGCCGATTCGTACCCGGTAAAATTATTGCAGTACAGAGACTTAACGCTATTTGTTGATGTTGTTCGAAACTCGCGTATGCAGCTTGGCGCATCGCCCGGTCATTCTATGGCGGCCTCGTGCGGTTTGTGGAGTTTTCTAGGGGCTGCCGGCGGCTCGTTGACATACGCGCGGCGAACTCTACACTTGTCGAGACTTATGCGACTCTCCGAATTCGAGCTCGACGTGATGGCCCACTTCTGGAGCGACGGGCAGCTATCGGCCCCGGAGCTCTTCGACCGTCTCGGGGAGGCGCGCGGCGTCACGTACTCCACGGTGAAGACGATCGTGGATCGTCTCGAGCAGAAGGGCGCCATCGAGCGCGTCGCCACCGAGGGCCGCACGATCTTCTACAAGCCCGCCGTGAAGCAGGAGCGGTTGCAGAAGCCGCTGCTCAAGTCGCTCGTGCGGCGGCTGTTCGGCGGCGACCTCCGCCCGCTGTTCGCCCAGCTGCTGCGCGACGAGCGGTTGAGCGACGAGGATCTCGAGTACCTCCAGAGACTGGTCGAAGAGGCCCGCCGCAAGAAGTGAGCATGGGGCGATGAGCGTGCTGCTCGACATGCTGATTCCCGCCGTCGCGCTGAGCGCCGTGGCCGCGGCCGGTCTGTCGTTGCTGCCGAAGGCTCCGGTGCGCGTGCGTCTCGCGCTCGCGATCGCCGGGTTGATCGCGTGGCTCGTGCCCTGGCCGTGGATTCGCGTGCCGGTGGCCCTGCCGGCCTCGTTGGAAACTTCGCTCGCCTCCCTCGAGGCGGTCATGTCGCCGTTCGATTCGGCCGCGGCGCCCGCGCCGGTTGCGGGCCCGGGACTCGTGTGGTGGCTCGCCGCCGCGCTGGCGATCGGCGCGGCATGGTTCGTCGTGGACTGCGTCGGCCTGCGGGCCTCGATCGAGAGCTGGCGGGCGCGCAGCCGCAACGGCGAGCACCTGCGCGAGCTCCTTCCGCCGTTGCTCCGGCCCACGCGCGCCGCGATCCGGATCGTTGCCGGCTCGCGCGTTGCCGCCGCGGCAGGCTGGTTCCGCCCCACGATTTGGATCGGCGACGGCTTCGATCGGGCGGACGCCCGCGTCGTGCTCGTCCACGAGTGTTGGCACGTGCGCCGCGGCGATCCGCTTGTGATCGCGGCGATCGTGCTCGTCAAGCGCGTGTACTGGTGGAACCCGATCGTGGCGCACCTCGCTTCGCGCGCGCTGTTGCTCGTCGAGGCGGCATGCGATCGGCGCTGCGGCGACTCTCTCGGCACCTCGCACTACATCGAGCGATTGGCCTCGATGATGCTCGACCGCGGGGTGCGGGCGTCGCCGCGTCTCGCCGCCGCGGCGCGCGGGCGCGAGAACCTGCTGCGGCTGGAGCTGCTGAGCCGGCCGAGCCGTTGGCGCGCCCGCGATCGTGCGCTGCTGGTTGCGTTGTGCGCGTTCGGCGTATGCATCATGGGTTGGCGCGTCAGCGAGGCGCTACCGTCGCCGCTGATCGCGCAGCCCAGCTGGAGCCGCGTCGCAATTCCCGACACGCCGGCCGGCAAAGCGCTCGTGGCGCTGCTGGATCTCGATGCCTGGTCGAGCGGGGTCGAGCTCGTGGACATCGTGCGCAGCGAGCCGTTGCGCATCGAGTACATCGTCGAGAACGGCGTGGATGAGACGCGGAGACTCGGCCGTCTGGAGGTTGCCGACGGTCCGGGGTTGCGCGTTACGTCGTCCGCGATTCGCGATCTCGGCGCCGGCGAGCGCTAGCGCTCGAAATTCTCGTCACAAGAAGCTGCGAGATCCTGGCCGCGCACGATCGATGCGCGCGGCCAGGAATCGGACTGGAGGTCTAGTTCGCCGCGACGGCGACGCTCGCCGCGTCCGTGGGCACGTCCTCGATCGTCACGATGCCGCGGTGCAGTTGCTCGGGCGGCACGTCGTCGATCGTCACCACGCCGCGCCGCATCGGCTCCTTCACCGCAGCGATCGCCTCGCGGCCGTTCGCGGGATAGGCCGTGAGGCCCGTCACGCGGCCGGCGGCATCGGCTTCGAACCGCACCACCGTGGGCGACTCGGCGACGAAGTAGCCGCTGGCGGTGTCGGCGCGCAAGCGCGACTCCGACGCGCAGTTCGCAGGAAGATCGATCGTCAAGGAACCGTCCTCTTCCTGCACGACGTAGAACACCACGCCGTCCGCGGACCGATAGCTGCCGGTGTAGCGATCGAGCGCGGCGGGCTCGGCGACGCGAACGTCAGCGTCGGCGCGCGCGAGCACGTGCCGGAAGTCGGGAAGCGGAGCAGATTCCTCGGCAAGCGCGCTCGTGGTGATGGAGCAAATCGCAACCAAACCGAAGGCGCGAACGAAACTCATCGAATTCTCCCTGTGAACCCTGTCTTAGGATCGAAACCAACTGACGCGGTCCTATGAGCAAGCAGCGTGCCAAGCGCTCGAAAGCCGCATAACTGCCTGACGACATGAGCAAATACTTCGGCGGGGCGCCGAAGGTTACATGCGGCGCATGGTGCGTTTGGCTAACTGTTAGCGGAGCGAACCATGACCGGTGCCTCCTGAAGCGAATCCGGGCAACTGCGGCTCCGGCGAGGCGGGCGATCGGCGGCGATTCGGTGAGGCAATGCGGCACCGGCTGACGAATGGCTGTCGTTGGATGCTGAAGTGGTCAAGATGCCGGGCGATCTGCTAGAACTTCGGCTGCGTTTCGTCCGCTCTCATTAGGCCCCGATTCGAGGAGACAGACATGGCAATCGTCTCGAGCCGTTACTGGATCCTTCTGGCGCTCGTCGCGGGCGCGATCGTCAGCTACGGTGTCGGATCGATAGCTGGCTTCGGGCTCTTTCTCGCCGCCGGAGTGATTTTCGAGCTCGCTTTCTGGCACGAATTGCGGAAGCGCCGACGCCGCCGTTGAACGGCTGATTCGCGGCAGTGGCGGGTATCTGTCGGGTGATTGGCCGGCCTTTGTCGTGGCGCGAATGTGAGGTTCCCTCATATTGACCGGTCTTTGATCGCTCATGCGGGGAACAGATATGGAAGCGCAAATGAAGATCAATGGGGGCGCCGTACGCGCTCTGCGGGAGCAGAAGTCGTGGTCGCAGGAGCATCTGGCGAGCGCATCCGGGTTGAGCGTGCGTACGGTGCAGCGCGTGGAAGTGGAAAGTGTCGGGTCCGCGGAGACGCGGCTCGCTCTGGCCGCCGCGTTGGGCGTTCCGGTCGCGGATCTCCTTTGCGAGGCTGTTCCCCGATCGAAGGACGTACCAGGCGTGACTCGCCGACTTTCGCCGCGCGGCTGGATCGGCGTGGGCGTGGTTCTTTCGGTGGTCATGGCCGTTGTACTGACGTCGCTATCGGACGGCCGCGTCACCGAGTACTCGACGTTCCTTAGCGAGGTAAGCGCGGATCAAATTGCGCGAGTGACGTTTGACCGCGATGTCATCCGCGGCCGGCGCCGGAGCGGCGAAAAATTCGTCGTCTACAACCCAGAGATCGACAATAGGGCTCTGATCGATTCGCTTCGGGGTAACAAGGTCGTCATCGAGGCCCGCATGCGGTCTTCGCTCGTCACGCAGTTGTTCGTATCGTCGTTGCCTTTTTTCCTTCTGGTCGCCGCGGGTGGGTATTTTTTTCGCCGTCACACGGACCGCCCGATCTGGCGTTGACAGTGCGTCGCAAGGCGCCGAGAGCGTCGAGGGCCCACGTGCGCTCTTTCATGCAGTGGACGTACGGGAAGAATCGACGGAAGGGCTTGGGTGGCGCCCCCGGCAGGAATCGAACCTGCATCTGGGTCTTAGGAGGACCCCGTTCTATCCATTGAACTACGGGAGCAGCGCAACGGAATGATACTCGAAGGCGCTACGATCCCGGGCCCGTTCCCCAGCCCGATTTGGCCTGGCCGTTGCCACGGAAGAACGCGTGGATCTGGCGGATCAGGCCGTCCTGCACCTTGAACAGCTCGAACACCACCGAGCCGTTGTTGTTCGGGTACTCGGCGGGCGTCATGAAGTTGCCGGCCGCGAGCACCAGGCCGCGCTCGACGTCGGCGATGTAGAAACGGCGATTCTCCACGTTCCACTTCACCGAAGGAGTCTGGAACTCGCCGCCGCAGCTCCCTGGCGAGCGCTCGGAGTTCACCGTGAACACGCCGAGCTCGATTCGCTGACACTCGGGATGCCATGGCACGTCGTGATAGTCGATGCGTTGCGATACGGCATCGAAGTACTTGTTCGCGATCGCGTTGAGCTCGTCACGCGACGAGCGCTCCGACGGCGGAATCCACGCGTCGAAGATCCGGTCGGGCAGCGCGAGCGAGGAGGGCGCCGCGCCGAAGCCGCCTTGCGGGGGCTCGTACGAGATCTCCTCGATCTCGGTGATCCGCCCGGTCTCGATCTTCAAGCGCGCGACGTAGAACCACCAGTGCTCGGGCGCGTCTCCGCCGGCGGGGCGTGCGCCCGCGCGCGCGGAGCGAACTGCGTTGGTCACGATGCCGTAGAAGACGGCCGCTCCCGTCACGGGGTCGACGAACGCCTGACGGTAGGGCAGCCGGCGTCCGGGTCCCCAGACCTCGCCCTTGCCGAGCGTGACGACGCTGCCGTTGCTCGTGACGCGCACGGTGGCCGCCACGGCGAGCCGCGCGATGCTGTTGTCGGTGAGCGCTTCGGTGTACTCGGTGAGAAAGCCGAGCAGGCAGTGCCGATCGCAGGCACCGTCGCGCGCCGATTGGGCGAGGGCGGCGGGCGACATCAGCGCGAGCGCCGCGATCAGCGCAAGTCGCCGGGCTCGGTCAGGGATTTGCATCCGGCCTTTCCCTGGCTCGGGTGTCACTGGAAGTCGTCGAGCAACGTCACGTCCGCCGAAACGCCGCTGGCGTTGTTCGTCGCGAGCACGCCGTAGACGCCGCCTGCGTTGATGGTGATCGGAATCGGCCCGGCGACGACGACCAAAGGGTCCAAACCTTTCAGCCAGAGCTCGTAGGTGCCGGGCGGCACGGGGAACTGATCGCTGCCGCCGGGCGCCGCAATCGACGCGAGCGGGATGGCGAGCTCGACGTCGCCCCCCGGCGGAACGAGATAGAACAAGATCGCGGGGATCTGCGTTGCGCCGGAGAAGAAGCGGAGCGTGCCGTACTGCGTGTACCGCCGGTTGTCGTCCAGCAACATCATGTAGGACAGCGTGCCCGGATTGCCGCCCACGATCATCGTGTAGAGCGACGTGGGCGCGAACGTCAGGTTGGTGTCGACTTCCAGCGTGCCCGGATTGCCCGGCGGCGTCACATTGATCTTGAGATCGACTCCGGCGGGGATGTTGCCGTACGGCGTAGCGGTCGGAAACGGCACCGCGGGGAATTGCGGCGGCGAGAATTGACTGCCGATCGCGACGTCGCGCGGCGCTTGGTCCGCGGACGCGTTGATGACGCGCAAGCTGCTGGGCGCGTTGATGTTGAAAAACGGGTTCGACACGTCGCCGAACGCAACGACGCTGAACGGCTGATTGCTGCTGCCCGCGTCGGGCGCGATCGAAAACGAGATGGATCTTCCCGCGTCCAGCGTGAACACGCTGCTCTTGAGCAGCACGTTGCTGGGGTCGCCGGCCGCCGTGACGGTGATCTCGTAAGGTCCGGCGGGCAGGTTGCGCGGCGCCACTTGCTGCAGGAACCCGATGGTGCCGAGCGGCGCGGTGGCGAGGAGATCGGTGCCGGGGGGCGTTAGATAAAAATCGACCGGAGGCAGGTTCTTGGCGACGTGAACCGCCTGCACCTGCATGTCCGGCGCGGTCCTCGCAACCGTGGGCGCTTCGAGCACGACACGATCGATCGTGTCACCCGCGTCGTAGATCACGACCGTGTACGTCGTGCCGGCCAGCACCTTCTGCTCGAACGACAGGATGCGCTGTGGCGCTCCGGTAAGGGGATCGGCGGTCTCGACGTTGAACTTGTAAGTGTCCTCGTCGTAGGTGAAGACGTTGCCGACCTTGAAATCGATCGTGGTCAGGGTGCTCTCGGCGCGGCGGTAGTCGAGGGACGCGTAACGCGGCACCGCGTTCAGCACGCGGACCTCGGTCTTGGGCGGCGCTTTGCGGCCCGTGTCGCACGCCGAGAGCCCGAGCGCGAGCAGTGCGATGCCGAAGGGGAAGAGCAGCTTTCGAACGGTCATTCTCGTGCCGTACGCGGTGATGGGGAGGCGTAAAGGCCGTACATGTTACAGGCTCGATCCGGCGAAACGAAATTCGCCGGTGCGGTAGAGCCCGCCGCGCGAAGCTGATTACAATCCACGGCCCATGCCCCCGCGATTCTCACGCGACTCTCAGACCACTCGTTCACCCAAAAGATTCCGGACGCCGGGATCGAAGGTGCCGTTCGCGTTGGCGCTGGCAGCGGTGCTCGCGCCCGCACCGGCGCTCGCGCAGCTCGCGGAGCCGTTCCACATCCGTAATCTCAACCCGCTCGCGTCGATCTTCGGGTTGCCGGCCTGGGACACGGTGAGCCGCGGCAGCCGTTTCGACACCACCGTCGAGATCGCGAACGATTACCGGTTGTCGGAGGCCGGCGGCAATCTCCTCATCTTCGACGGCGAGACGGTGCGCACGAATCTGGCGTACTCGCGATCCGTGGGCGAGCGCTGGGCATTCGGCGCCGAGCTGCCGTATTACCACGTGGGCGGCGGCGTGCTCGACGACGTTATCGACGGCTGGCATTCGACGTTCGGCTTGCCGGACGGCGGCCGCAACGCCCGACCGGAGGACCAATTCCTGTTTCTACTCGGCAATCCCGCCGGCCGTTTCCTCAGGCTCGACACGCCGCAGAGCGGCTGGGGAGACGTGCAGCTCAAAGCCGCGCGCACGGTGGGCGCGGACGACCGGTTCGTGGTGCAAGGCACCGTGAAGCTGCCGACCGGCGACGAGGGCATGCTCGCGGGCAGCGGCTCCACCGACTGGTCGCTCACGTTGTTGCGCGCGCAAGCGTTACCGGCGCGCGCTCGGCCCGCGGGTTACTACTGGGGCGTGGGACTGTTGGACCCCGGCAAGGCGGAGCGTGTCGACTTCCCCATGCAGACCTTGGTGTACACCGCGGTGATCGGCGGCACTTGGCAGGCGTGGCGGCGCACGGCGCTCAAAGCGCAGCTCGATATCAATACGCCGTTCTTCGACTCGCCGCTCGAGGAGATCGGCGAGACCGCGGTTCAGATCACGGCGGGCGCTTGGTGGCGCGCGAACGACCGCGCCTGGCTCGAGTTCGCGCTGGTGGAGGACCTCGAGGTGAGCACCGCGCCGGACGTCGTGTTGCACTTCGCCGTGCATTGGCGATGGTGACGGAGCCCTTCGGGCGGGCGCGGGCCGCGGTCTGCGCGCTGTCGGCGGCGATCGCGGTCGCGGCCTGCAGCCCGACGTCCCCGCCGCCGGCAAGCGGCCCCGCTGCGGCATCCGCGGCGCCGTCGGACAGCGCCGGCGGCGCCGCCGGCTTCGACTACGGCCCGGTAAAGACTGCCGCCGAATACCTCCAGGACCCCGAGCTGGCAGGTGCCGATTCTGCGCGCGGCGAGCTCCTCGGCCTGGCGTGCGCGGCTTGTCATACGTTTCAAGCGGGCGGCAAGACGATCGTCGGCCCCAACTTGCACGGAGTGTTCGGCCGGCGCGCCGCGGCGCTGCCCGACTTCGCGTACTCCGCCGGG
>DASUFK010000144.1:0-52567 GCA_036274615.1 Gammaproteobacteria bacterium | reverse complement strand
GACCGCGGTCCCGCAGGACGACGATTTCGACGGGGACGGCAAGCCCGACGTCGCGGCCGCCGAAGTCCGGCTGCGCGCGGGCGCCGCCGCGGGACGCAGCCGTTCCACCTCCGTGACCGCGGTGGACCTCGATCGCGACGGCGACGTGGACGCGGTCGTCCCGACGACGCTCGTCATGAACGGCACGGGCGACTACCTCGCGCTGCTGAACGACGGCTCGGGCCGCTTCACGGCCGCCGCGTCCGGCACGGTCTTGCCGGCAGGCGCCGACGGCAACGGCTTCGACGTGGAGGTCGCGGACTTCGATCGCGACGGTAAGGCCGACCTGTTCCTCTGCAATCGCGCGTCCACTCGCCAACCCGCGTTGTCGGGCGGCATCCAGCGCCTGCTGCTCGGAATCTGAGCCAGGCTCGCGAGGCTCCCACGCGGCCAGGACGACTTTCGTCGCGCGGGCCGAGGTCCACCCCGGGTCGCCGGGGGCGGGCGCCGACCCTGGCGGGCAGCGGTGCTTGGACCTCGGAGCCAAGCGCGGCGGGCTTCCGAGCCCCGGAACGGCGTCCGAGCGAGGCCTAACCCCCGTTCGTGACGCCGTCGCCCTTCCACATTCGCGACAAATCTATATAGTGCCCGGTTTTCCGGCCGAAACTCGGGCCGGCTCTCTCTCATTTTGGCGACAGGCACATGGCTAGACAAAAACCGCTCAAGCTCTACAGGAACATCGGCATCATCGCCCACATCGACGCGGGCAAGACCACCACGACCGAGCGGGTGCTGTACTACACCGGCAAGAAGCACCAGATCATCGAGGTGCACGACACCAAGGACGGCAAAGCCAGCACCACCACCGACTACCTGGAGCAGGAGCGCAAGCGCGGCATCACCATCCAGAGCGCCGCCGTGTCGGCCGAGTGGAAGGGCTATCAGGTGAACCTGATCGACACCCCGGGCCACGTGGACTTCACCATCGAGGTGAACCGCAGCCTGCGCGTGCTCGACGGCGCCGTGGTGGTGTTCGACGGCGTGGCCGGCGTGGAGCCGCAGACGGAGACGAACTGGCGCCTGGCAAACCAGTACAACGTGCCGCGCCTCTGCTACGTGAACAAGACGGACCGCATCGGCGCGAGCTTCGTGCACTGCGTGAAGGGCATCAAGGAGCGCTTGAGCCCGCACGCCGTGATCTGTCACGTGCCGTTCGGCAGCTCCGACGAGTTCGTGGGCATGGCCGACCTCGTCGCCAACGTCGGCTACGTATGGGACTCCGACGACAAGGACGCCGAGTGGGAGACCTTCCCGCTCGACAAGGTCGGCGAAAAGAATTTCAAGTTCGCGTCGACCGCGGACAACGAGTGGATCCGGCGCATCCCAGAGCTCCGCCAGGAGCTGCTCGAGCACGCGCTCGCGCAGGACGAGGACGCGTTCATGGAGTTCGTCGAGAGCGGCAAGTACGACCCCGCGAAGCTCAAGGAGTGCATTCGCAAGGGCACCATCAACGGCAAGTTCGTGCCGATCTTCTGCGGCTCGTCGTTCAAGAACAAGGGCGTGCAGCAGCTGCTCGACGCGGTCGTGGACTACCTGCCGTTCCCCGGCGAGAACGGCGGCATCGCGATGGTGGACGAGGACGGCAAGGCCACCGGCGTCCAAGAGGTCACCGACGACGCGCCGGCGCGCGCGCTCGCCTTCAAGGTGATCAACGACCAGTTCGGCACGCTCACATTCGTGCGCGTGTACTCGGGCGTGATCAAGAAGGGCGACACGCTGCTCAACGTCACGCGCGACAAGCGCGAGCGCATCGGCCGCATCGTCGAGGTGCAAGCCGCCGCCACGAAGGACATCGAAGAGTGCCGCGCGGGCGACATCTGCGCGTTCGTCTCGATGAAGGAGACGGAGACCGGCGACTCGCTGTCCGACATGAACAAGCCGGCGCTGCTCGAGCGCATGCGCTTCCCGGACCCGGTGATCAGCGTGTCGGTGGAGCCGAAGTCGCGCGCCGACGTCGACAAGATGTCGGTGGCGCTCTACAAGATGGTGAAGGCCGACCCGTCGCTCAAGCTCGAGGTGGACCAGGAGACCGGCCAGACGCTGCTCCGCGGCATGGGCGAGCTGCACCTCGAAGTCACGATCGACCGCATGCGCACGGAGCTCGGCGTGGAGGCCAACATGGGCCGTCCGCGGGTGAGCTTCCGCGAGGCGTTCGGCCAGGCCGTCGACCTCGTCTACACGCACAAGAAGCAGTCGGGCGGCTCGGGTCAGTACGCCGAGGTGAAGATGCGCTTCGAGCCGACGGCGCCGGGTACCGGCGTCGAGTTCTCCGACGAGGTGGTGGGCGGCCGCATCCCGCGCGAGTTCATCCCGTCGGTGGAGCACGCGATCGAGACCGAGTGCAAGCGCGGCCAGATCGCGGGCTACGAGGTGGTCGACTTCAAGGCGCGGCTCTTGGACGGCAAGTACCACGACGTCGACTCGTCCGCGCTCGCGTTCGAGATCGCGGGCCGCGCGGCGTTCCGCGAGGCGCACAAGTCGAGCCGGCCGAAGCTGCTCGAGCCGATCATGAAGATCGAGGTGGTCACCGAGTCCGAGTATCTCGGCACGATCATCGGCGACATCAACCGCCGCCGCGGCTCGGTCACCGACCAGGGTCAGAAGGGCAACCAGGCCACGGTGCTCGGCTTCGTGCCGCTGTCAGAGATGTTCGGCTACATCAACTTCTTGCGCTCGAGCACCAGCGGCCGCGGCACCTTCACGATGGAGTTCGACCACTACGCCGACGTGCCTCCGGGCATGGTCGACAAGCTCATGGAGCGCGAGGCCTAAGCGCGCCGATGAGCCTGCATCCCGGCGGCCCGAAGCACTAGCGGCACGCGGCGCCGCTCGGGATGCAGCAGTCGATCTTCAACGTGACCCTCGTCGTGCGCGACTACGACGAGGCGCTCGCGTTCTTCGTGGGCAAGCTCGGCTTCACGCTGATCGAGGACACCTACGTCCCCGAGCAGGACAAGCGCTGGGTGGTGGTCGAGCCGCGGGGCTCGACCGGCACGCGGCTGCTGCTCGCCCGCGCCAGCAACGACCGCCAACTCGCCGCCGTCGGCAATCAGACCGGCGGCCGCGTGGCGTTCTTTCTCGGTACCGACGATATCGCGCGCGACCACCGGGCGATGAAGGCCGCGGACATCAAGTTCGTCCGCGAGCCCGCCCCGGCGCCGTTCGGCACCGCGGCAGTCTTCGAGGACCTGTACGGTAATCTATGGGACCTCGTGGAGCACGCGCGGTAGTGCCCTTGATTGCCAAGATTGGAACCCGGCTTGCTTTGACGATCGTGGTGCTCGCCACCATCGGTTGCGACCGCGTGACCAAGCACGTGGCGAGCGTCACGCTCGCCGGCGAGCCCGCGCGCTCGTTTCTCGCGGATACGGTGCGGCTCGTCTACACCGAGAACATCGGCGGTTTCTTGAGCCTCGGCGCCGGTTTGCCGCCGGCCGCGCGTACGGCCGTGTTCACGATCGCCACCGCGCTGCTGCTGATCGGCATGGTGGTGTTCGCCGTGCGCGCGCGCTGGGCCGGGTGGCGGCTCGTGGCGCTCGCGCTGTTCGCCGCGGGCGGCGCGTCGAACTGGATCGACCGCGCCGTGCGCGGCAGCGTGATCGATTTCTTGAATGTCGGCATCGGCCCGGTCCGCACGGGCATCTTCAACGTGGCGGACATGGCGATCATGGCCGGCATCGGCATTTTCCTGCTGGTCGAGCTCGACGAGCACCGCCGGGCGCGCGCCTCCGGCGGCTCCGACGAGAGCCAGCCATGAGCACCGCGATTCATCGACTGGTCGAGGAGTGCCGCGCCGGGCGCCGCGAGTCGACGGTGTGCCGCGTGACCTCCGGCTGGGTGGTGCTCGGCGACGCGCAGTTCGTGCGCGGCTACTCGTTGCTGCTGCCCGATCCCGTGGTGGCGGACTTGAACGAGCTCGAGGGCGAGAAGCGCGCGGCGTTCCTGCGCGACATGTCCGTGGTCGGCGACGCGCTGCTCGCGCTCACCGACGCCGTGCGGATCAACTACGAGATCCTGGGCAACGTGGACCCGGCGCTGCACGCGCACGTGGTCCCGCGCTACGCGCACGAGCCCGAGGCGCTGCGCACCAAGCCGCCGTTCGCCTACGACTGGGCAGCCGCGCCGCGCTTCGACGCGGCTCGCGACGGCCCGCTGCTGGCCGCGCTGCGCGGCGAGCTCGAGCGGCACGGCGCCGCCGCGTCGGGCCGGAGCTCGCGGTGAGCCTGGACGACGAGCTCGCCCTCGCGTTCCGCCTCGCCGACGCCGCGCGCGCGGAGTCGATGCCGCGCTTCCGCTCGGAGCTGCGCAGCTGGCGCAAGAGCGACGGCAGCATCGTCACCGAGGCCGACCAGGCGGTGGAGGACGCGCTGCGCCGCGTGCTCGCCGCCGAGCGCGCGGATGACGCGATCCTCGGCGAGGAGCGGGCGGCGAGCGGCGCGGGGCGGCGCCGCTGGATCATCGATCCGATCGACGGCACCGTGGCGTTCGCCGCGGGCGGGCCGGAGTGGATCACGCTGATCGCGCTCGAGATCGACGGCCGAATCGCCGTCGGTGTGTGCGATCAGCCGAGCTTCGACCGGCGCTACTGGGCGGTGGCAGGCGGCGGCGCGTTCATCGCGAACGGGCGCTCGGAGCCGCGGCGATTGCGAGTGTCGTCCGCGCAGGAGCTCTCCGGGGCGCGGGCGAACGTGACGGCGGAGCAGTGGCTCAAGGACGATCGCGCGCGGGCGCGCGCGGCGGCGTTGGCGGCGGTGACCACAACCGCGACGATGAACGAGCACCCCGCGCTGCAAGTCGCGTCCGGGGGCTATGACGTCTGCGTGTTCTTCACGGCGGGCCCGTGGGACCTCGCCGCGCCCGCGATCGTGGTGGAGGAGGCCGGCGGCCGGTTCAGCGATCTCGACGGCGGCGGCACGCTCACGGCCGGCGCCGTCTTCTCGAACGGGCGCGTGCACGACCAAACCCTCACCCTGCTCGCGAGCGCCGCCGAGGGGATTCCCCGATGACCACGCCGGCGTACGTCCTCCGATTGCGCGAGCACGTGGGCCACGACTTGTTGCTGCTGCCGGTGGTCGCGGCGTTGATCCACGACGAGCGCGGCCGGCTGCTGCTCCAGGAGAAATCGTCGGGCGAGGGGTGGGGCCTGCCCGCCGGCATCATCGAGCCCGGCGAATCGCCGACCGAGGCCTTGGTGCGGGAGGTTCGGGAGGAGACCGGCCTGGTGGTGGAGCCGCGGGAGATCGCGGGCGTGTTCGGCGGCCGCGAGTTTCGCCACGTGTACCCGAACGGCGACCACGTGGAGCTCACGCTCGTGGTGTATCGCTGCGAGGCGATCGGCAAGTCCGACGAGCCGCTCGACCCCGAGACGCTGTCGTTGCGCTACTTCGAGCGGCACGAGATGCCGTCGCTGCGCCTGCCGTTTCCGCCGGAGATGCTGTTCGCCGCGATAGGCGCGGCGGGCTCAAGAAATCTTTGGCCCTGACGCGTGCGGGCGCACTCGGCCACGCGTGAAGGAATCTCCACGAGCCTTTATTTTTCGCGGCCGAGGTGTATCTTTTCTAGTCGCTCACCACGCTAATCCTCCGAGACGCGTAGATGATCGATGACCGAAGCGCGAAGCCCGTCGGTCGCGGCAGGCGACGTGCCGTCGCCTGGGCGGCCGGTTTGCTCGCGGTGATGGCCGCCGCGGGCCTCGGCGCGCTCGGTTACTCGGAGTACGTGGCCACCACCGACGACGCGGCGTTCTACACGCACTGGGGCGTCGACTCGGACCACCTGCCTTACGACCCGCAAGCCGACGCTCGCGCCGACATCGCCGCCGGCAAGGCGCGCGCCGAAGCCACGGGCAAGCTGCTCATGGTCACGTTCGGCGCGAACTGGTGCCCGGACTGCCTCACGCTGCACAAGAACCTCGAGGACCCGCTCACGCGCGACTACGCGCGGAGCACCTTCGAGATCGTCAACGTGGACGTGGGCGAGTTCGGCAAGAACGCCGACGTGGCGCAAGAGCTGGGGGTGAAGCTCAACGGCATCCCGCTCGCGGTGTTCTTCTCGTCCGACGGGCGGCCGATCTGCGATACGAGCCGCGGCGAGCTCGAGCCGTCGCGGCACTACACGTCGCGCGAGATCTTGGGCTTCCTCCGCGAGGTCGCCGAATACCGCCGCGTCGTGAGCCCGGACCAGCGCCAGTAGTCACGCACGGGCAGGGGCGGATGCCCCAGCCTTGCTGGGCGGTGGGGTCTTTGCCAAGCTAGCCGCCCCATGGCCGCTCCCGACACCTCGTCCCAACCACTCCCCGCGCCGCCGGCTCGCGGCCGGTTGCGCTGGCTCGTGCCGATCGCCGTTGCGGCCGTCGTGGCCGTGGGCGTGGCCGCCTGGGCGCAGATCGGCGCCCGTCACGCGGTCGAGACGTCCGGGTTCAAGGTGGTGGCCGTGTATCCGCACGATCCGCGCGCGTTCACCCAGGGGCTCGTGATCCGCGGCGGCCGGCTCTACGAGGGCACGGGGCAATATGGGCAGTCCACGCTCAGGCGCGTGGACCTCGCCACCGGCAACGTCGAGAAGTCGCGGCCGCTCGCACCGGAGTATTTCGGCGAGGGCGTCGCCGTGCTCGGTAACAAGATCTATCAGCTCACCTGGAAGAACGGCGCCGCATTCGTGTACGACCTCGAGTCGTTCAACGTGGAGAAGGCGCTCCAGTACAAGGGCGAAGGTTGGGGTCTCACCGACGACGGCGAGCACCTCATCATGAGCGACGGCACCGCGACGATCCGTTTCCTCGATCCGGCCACGTTCGCGACGGTGCGTACGATCGCCGTACACGACGGCGACATGGCCGTGGACAAGCTCAACGAGCTCGAATTCATCAACGGCGAGATCTGGTCGAACGTGTGGTACGACGACCGGATCGCGCGGATCTCTCCGGCCGACGGCGCGATCGTGGGATGGATCGACCTCTCGGCGCTCTATCCGAAGAGCGCGCGCGGCAGCGAGGCCGTGCTCAACGGCATCGCCTACGACACCGCGGCGAAGAAGCTCTACGTCACCGGCAAGAACTGGCCGCAGCTCTACGAGATCGAGCTCGCCCGTAAATAGGGACAGGTTACTTTTTCGGCGCGCGCGCCGCTTCTCACTTTGGCCGCCGTTGAGGTTGTGGTAGCTGCGGCCGCACCTCGAACGGCCCTCCCGAGACACGGCGGAAGACCAGCCCTGGGCCTCCTCGCCGCACATCCCTGTGCGGCGACGGTCTCGGGAGGGCCATTCGAGGTGCGGCCGCCGCCAGTCACCCGCATCGCGTGGCCAAAGTGCGAGACGACTCGGCGGCGTTGCGTCGCGGCGCGGATTCCCGCAGCATTTCCGCGGCGCCACCGAGATGTGAATGGAAACTCGACCGAGCACACGCCGCAAAGGCATCTATCTCCTGCCCAATCTGCTGACGACGGGCGCGTTGTTCGCGGGTTTCTACTCGATCGTGGCCGCGATCGACGGCAACTTCGCGGCCGCCGCGTGGGCCGTGTACATCGCGATGTTCCTCGACGGCTTGGACGGCCGCGTGGCGCGGCTCACGAGCACCGCCAGCGAGTTCGGCAAGGAATACGACGCGCTGTCCGACATGGTTTCGTTCGGCCTCGCGCCGGCGATCGTGACCTACCAGTGGGGCGTCGAGCGGCTGTCGGAATACGGCGCGGTGTGGGGCCGTCTCGGGTGGCTCGCGGCCTTCCTGTACTGCGCCGCGGCGGCCTTCCGGCTCGCGCGCTTCAACAGCAACGTGGCCCAGGATCGCCGCTTCTTTCAAGGGTTGCCGAGCCCGTCCGCCGCCGCCGGCGTCGTGGCGATGGTGTGGCTCGCCACGCACTACGGCATCGGCGGGCTCACGGCGCTCGCCGCAGGGATCACCGTGACCGCCGTCGCCGGCTTACTCATGATGTCGCGGTTTGCTTACATGAGCTTCAAGGATGTGAGCGCCGGCAAGCGGCTTCGCTTCACTCATCTGTTGCTGATCCTGGCCGTGATCATCTTCATCGCGCTCGAGCCGCCGATCACGATCTTCATTCTGTTCATCGTCTACGCGTCGTCCGGCCCGGCCGCGTGGCTCTGGCATCGAAGGCGCGGCAAGCGCGAAATCGCTCCGAAGGCATGAGCACGCTCCGCGATCGTTATCTCGCCGAGATCGGCGTGTCGACTTGGCGCCTGCGAGACGCCGGCGGCCGTGCGCCGGCGGGGGGCGTGCAAGAGCTGCGTTCCGACCGAACGCCCGAGGAACCGGCGCGCGAGGGCAAGGACGACACTTGGCAGGCGCTCGCGGCTGCCGTGCGCGCGTGCACCCGATGCGCGTTGCATCGCGGCCGCACGCAAACCGTGTTCGGGGTGGGCCGGCGCGACGCGCAATTGCTCGTGATCGGGGAGGCACCCGGCGCCGAAGAGGATAAGCAAGGCGAGCCGTTCGTCGGCCGCGCCGGACAGTTGCTGAACGCGATGCTGCACGCGATCGGCCAGCCGCGCTCGGAGGTTTACATAGCCAACATCTTGAAGTGCAGGCCGCCGGGCAATCGTGATCCGCAGCCCGACGAGGCCGCGTCGTGCACGCCGTACCTCACGAAGCAGATCGCCCTCGTGCAGCCGCGCGCGATCCTCGCGGTTGGCCGCATCGCCGCGCAGTGGTTGTTGCAGTCGGATGCCCCCATCGGTAGGCTGCGTGGAAGAGTCTTTCAGTACGGCGAAGCGGGCACGCCGCTGGTCGTCACTTACCACCCGGCATATTTGCTGCGCAGCCCGGGTGAAAAAGCCAAGGCGTGGACCGACCTCTGCATGGTCAGGGACCTGTTGAGCAACGAGCGATGAGCGCCGCAGTCCGTCCGCGCCACGAGATCCGCTTGATGCAGCCGTCGGACTTGAAGGCCGTTGCGGCGGTCGAGCGTGCGGCGTACGACTATCCCTGGAGCCTCGGTATCTTTCGCGACTGCTTGCTCGCCGGCTACTACTGCCTCGTGCTCGACGTGGGCGGCAGCGTCACCGGTTACGGCATCATGTCGATCGCGGCCGCCGAAGCGCATCTGCTCAATTTGTGCATACATCCGAACGCGCAGCAAATGGGTTACGGCCGCCGGCTCCTGAGCGCACTGCTGCTCAAGGCCGGGGACGCGGCGTGCGACAAAGTGTTCCTCGAGGTGCGGCCGTCGAACGAGATCGCGCTGCGCCTCTATCGGTCCGCGGGTTTCGAGCAGATCGGAATCCGTCCTGCCTACTATCAGGCGGAGCGAGGACGCGAAGACGCCGTCATACTCGCCGCGACCCTGCAACCTTCACGCTGACGACACCGTTTCCTTGCCGATGAACGAGCACCTGAAAAGGCGAACGTTTGCGATCATTTCGCATCCCGACGCCGGTAAGACCACTCTCACCGAGAAGCTGCTCTTGTTCGGCGGCGCGATTCAGATGGCGGGCGCCGTCAAAGGCCGTAAGGCCACGAGGCACGCTACTTCGGATTGGATGAGGCTCGAGCAAGAGCGGGGCATCTCGATCACGTCGTCGGTGATGCAGTTTCCGTACGCCGGCGCATTGATCAATCTCCTGGACACGCCGGGTCACGAGGACTTTTCCGAGGACACCTATCGAACGCTCACGGCGGTCGACAGCGCGCTCATGGTCATCGACGCCGCCAAAGGCGTCGAGGCGCGCACGATCAAGCTCATGGAAGTCTGCCGGCTGCGCACGACCCCGATCATCAGCTTCGTGAACAAGCTGGACCGGGACGGCCGGCCCCCGATCGAGCTGCTCGACGACATCGAGACGGTGCTCGACATCGCGTGCGTGCCGATGACCTGGCCGATCGGCATGGGCCGCGATTTCCGCGGCATTTATCATCTCGCCGAGGACTGCGCCTACTTGTACCAGAACCGCGACGGCAGCCGGCTGCCCGACGTCCGGGTCGTGCGCGGCCTCGACGCACCGGAGCTCGCCGCGGCGCTCGGCGAAGCGGCAGTGGCCGCGCTGCGCGAGGAGGTGGAGCTCGTACGCGGCGCCACCCAGATGTTCGACGAGCGCGCGTATCTCGCGGGCCGGCAGACGCCCGTCTTTTTCGGCGCGGCGATCCACAACTACGGCGTCAAGGAGCTGCTCGACTCGTTCGTGCGCTTTGCGCCGCCGCCGCAGCCGCGCGAGACCGACAAGCGGCTCGTCGCGCCCGACGAGGAGTCATTCAGCGGGTTCGTCTTCAAGATCCAAGCGAACATGGACCCGGCGCATCGCGACCGGATCGCCTTCGTGCGCGTCTGCTCCGGCGCCTACCAAGCGGGCATGCGCCTCTACCACACGCGGCTCGGGCGCGAGGTGCGCGTGGGCGACGCGATCACGTTCATGGCGGCCGACCGCCAGCACGCGGACGAGGCCTACGCGGGCGACATCCTCGGCTTGCACAACCACGGCACGATCAACATCGGCGACAGCTTCACGCAGGGCGAGCAGCTCACGTTCACGGGGATCCCGAGCTTCGCGCCCGAGTTGTTCCGCCGCGCGGTGCTCAAGGACCCGCTCAAGATCAAGGCGCTGCACAAGGGCCTGGCCCAGCTCTGCGAAGAAGGCGCCACGCAGCTGTTTCGTCCCGTGCTGAGCAACGACCAGATCTTGGGCGCGGTGGGTCCGCTGCAATTCGAGGTCGCGTCGTTCCGTTTGCGCGACGAGTACAGCGTCGACTGCGTGTTCGACGCCGTCAACGTGGTGACGGCGCGTTGGGTGCGGTGCGACGATCGCGAGCATCTCGAGGAGTTCGCGAGGAAGCTCGCGGCCAACGTCGCGCGCGATCACACGGGCGCTCTCGTCTATCTCGCGCCGAGCAGCGTGAGTCTCGCGTTGACCCAGGAGCGTTGGCCGAAGATCGGATTCTTCGCGACTCGCGAGCTCAGCGCGGCCTGAGCGGCTCAGGCCCGCGCCGGCGAGAACGCGGCCACGCGTGCCCGCAGCTGCGCGAGTATCGACCGATCTGCGTCGGGCTCGTACCGCGCGCGCAGATACAGCGCGACGATCGCGTCGATTTCCGCGGCCGCGCGCGGTAGCAGCCGCCGGGCGCGCGCGGCGTACGCGATCGGCCCCTCGCTCGGCGAGGGCGGCAACACCCGTTGACGCGCGAGCCGCCGAGCGAACGCGGCGAACTGCCGCGCGGCGGCGTCGATTCCGGGTTTGCGACGGTATCGCCAGGCGAGGTAGAGGCTCAGTGCGATCGACGCGGCGATCGTGACCGCGACCACGAGCAGCAGCAGCGTCGATGCGTGTCCGCCGAGCGTGTCGTGAAGCCCCAGCCGGTCGAGCAGGGCGCTCTGTACCTCCGGGCCGTAACCCATGACCCAGCTGTTCCAATAGAAGTAGCCGGCATCGAGCAGCAGCCGGGCATTGCTGAGCCAGGGCACCCGCACGGACACGCCCGCGCCGGCGGCCGCTTGATCGCCGAAGGAGGTGCGCCAGGCGTCCTGGGTTACGCGGCCGGGCGAGATTGCGGTTACGGGGTCGACGCGCGTCCAGCCCTCGTCCTCGATCCAGACCTCCGTCCACGCGTGCGCGTCCGACTGGCGCACGATGTAGTAATTGCTCAGACGGTTGCGCTCGCCGCCCTGATAGCCGGTTACGACGCGGGCGGGCAGGCCCGCGGCCCGCATCATGACGGCGAACGCGGAGGCATAGTGCTCGCAGAACCCCTCGCGAGTGTCGAACAGGAACTCGTCGACGGGCTCGTCGCGCAGCGTTCGCGGCGTCAGCGTGTAGTAGAAGGGTTGCGAGCGGAGATAGTCCATCGCGCGCGCGACGATCTGGCGCGGCGACGGATCGTCCGCGAGCCAGGTAGCGACGAGCGCCCGCGTCCGGGGGCTGCTCCCCGCGGGTAACCGCGTCAACATCCGTTGCTGCGTATCGGCGAGCGGCTCGCGTGCGAGGTAACGGGTGTAGGAGGTGGCACGGTAGTCGTAACGCGGCAGCGGCGGTCCCGCGAAGGACAGGCCGAGCTGATAGTCGCCGTTCATCCGCAAGTGCCGAGGGCCGGACCAGCTCTTCGGCAGGTCGAGCGCGAACGCCCAGTTGTGGCCCGAGGGCTCGAGCATCACGCGGTAATCGAATTGCTCGCCGAGATACTCGATCGTCGCCTGGGGCGCCCGGCGAGCCGCCGGCGCCATCCGCCACGTGCGGCCGTTGAACGCGTTCATCACCGGTCCGCGCCAATACAGTTCACGCTCGTTCGGCACGCGGCCGTCGAACTCTACGCGGAACGCGATGGCGTCGGAGAGCTTGAGGCTCGCGATGTCGCCCGGGCTCATTTGTTCGCTGAGCCCGCTCGTGGCGCCGCTCGCGTCGCTCTGAATGGCCCAGAGCGGCTCGGGAAGCCGCGGGAACAGCAAGAACAGGAGGACCATGATCGGGGTGGATTGGAGCAGCAACCGGGACGCGAGCTTGGCGGTGGCCCGGCCATCGCCTTTTCGCCCCACGCGGCCGAGGTGCAGCAAGCTCACTGTCGTGAGCCAGACGAGCACCAGGCAATACACGATCGTGAGCGGGCTGCGCTCCGAGAGCAGGCTCGCGAACATCAGGAAGTACGACAGCATGATGAGCACGAGCTGATCGCGATGATTGCGCGACTCGAGGAACTTGAGTCCCATCATCACCACGAGCAACGCGCTGCCGGCTTCGATGCCGTTGATGGTTCGATAGCGCGCGAGCACCCCGCAGAACGCCGCGAACGCGAGCAACAGGCGTAGCGGCCGGCCGGGTGCGCGCCAGCCGCGCAACGCGGATGCGATGCGCAGCGCCATCGTTCCGATCAGGAACGCGGGAACCCAAACCGGCATCCCGAGCAGGTGCGGAAGGCTCGCCGCCAGCACGATCGCCGCTACCCACAGCAGGCGCTCGGCGTCGTGATCGGCGCTTGCGGATGCGGCTTTCATTGCGCCGTCGGGTGAAGGGCGAGCGCCTCGAGGCACGCGCTCAAGTGCGGCTCGCCGGTGCCGAGTGCGATCGTGCGGCCCGGCAGCCTCAAGCCGAACGGGCGCGATTCCGCCGCGGCTTCGAGGCACCAGCGCGCGAGCTGCGAGAGGCGCGCTTCGGCGTCGAGCTCCGAGAGCGAATCCCAGTCGAGCATGCAGGGCTCGCTGTCGCCGCCCGCGAATTCCTTCAGCAGCAGCACCTCGCTGCGCGCGTAAGCCTTCCAGGCGATGCGCTGCGGCGGATCCCCGGGGACGGCACTACGCAGGCCGCTGAAGTCGCTGTCGCCGCGGCTCTGGCGTCCGGCGGCACCGCTCCCCGAGCTCTGCGGCAGCGGGCGGCCCGGCGGCGCGGGGCGCGGATAGACGAGACAACGCGCGTCCATATGTACCCACGTCCAAGCACGGAAGAGCCTCGCCGGATAGCGGGCCTGCACGGCGAAGCGGTCGAGCCGCGCCCATCCGCGGCGGCGGGTGGGCACCGCGACCCGCACGGTCTCCGCGCCTCCGGCGGGCACGTCGACCGGCTCGGAGACGATTTGCTCGTGCGCCAGCTCGATCTCGCAGCGGAGCGTGGCCGAAGTGTTTTCCACGGCAATCCGAAATTCGGCCACCTGCTCCGCGAACACCGGCGCCGCACCGATGAACCTGAGACGGGTGCCGAGCAGGTTGTTGTGACAGTGGTGCATCGCAACGAGCCCGAGCCCCGCGAGCAGGAAGGTGAGCGCGAAGCCGAGGTTCGCGCCGTAGTTCAGCGAGGCGAGCAGCATCGCGAGCACCATCGCGCCGAACGACGCGCCGAACGCGGTGGGCAGGATGTAGATCCTGCGGCGCTTCAAGATCACCGCGAGCGGATCGGCGCCTTGCCTGCGGCGAGCCCAACCCGCCGCCCAGCGCTCGAGTCGTTGCACCGCGGCCACCGGCATTCGCGCGGGAAGCTAGGGGATCGGAACCGCGGCGAGGATCGCGCCGCCCGCGTCACCGGCTTCGCGTTCGAGCGAGCTGCCGCGCGCCGGCTGCAAGCGATGCGCCACGATGCTGCCGAGCACCGCCTGCACGTCCTCGGGGTGCACGCCGCCGTGACCCTGGAGCAGCGCCCAGGCTTGCGCTGCTCGCAACAACGCGATGCCGCCGCGCGGCGACAGGCCCGACGTGAATTCGCCGGAGTTGCGCGTGAATGCGATCAAGGCTTGCACGTAGTCGAGCAGCGCCTCGGAGACGTGCACGGTTGCGACCGCGTCCTGCAACCGGAGCAGCGCGTCGAGAGACAACACGGGCTCGAGCTGGTCAACGAGCGTGCGCCGCTCGCCGCTCGCGAGCAGCTGCCGCTCCTCCGCGGGCTCCGGATAGCCGAGCTCGAGCTGCATCAGGAAGCGGTCGAGCTGCGACTCGGGCAGCGGAAACGTGCCGATCTGGTGCGCCGGGTTGCGCGTGGCCACCACGAAGAACGGCGCGGGCAGCGAGTAGGTAGTGCCGTCCGCGGTGACTTGCCGCTCTTCCATCGCCTCGAGCAGCGCGCTCTGCGCCTTGGGCGTGGCGCGGTTGATTTCGTCCGCGAGCACGAGCTGCGAGAAGATCGGGCCCTTGTGGAACTCGAAGCGGCCGTTGTCGCGATGAAAGACGGAAACTCCGAGCACGTCGGCGGGCAGGAGGTCGCTCGTGAACTGAATGCGGTGATAGCTCAACCCCAAGGCCTTGGCGAGCGCGTGCGCGAGCGTGGTCTTGCCGACGCCGGGCAGGTCTTCGATCAAGAGGTGGCCGCGTGCGAGCAAGCACGCGACGGCCAGCCTGAGCTGGCGTTCCTTGCCGATGATGATGCGGCCAAGCGCCTTGAGCACGGGCGCGATCAGTGCCGTGTGGTCGGCCGTGCGGGCCGCGATCAGAGTCGGTGTCGCCATAGCGAGATGGTGGCCGAAAACGCGCCGCCCGAACACCCCGCTTTCCGCTCTTTGTGAACCAGTACGCACCGCGCGGGGCGGTCGGACTCGCTCGGCCTCACTTTGGCGTTGGCGTGGTGGGTGTGGTGTCGGCCGCACCTCGAATGGCCTTCCCGAGACACGGCGGAAGACCATCCCTGGGCCTCCTCGCGGCACATCGGCCCGCCAGGGATGGCGGGCATGCCGCGATTGCAGGACGCGAATCGCGGCCCTGTGCCGCGACGGTCTCGGGAAGGCCATTCGAGGTACGACCGGCACCGTTGCGTTCATCGCGCGGCCAAAGTGAGGCCGAGCGAGTCCGGATTGTCTATTGGAGGTCGGCGAGGCGGGCGAGTTGTTGCTCGAGTTGGGCGGCGCGTTGCTCGAAGTCGGCGACGCGCGCGTTTTCCTTCTCGACGACGTCGGCTGGGGCGTTGGCGACGAAGCTCTGGTTGTCGAGCTTGCGGCGGCTCTTGGCGAGGTCGTCGCGGGTGCGGGCGAGCTGCTTGCCCAAGCGGTCGCGCTCGGAGGCGACGTCGATGAGGCCCGCGAGCGGCACCAGGATCCGCATGCCGCCGAGGAGGGCGGTGGCGGCGCCCTTGACCACGGTGCCCGGCGCGAGGATCTCGATGCGTGCGATGCCCGCCAGCCGCTCGAGCTGCGCACGGTGACGCTCGACGCGCTCACGATCCGTGGCGGTTGCGTCGGCGAGTTGCACGTTCAAGGCCGTGGACCGCGGCAGGTTCGAGTCGCCGCGAATCTGGCGGATGCCGATCACGAAGCTCTTGAGCCAGTCGATCTCGGACTCGGCTTCCGCGTCGTGAGCGGCGTCGCTCTCGACAGGGAACGGCTCGAGCATCACCGTGGCGCTGTCGCGGCCCGTGTGCTTGCAGAGCTCGAGCCAGAGCTCCTCCGTGACGAACGGGATCAGCGGATGGAGCATCTTGAGGAGCGCGCCGAGCGCCGTGACGAGCGTCTGCTGCGTGCCGCGCTTGCGCGCGTCATCGGCGTTCGGGTCGCCGAGCACGGCCTTCGTGAGCTCGAGATACCAGTCGCAGAGCTCGTGCCACGTGAAGTCGTACAGCACCTGCGCGACGAGGTCGAGCCTGTAGGTCGCATAGTTCGCGTGCACTTCGCGAATCACGACGTGCAACCGCGACAGGATCCAGCGGTCCGCGACGCCGAGCTCCGCGGCGCCGGGCGAGGTGCCGCCGAGCTGGCTCAGCACATACGACGAGGCATTCCAGAGCTTGTTGCAGAAGCGGTGGAAGCCCTCGGCGCGCGCGAGGTCGAAGCGCGCGTCGCGGCCGGTGGTGGCCAACGACGCAAACGTGAGGCGCAGGGCGTCGGTGCCGACGCCTTCGATACCGCTCGGAAACTCCTTGCGCGTGACGCGCTCGATGCCGGCTTGGAGGTGCGTCTGCATCAGCCCTTCGGTGCGCTTCTTGAGCAGCGTCTCGAGGTCGACGCCGTCGATCAGGTCGAGCGGGTCCAGGATGTTGCCCTTCGACTTCGACATCTTCTGGCCCTCGTGATCGCGGACCAGCGCGTGGATGTAGACCTCACGAAAGGGCACGTCGCCCGCGAACTTCATGCCGAGCATGATCATGCGCGCGACCCAGAAGAAGATGATGTCGAAGCTCGTGACGAGCACGTTGGTGGGATAGAACGTGGCGAGCGCCGGCGTCTTGTCCGGCCAGCCGAGCGTCGAGAACGGCCACAGCGCCGACGAGAACCAGGTGTCGAGCACGTCGTCGTCCTGGCGCAGTTTCACGGCGGCGCCGAGCCCGTGCTTGGCCCGCGCCTCGGCCTCGTCGCGAGCGACGTAGACGTTGCCCTGGTCGTCGTACCAGGCCGGAATGCGATGCCCCCACCAGAGCTGGCGCGAGATGCACCAGTCCTGGATGTTGCGCATCCATTCGAAGTAGGTGTTCTTCCAATTGTCGGGCACGAAGCGGACGCGGCCATCCTCGACCGCCGCGATCGCCGGCTCGGCGAGCGGCTTGGTCTTGACGTACCACTGATCGGTGAGCAGCGGTTCCACGACGACGCCGCTGCGGTCGCCCCGCGGGATCTTCGAGACGTGGTCCTCCACTTTCTCGAGCAAGCCGGCGGCAGTCAGGTCCTCCAGCACACGCTCGCGTGCGACGAACCTGTCCAGGCCGCGATAGCGGGCCGGCGCGGCGTCGTTGAGGCGCGCCGTGTCGTCGAGCACACCGATCAGGGGCAGGTTGTGGCGCTGGCCGACCTCATAGTCGTTGAAGTCGTGCGCCGGCGTGATCTTGACCACGCCCGTGCCGAACTCGCGGTCGACGTACTCGTCGGCGATGACCGGAATCAGCCGGTCCGCGAGCGGCAGGCGCACGTGCTTGCCCACCCACCGTTGGTAGCGCTCGTCCTCGGGATGCACGGCCACTGCGGTGTCGCCCAGCATGGTTTCGGGCCGCGTGGTGGCGACGACGAGGTGCGCCCCGCTTGCGCCCTCGATCGGGTAGCGGAGGTGCCAGAGCTTGCCTTTTTCCTCGGTCGACAAGACCTCGAGGTCGGACACGGCCGTGCGTAGCACCGGATCCCAATTCACGAGCCGCTTGCCGCGATAGATCAGACCTTCTTCGTACAAACGAACGAACACTTCGCCGACGGCGCGCGACAGCTCCGCGTCCATCGTGAAGCGCTCGCGCGACCAATCGACCGAAGCGCCGAGCCGCCGCATCTGGCGCACGATCGTGTTACCCGAGCGCTCCTTCCACTGCCAGACACGTTCGAGGAACCGTTCACGGCCGAGCTCCTTGCGCGAGGTCCCCTCGCGCTCGAGAAGGCGCTCGACGACCATCTGCGTCGCGATGCCGGCGTGGTCCGTGCCGGGCTGCCAGAGCGTGTTTCGCCCGCGCATCCGGTGGTACCGGGTGAGCGCGTCCATGATCGTGTCCTGCAGCGCGTGGCCCATGTGCAGCGTGCCCGTGACGTTCGGCGGCGGTATCACGATGCAATACGGTTCGCCGCGGCCCGACGGCGCGAACCAGCCGGCTTGCTCCCAGCGCTCGTAGTGCCGAGCTTCGATCTCTGCGGGACGGTATTCTTTTTTCACGCCTGTCCTTGGTGGTTGCTCACGTGCGTGCAGCCCGTGCCGTGCCGCATCGGGTCTCGCGCTGCCATCAACTAAACCTGATGAGTGTTCAACTTGTAGCCGCGGTCGCGGTAGAAGCGGTAGCGCTCGCGGCTCTGTTCCCGCCGGGCGGTGTTGCCGTCGACGATCTCTGCGACGCGTTCGTAGCGGCTGAAAAATTCCGGAACGTCCGGCGCGAGGTTGATCAGCAGGTCCCACCGCTTACCGAGCGGTTGCTGTTGCACGCCGATGAGCACCGGCTCGATCGGTGCGGCGTCGGGCGTCCCCCGCACCACTTTGTGCGGAATGAAGCTGCCTTGGATCAGTGTCCACAGCAGCTCGTCGAGCGTGCCGGCGTCGGTTTCCGAGGCGGCGTTCACGAACACGTGCTGGCTCCGCTGCATCGCCTGATCGCAGAGCCGGCACGCGACTCGCAGCCGGGCGTCATCGGAGTCGTTGCCGGCGACATAGAAGTCCACTTCCGTCATTGCCGTTCGGAGTTCAGGAGGAAGTCCACGAGCAAGGGCACGGGGCGGCCGGTCGACCCCTTGTTCGCGTTGGCGCGCCAGGCCACGCCCGCGATGTCGAGATGCGCCCAGCGCAGACCCTCGGTGAACCTTCCCAAGAAGTTGGCGGCGACGCTTGCGCCGCCGTCGCGGGTGCCGGAGTTCGCGACATCGGCGAAGTTGCTGCGCAGCGTCTCGCCGTACTCGTCATGCACGGGCATGCGCCAGGCGAGGTCGAGCGCGCGGTCACCCGCCGCCACGAGCTCCGCCGCGAGCTTGTCGTCCGGGCTGAACACGGCGGTATAGACGTGCCCGAGCGCCACGACGCATGCGCCGGTGAGGGTGGCAACGTCGATCAGGCAGCGCGGCTTGTAGCGCCGCGCGTAGGTGATCGCGTCGCAGAGAATCAACCGGCCTTCGGCGTCCGTGTTGATGATCTCGATGGTCTGCCCGGACATGCTCTTCACGATGTCACCGGGGACGGTGGCCCGCCCGCCGGGCATGTTCTCGCACGCCGGAATCACGCCCACGACGTTGCACGCCGGCTCGAGCTCGCCGATCGCGGCGAGCGCGCCGAGCACACTGGCCGCGCCGCACATGTCGAACTTCATCTCGTCCATCTTCGGAGGCGGCTTGAGCGAGATGCCGCCCGTGTCGAAGGTGACGCCCTTGCCGCACAGCGCGATGGGCGCGGCTTTCGGTCCGGCTCCGCGATATTCGAGCACGATGAGCCGCGCGGGCTCCTCCGCGCCCTGAGTGACCGAGAGCAGAGCGCCCATGCCGAGGCGCTTCATCTCCACCTCGGTGAGCACCTTGACGTTCATGCGCGGAAACTTTTTCGCGAGCTGCCGCGCCGTATCGGCGAGGTGCGACGGCGTGCACACGTTCGGCGGCCGGTTGCCGAGATCGCGCGCGAGGTCGCTGCCGTTCGCGATCGCGAGCCCCACCTTGATGCCGCGGCGCACGTCGGCGAGATCGGTGCCGCGCGGAAATCCGATGCCGATGCGCGCGAGCTTCGCGGCCGCATCGGTGCGGCTCTTGAGCTCGTCGAAGCGATAGAGCGCGGCCCGCGCGATCTCGACGGTTTGACGCGCCGTCTGATAGGGCACCGCTTCGGGTGCCGCGTAGCCGAGATAACTGATGGCCTCCTTGGTGCCGGTGCCGCGCAGCGCGTTGATTGCGGCGCCGAGGGCGGCGGCGAAGCGTTTGGCGTTGAAATCGCCCGCCTTGCCGCAACCCACGAGCAGCCAACGAGTGGCGGCCGTGCCTTGCGTGCGGTGGATCAACGCCGTGGCGCCGAGGCGAGCCGAGGCGTCGCCGTTGCGCACGAGCTGCTTGATCAGGCCGCGTGCGGCGGTGTCGAGCTCCTTGGTGGCGCCCAGCAGCCTGCCGTCGTCGAAGACCGGCAAGATCGCGCATTCGGTGCGTTGACTCGCCGGCGCACCCGTCTTGACGGGAAACTCCATTCTCACTCTCCTTCGGTCTTCGCTCGCGCCGTTCGCGCGTCTAGCGCGATGACACTCACGACACTCACGGCTCAACGGCCGTGCTGTGCTATCGTGTTGGAATAACGTGGAAAAATCGCAGTTTAGTGGATTCGATTCGCTGAAGGTACTGGCTCGGAACGTATCGTGAGCTTGATCAGCCGTTACATCCTGCGCGAGACCTTCGGCGCCTGGTTGGTCATGATCCTGGTGCTGTTCCTGATCCTGATGACCAACAAGTTCGCCGACATCTTGGGGGATGCGGCGGCGAATCGGCTGCCGCGCGAAGCGGTCCTGGCCGTGCTCGCGCTGACCTCGATGACCTATCTGACGGCGCTCACGCCGATCGCGCACTTCCTCGGCGTGATGTGGGCGCTGGCGCGGTTGAACCGCGACAGCGAGATGGCGGCGCTCGCCGCCTGCGGCATCGGCCCGGTGCAGCTCTTGGCTCCCGTGAGCACCCTCACGTTCGCATTGGCCGCGGGATTGAGCTGGCTCGCGTTGATCCAGACGCCGATCGCGAGCCGGCGGATCGAGGAGATCGAGTACCGCGCGCAGCAGACGGTGCAACTCGCGGCCGTGGAGCCCGGCAAGTTCACGCTCGTCGATGCCGGCGCGAGCGTGCTGTATGCGGGTGAGGTGAACGGCGAGGAGCTCGGCGACGTTTTCTACGAAGGCCGGCAGGGCGATCGCGTGGTCGCCATTCTCGCGGGACGCGGCGAACGGCGCGTCGATCCGGCCACCGGGCAGGTGTTCTTCGTGCTGCACGACGGCCGCCGCTACGAGGGCGTGCCGGGCGAGAAGGGGTTTCTCGTCGTCGAGTTCGACGAGCACGGCGTCCCCGTACGCTCGGAGGCCAGGAAGGAATTCGTGCCGCACATCGCTTCGACGCCTACGTTCGACCTGCTCGCCTCGAGCGATCCGAAGGACCGCGCCGAGCTCCAGTGGCGGATCTCGATGCCGCTGTCGGTTCTGGTGCTCGCGCTGCTCGCGGTCCCGCTGAGCCGTTCGTCGCCGCGTGAAGGCCGCTACGCGCGGATCGGTGTCGGCCTGCTGCTCTACATCATCTACACGAATCTCCAATCGATCGCTCGAGTTTGGGTGGAACGCGAGATCGCACCGCCCTGGGTCGGCATGTGGTGGGTTCATGGCTTGGTGCTGACGCTCGCACTGCTGCTGCTCGGGCGCGAGGCCGGCTGGTTCCACCGCGTGCGCACGGCCGCGCCGGTGCCCGTATGACGTTGCTGCGGGGCTACGTCATGGCCGCCGTGTTCAAAGGCGTGGCGCTCGTGTTGCTCGTGCTGATCACGGTCAGAGGCTGCATCGAGCTCGTGGGGCAACTGAACGACGTCGGCGAAGGCTCATATCACCTCGTCACGGCGTTGCGTTACGTGCTGATGCGTCTGCCGCGGGCCGTGTTCGATACCTTGCCGGCCGCGTCGCTGATCGGCTCGCTGCTCGGCTTGGGCAATCTCGCCGTGCATCGCGAGCTCGTGGTGATGCGCGCGAGCGGCGTATCCACGTGGCAACTGCTCTCGGCCGTCGGTCTGGCCGGGTTTGGATTAGCCGTGCTCATGGCGCTGCTCGGCGAGTCGCTGGCGCCGTCATTGGCCGCTTACGCGGCCGAGATGCGCACGCGCGCCGTGCACGAGGACGTGGCCGTCGGGGACGGGCAGGCTACCTGGGTCAAGGACGGCGACCGGATCCTGAGCTTGCGCCGTCAGACCACCGGTCCGCTGACCTATGGCGGCGGCGTGTGGCTGTTCGAGCTCGGGCCCGACAAGGCGCTGAAGCGTGTGGCCCGCGCCGACTCGGCCGACATCGACGCGAACAACAACTGGGTGCTCGCCAACTACGCCGAAACCTCGTTCGCCGACACGGGCATCGAGTCGCGGAGGGAGCGCGAGTCGACCGAGACCTACGGGCTCAACCAAGACTTGTTGGGGCTCTCGGTAGTTCGCCAAGACATGCTCGACACTCCGGCGCTGCAGCGCTACATCGGCTACCTGCGCGCCAACAACTTGGATGCGCGCCGCTACGAGATCGCGTACTGGAAGCGTCTCGCGGACATCGTGTCCGTCGTCTTGATGACCGTGCTCGCGTTGCCGTTCGTGTTCGGCGGCTTGCGCTCCGCGGGCACCGGAGCGCGGCTGTTGCTCGGTCTGGTGATCGGCCTTTGCTACTACGTGCTCGGCCAGCTCCTCGCGAGCGGCGGCGAGGTTTACGGCATCGATCCACGGATCGTCGGATGGGCGCCGAGTGGGGTGCTATTGCTCGTCACCGCCGTGGCCCTCACGCGCGCGCGCTAGCGGCGCCGGTTCGGCTCGAAAATCACTGCAGTACGCGACAGCCTGTCGTGCCAGCAACGGCGCTGCGGGTCGAACAGGCTCCACCAATAACCGAGGCCGAGAGGGAGCGCGGACGCCCACGCGCCGACGAAGCGGAGCAGGGCGGCGCCCCACCCGACCGGACCGCCGTCCTCGCGCACCACTCGGATTCGCCACGCGCGCATGCCCGAGGTCTGTCCGCCGTGCGTCCAGAAGCCGCAAAAGAACAGTGCGGAGACGGCCGCCGCCGATACCCATATCCAGGGCTTCGCGGGCGGGCCGCTGCCGTGTGCGCCGCGGGCCATGAACAAGGCGAGCAAGAACGCGAACAACAACGCGCTCACGAGTAGCGAGTCGTACGCGAGCGCGACGAGCCGGCGGGCGAGCCCGGCGCGCTCGAGGGGCTCCGTGATGGGTTCCGGACTGTTCACTGGATGGGCTTCGGCGTCGCAGTCTAGCAAACGCCCGGAGAGCCTTGCGGAGGTCGGCCGGGAGCGTGAGACGTGGTTGCTTGCTGGCGCCAGAACGCTGTGCTACATAAGCCGGCATTTGTTATGCGGGTTTTAAGGTTTTTACGCAAGCGTCTGTTGTTGAAGGAATTTCCATGAAACGCAGTTCCGCCCCGTCGGCCGATCGTTTGGTTCTCAAACCCGTCGCCGCCGCCGTCGCCACGTTGATCGCCTCCGGCTATGCCGCGGTGCCGGCCTTCGCGCAGGAGCCCGGAGTTCGCCAGGTGGACGTGGAAGAGCTGGTCGTAACGGCTTCGCGGCGCGAGACGACGGTTCAGGACGTACCCTTCAACATCGCAGCCATCAGCGGCGACACGCTCGACCGGCAACGGCTCACGAGCCTCGTGGAGTTCTCGCGCTGGGTGCCTGGACTCAGCGTACTGGAGCAGGGCGCTCGAACGCCGAGCTTGATGACGGTTCGCGGCTTGAACGTGCGCTCGATCGACGACGGCCAGTTCCTCGACAACGGCAGCGGCAATACCGTCGCCACCTATCTCGGCGAGATCCCGCTCTACGTGGACTTCAAGATGAAGGACCTCGACCGGGTCGAGGTGCTGCTCGGGCCGCAAGGAACGCTGTACGGGCAGGGCACCCTCGGCGGCGCCGTGCGCTACATTCCGCGCGCGCCCGACACGGACAACTTCACGCTCGACGTGCACGGCGACGTGTCGAGCCTCTCGCAGGCCGACGACCTCAGCCATCAGCTCGACGCGGTGGTGAACGTGCCGTTGGTCGACGGCCGCCTGGCCTTCCGCGCCGCGGTCTCGTATCTCGCCGACTCGGGATTCGTCGACTATCCCTATCTGGTGCGGCAGCCCGGCGTCTCCAATCCGCAGCCGGACCTCAACAACCCCGCCGACGTCGCCGCGAACCTCTACCGGGAGAACGACGTCGACTGGGAGAACACTCTGTCGGGTCGCCTGGCGATGCTCTGGCGCATCAGCGACAAGGTCGACGCCACCTTCAACTACTACTTTCAAGACCAGGACAACGGCGGCCGCACGATCAATCAGCGGCAAGCCTTCAATACCGGCCGTTACGAGTCGGGCCAGCGCTTTCTCGAGCCCAACAACCGCGACAACGATCTCTTCAGCGTCGAGCTCGTGGCCGACCTCGGTTTCGCGACGCTCACGTCTGCGACCGGCTTCTCGAGCTACGATCAAGTGGGGCAGCGGGATCAGACCGACCTGCTGCTCGACTTCGAGTACGGCTACGAGCTGTTCCCGTCGTTCGCGGCCTACACGCGCGAGACGACCGAGGAGAAGCGCACCAACGAGGAGCTGCGCCTCGTGTCGAACGGCACTGGTCCGCTGAGCTGGATTGCCGGCGTGTTCTACAACAAGTACGAGCTCGACGACAGCAGCAGCGAATTCACGCCCGGCTTCCCGGAGTTCGCCTTCGGCGATCCGAATGCGTTGCCGACGGGCGACCTGGAGTTTCGTCAGTCGCGCCATCAAGAGCTCGACGAGCAGGCGGTGTTCGGCGAGATCGGTTACCGCTTCACCGACCGCTTGCAAGCCACGATCGGCGGGCGCTGGTTCAACTACGACTTCTCGCAGACGGGCGCCATTCTGCTGCCGTACGTGGATGTCAGCGACACTTCGGCCAGCGCAAGCGACGACGACGGGTTCCTCGCGAAGATCAACGCGTCGTATCGCTTCTCGGAAGACCTCATGGGCTACGTGACGATCAGCGAGGGTTACCGCGTGGGCGGCGCGAACAGCGCGGCGCCTTGCGTGCTGCCGCTCACCGGCACGCAGAACGCATGCGCGCTGCCGAACGAGATCCCTATCGATCCGGACACCACCACGAACTACGAGGTGGGCGTGCACAGCACCTGGAACGGCGGCAAGCTCACCTTCAACGGCGCCGTCTACCACATCGATTGGGACGACATCCAAACAGAGAGCACCACGGTCAACGGCGCGCTGCGAATCCTCGTGAACGGCGGCAAGGCGAAGTCCGACGGCCTGGAGCTCGCGTTCCAGAGCCGCGGGCTCGAGCACTGGTCGTTCACCGGCACGTACGCGTACAACGAGGCGGAGCTCACGACCTTCGCGCAAGGTCTCGTCGGCCGCGTGGATGCGTTCCCCGGCGATCGTCTGTCGGGCACGCCGCAGAACCAGGCGAGCTTCTACGTGAATTACTACCGCCGGATGGGAAGCGGCTGGG
The DNA here is from genome assembly GCA_036274615.1 of Gammaproteobacteria bacterium. Lineage (GTDB taxonomy): Bacteria > Pseudomonadota > Gammaproteobacteria > Steroidobacterales > Rariloculaceae > FEN-1219. The sequence goes on along the minus strand of DASUFK010000144.1, from coordinate 27,549 downwards.
ATCTCGATTTGGGCTACGGCCTTTCGGCGACGAGCGACGTCTTCACGAAAGTCGGCCTGCGCGACAACGGCGAAGTGCTCGGCGGCTACACCGTGCACAACGCGTCGGCGTCGCTGTCGAAGGAACGCTGGTCCGCCACGCTCTACGTCGACAACCTCACCGACAAGTTCGCCGAGACCGGAGTGCGGCTCGATCCGAGCTACATCCGCAACGTCAACGGCTTCGACCTGCGACGTTATTTCCGCAACGATCTCCGGCCACGCAACGTGGGTATAGAATTCCGCTATCGCATGGGGAACAAGTAGGCGGGCAGGCCGATAACAGCGTCGGAAGATCTCGAGCGCTGGCGGCGCGAGGCCGAACGGCGTCTCCTTCAAGGTGACCTCGGCGGCGCGCGCGCGGCCTGCGGGGAGGCGCTCGCGCGAGATTCGCGGCACGCGGACGCTCGCTTCCTGCTCGGCATGACGGCCGCGGCCGAGCAGCGCTACGCCGAAGCCGCGGACGAGATCGCCAGGGCCATCGACGCCGATTCCACGAAGGCCGAGTACTTCGCCCAGCATGCCCGTTGCCTTGCCTTGCTGAAGCGCGAGACCGAGGCTCGCTCGGCGGCGGAGCGCGCGCAGGCCCTCGAGCCGCGCGACGCGCTGACCCTCGACACGTTGGGTGTGGTGTGGTCGCGGCTATCGGAGCACGAACGAGCGGCGCAAGCTTTTCGCGGCGCCGTGCTCGCGGAGCCCGGCAACGCCGGATTTCAGTACAACCTTGCCGCGTCCCTGCGTTTTCTCGGCCGGTTCGACGAAGCCGAGCACGCCTACGAAGCGGCGGTTCGCTCGGCGCCGACGCTGTATCGCGCCCACTCCGCGCTCTCCGATCTGCGCAAGCAGACGCCGGAGCGCAATCACCTCGAGCGGCTGTTGGGCCTCCTGCCGGGCGCTGCCGGCGACGTGGACGGCGAGCTGCACTTGAGGCACGCCCTCGCCAAAGAGTACGAGGACCTCGGCGACTACGATCGGGCGTTCGCGCATCTGACGGCGGGCAAGGCGCGCAAGCGGCGCGAGCTCGGATATTCGGTGGACGACGATCTCGCGCTGTTCGCCCGAGTGGAACGGTTGTTCGACGAACGGTTGCTCGCCGCGCCGGCAGGCGGCTGCGGCAGCGAGGAGCCGATCTTCGTCGTGGGGATGCCGCGCTCCGGCACCACGCTCGTCGAGCGGATCTTGTCCAGCCATTCCCGCGTGCTGTCCGCCGGCGAGCTCCAGAACCTCGGCATTTGCGTGAAGCGCATGGCGGGCACGCCTTCGCGGCGCGTGCTCGATGTTGCAACGCTCGAGCGTGCCGCGAACCTCGACTTCGACGCGCTCGGCAACCGCTACATCGAGTCGACCCGGCCGCTGACGGGTGCCAAGCCGCGGTTCGTCGACAAGATGCCGCTCAACTATTTCTACCTCGGGCTGATCCGGTTGGCGCTCCCGAAGGCCAAGGTCGTTTGCGTGCGGCGCGACTGCCTCGACAACTGCGTCAGCAACTTTCGCCAGTTATTTGCGGTGACGTTCTCCTACTACAACTATGCCTACGACTTGCGGGACCTCGGCCGCTACTACGCGGCGTTCGACCGTCTGATGGCGCATTGGGAGCGCACGCTCCGCGGCGCGATGCTGCGGGTGCAATACGAGGATCTCGTCCAGGATCCCGAAGCCGAGACGCGCCGCCTGCTCGACTTCTGCGGCCTGCCCTGGGAGGCGCGGTGCTTGCGGTTTCACGAGAATTCGGCGCCCGTCGCCACGGCGAGCGCGGTGCAGGTTCGCGCTCCGCTGCACGACAAGTCCATCGGTCGCTGGCGGCGCTACGCAGCGCACCTCGGGCCTCTGCGCGAGACGCTTGCCGCAGAGGGCATTCCCACGGAATAAAAAACCCCGCCCGAAGGCGGGGTCTAAGGGGAGATCGTTGGCTGAGCAAGATCTAGTTAGAGTCTACAGCCACTGTAGCCAAAAATGGAAGTGTTTTGGCGCCGGGGACGAAGGCTATCTGTTCTCGAGCAATGCGCGATAGCGCGGGTGGCCCCGGATGTAGGCCGCCACGAAGGGGCAAGTAGGAATCACGGTAAGCCGCTGCTCGAGCGCGTAATCGAGGCCGAAGCGGACCAGTCGCGAAGCGATTCCCCGGCCCCGCACGGCCGGCGGCACGAACGTGTGCCGGTAGTCGAGCGTGGTGGCGTCGACCGGCGAGTAGTCCAAGACGGCCAGCGAGTCGCCGAACGCGGCCTCGAACCGTCGTCGGGCGGCGTTGTGCGTGATCTCGTTCGGTTCGGCGGTCACGTTGCTCAATCGGCGTCCGGGGCGTTGCACGGCGGCCGGAGAGCACCGACGAGGTCGGCGGCAATTTGCTCGCGTGCGTGTGCGTCCGCTTCCTTGAGCACGCCGATCACGTTCGCGTAGTGCAGCTGAAAGCAGTCGGCCCGTGCATGCTCCTTCAATGCTTTCGAAAGGTCGTCGGCAGGGGCGACGAATAGCGGCGAGTACCGGGGCTTGTCCCCCGGCTCCAGGGATCGCGACGCGACCACGTAGACGCCGGGCAGCGACTTGAACCGCGTGTCCCAGACGTAGATGCGGAAGTCGTAAGTGCGTCCCGATGTGCCGGTGAACGAGACCGCGTCGATTTTCGTCTTCGCCACATGCGCTCCTTGCTATGACGCGGTTTGTTGCGAGCTCCGTCCCCGGCGGTAGTCGCTTGGCGTGACGGCGTATCGGTCTTTGAACGCACGCGTGAAGTGGGCCATGCTGCTAAAGCCCCATTCGAACGCGGTGTCCGTGATCGAACGTCCCAGCCACAGTGGGCTCGTGAGCTGCCGCGCGCATTCTTCGAGGCGGCGCCGCAGGATGTAGTCCGAAACGCTCTCACCCTCGTTTGCGAACAGCCGCCGAATGTACCGCGTCGAGAGACCCAGTCCTTGTGCGACGGCGTTTGCGTTCAGGTCCGCGTCGCGCAGCCGCCGCTCGACGAACCGTTTGATTTGCGCCCGGCGCGCGCACTGCACCGACGACTCCGTGACCGACGCCTTGTAGTCGATCGCGTACGCCGTCGCCAGGAGACCCAGTAGATTGTTGGCGAGGCTTGGCCCGAACTCGCTCGGCAAGCCGCGCTCCGCCTGAGCCCACAGCGCGCGCAGCATGGAGCTCACGAGCTCCGCGAAACCTGCATTGCCCGCCAACCGGCGACCGAAGATCGCTTCGGGATCGGGAATGTGCAGCGTCAGCGTGTCGTATGGGATGCTCACCCCGAGCGACTGATTCGGCTCGGCGAAGGCGACATGCCCCGGTGCGAACGAGTCGGACAAGGCGAAGTCGCCCTCGTCGAGGTCCACGTCGTACCCGTAGTGGCTCGACGACACCTTGCCGGTGATCGGCATGAAGAGAAACGCCCGCCGGTCGCGTGTCTGCCGCAGATGCCGGTCGGTATGTTCGATCGAGGCCGCCGAAGTGTAGGTCTTGACCAGCGTCAACGGCCCCAAGTCTTCGACGGTGAGACTCGCTTCGAACGACGCGCGGTCGAGCGGCCGAACCTCCAGCGGAGAGAACACGTCGCAGTGCAGGTCATTCCAGTAGGTGAGGCGGGCCTTTCGCCCTGCCGTCGCTGTCGAGTAGCTGCGCAAGATAGTGGCCGCCGGCGCCGGATGTTGGGATCGTAACACAGCCCCCGGAGACGGCGTCCGACGCATCGTTCGGTTCTTTGTCGCGTTTGCGCCACGCATGCGGGTCCGCTGGAGGCAAGTGCGGGTGCCCATAGGGTCAAGCAGCGCGGCGGCCGTTCGCGGATATCTAACCGCCGAGAAAGGAAGCAACGCGAGCCCGCTCTCGCGGCTTCCGGATTCGATGGGGGGAGCGGCGCCGGCGTTGGCAGTTTGCCAGCGCCGGCGTCTTATTTGGCCCCCGAGACGGCTCCCGCAGAACTCGCGAGGGGCGTCGACGGAGCGCTCTAGTGAATTCGCTCCGCGATGACGCTCAGGTAGTCGACGAGCGAGAGCAGCGCCTCCTTGGTGGCGACGAGCTCGCCCAGGTATTGCCAGAGTATCCACACAACGGCGGCGAGTAGCGCCGTGTTGGCGAACCGCCAAATCCACAGTACTGCTGCAGCGAGCGCGGATGGTTTGTGTGAAGCCGAGTCCGGTGTTTGCGCCATCTTCGTTTTTCGCCCGGGCGTGAAGCCCGCAGCAGTGTATCGATGGCGTGGCAGCGAAAAAAAGAGCCCGACCGCGAGGACGGGCTCTTCAGGGGGCTTCAAGATCTCCAAATCGGGGAGGAAATTCTTAAAGCGGAAACAGTATATCGCCCGGGTTTCGGCCAGGAAGTGAAGAAGTGTCAAGCCCTTGCACGCGTTTTCGTTCGCAGTCGTACGAGCAGATCGGCCGTCTGTCGGCGCAACACGAGCGGCTCGGAAAACGAATGCCGCTCGCGATTTGTCGCTCGTTGGCGACGCGTCGAGCTACCCGCTTGTCGCGCTCCAGAGACGATTATCCGGTGAGCGAGACTTTAGCTACTCTCTGACCCGCTTTGCGTCGGGCAAGCTCGCCGGCGGATGACGTCGACGAGCAGGTCGCTCGTTCCACGGTTGTTGCGAATTTGCTGTCGGGGCGATTCGCGCTGCCAGAGAGGCCGCTCGCACGCAGGCGATTTGGGGGATGGGGGTCCGTTCTTCGGCGGGTCTTCGTCTTAATTCCACGGACCTGGAGAAGAATGCCATGAAGTCCGCGCTCTTGTTCTGCGCGTTGCTCCTGCCTTGCCTTGGATTTTCCGCCACTCTCACTGGAACCATCACGTCATCGACGTCCGCCGTGGATCTCGCCACGGTCGGCACTGTCGATTGGGCGCGCTGGCCGGGATACAAGCACAAGGCCGGGTCGATCTCGAATATCAGCGTCACCGGTACGCTCATTTCCTATACGAACGACCCACGGAAGATCGGCGACTACAGCGGCGTGAAGCTCGTCGGCGTGGGGTCGCAGTTCGTGTTCACCGTGCCGGCGGCGACGACTCAGCGGACGCTGCTCGTGTACCTCGGCGGATGGAACTCGACCGGAACGATCACGGTGACGTTGCCGGGCGCGCCAACCTACACGGTAACGACCCAAAGCAGCAGCAGCTATAGCCGGGTCGTGACCCTGAAGTACAGCTCGGCCGTGGCAGCGACCTTGCGCTTCCAGTTCAAACAAACGGGCGACGGCGGCAGCGGCAGCATCAAGCTCCAGGCTGCAGCGCTTCAGGGCGCTCCGGCGCCGGCCAGTGGCTCGGCACTGCTCACCTGGACTCCGCCGACCAAGTACACCGACGGAACCACGATGACCGATCTCGCAGGCTATAAGGTCTACTGGGGCACGACCCAGGGCATCTATTCGAACTCGGCTCAGATCAATAGCGGCGGCGTGTCGAGCTACACGGTCAAAGGCCTGGCGGCGGGGCGGTGGTACTTCATGGTGACTTCGCTCGGGGCCACCGGCGTAGAGAGCCCACCTTCGCCGGTGCTGAGCAAGGTGATCCAGTGACGCGGCGCCGGCCGGGCCCGTTCGGGCTCGGCCGGCCCAGCTGAATGGCGCTCCCTGGGGGAATCGAACCCCCGTTTTAGCCTTGAGAGGGCCACGTCCTAGACCGCTAGACGAAGGGAGCGCGGTGCCGCCGGCCGGCGGGGGCTGGTATGATACCGGCCTTTCGAGCACGGTCAAACCACGGAACGCTTGTTGAACGAAACGGATTCGAATTCGCCCCCGGGCCTCGTCGTCGTCCCGCGCTCCGACCACAACATCAGCCGGGCCAACATCTCACCCAACGCGCTAAAGGTGCTCTACCGCCTGCGTAGCGCCGGATTCGAGGCGTTTCTCGTCGGCGGCGGCGTGCGCGACCTTTTGCTCGATCGCCACCCCAAGGACTTCGACGTCGTCACCAATGCCGATCCCGATCAAATCCAGGACCTGTTCCGCAACTGTCGTTTGATCGGCCGCCGCTTCAGGCTTGCGCACGTGCGCTTCGGCCGCGACGTGATCGAAGTGGCCACGTTTCGAGCGGCGGGGGCAGAGGCCGACGACGACGAGCGGGCGCATTCCGACAGCGGCCGGATTCTGCGCGACAACGTGTACGGCACCATCGACGAGGACGTCTGGCGCCGGGACTTCACCGTCAACGCGCTCTATTACAACATCGCCGACTTCTCGGTTTGGGATTACGTCGGCGGCATGGCCGACGTGCGCGCGCGCACGCTGCGCCTGATCGGCAACCCGGAGACTCGCTATCGCGAAGATCCGGTGCGGATACTGCGTGCGATCCGGTTCGCGGCCAAGCTCGATTTCCAGCTCTCTCCCGAGGCGGCGGCTCCGATCGCGTCGCTCGGCCGCTTGCTCAAGGACGTGCCGCCTGCGCGGCTGTTCGACGAGCTGCTGAAGCTGTTTCACGGCGGGCACGCCGTGCGCAGCTTCGACCTGCTGCTCGAGTACGACGTGTTTCGTTACTTGTTCGCGGACACCAACGCGCTGCTCGAAACCGGCCAGCGTGCCAAGCTCGTCGAGTTCATCCGCACGGGGCTCGCGGCCACCGACGCGCGGATCCGCGCGGACAAGCCCGTCACCCCGATGTTCCTCTACGCCGTGTTCCTGTGGTTTCCGATTCGCGCGCTCGCCGACCGGCTGCAGCAAGAAGGGTGGAGCGAGTCGCACGCGGTGGTCGAGGCGAGCAACCGCATCGTCGCCGGCCAGCAGACTTCGTTCCCGCGCCGTTTCAGCTCGCCGATGAAGGAGCTGCTCGCGATGCAGTGGCGTTTCGAGCAACGGCAAGGCGCGCGCGCGGCGAGGCTTCTCCAGCACAAACGCTTTCGGGCCGCTTACGACTTCTTGCTCCTGCGCGCCCGCTGCGGCGAAGTGGGACAGGAGTCCGTCGATTGGTGGACCGAGATTCAACAGTTGCCGCCGGCCGAGCAGCAGAAGCTCATGGGTCTCAAGCGCCAAGGCCGCAGGCGGCGCGGCGGCCGCGGCCGCCGCTCGCAGAATAACGCGATTACCGACGCCGCCCCCTAGCGGCGCTCAGCTCCGCCTTGGCAGGGCGGAAAAAATCCTTAAAGTTCGCCCTTCGGTTGGAGAGAGTCGTTTTGGACCCGCGAGCCGCCGTGGACAGTCGCGTCAACCATTCGAAGGAAGTCGTGAAGCTCGACGGGCCGCGCTACATCGTGGTCGAGGGTCCCATCGGCGTCGGCAAGACGAGCCTCGCGAAGCGTTTGGCCCAGAGCTTCGCGAGCGAGCTCATCCTCGAGCAGGCGGAGGAGAATCCTTTTCTCGAGCGCTTCTATCGAAACCGCCGGCACGCGGCTTTGCCGACCCAGTTGTTCTTTCTGTTGCAGCGCGCGCGGCAGATCGAGCAAATGAGGCAAGGGGACATGTTCTCCCCGGTGCGCGTCGCCGATTTTCTGCTGCAGAAGGACCGGCTGTTCGCCGAGCTGAATCTCGATCCGAACGAATTGAGTCTCTACCAGCAGGTGTCCGAAACGCTCGATCTCGATCCGCCCACGCCGGATCTCGTCGTGTATTTGCAGGCGCCCGCGCAGGTGCTGATGAAGCGTGTCGCGAGCCGCGGCATTGTGTACGAGCAGCTCATCGACCAGGATTATCTCGAGCGGCTCGGCGAGGCGTACGCGCGGTTCTTCCATGATTTCGACGCCGCCCCGCTCCTGATCGTCAACGCTGCGTCGATCGATCCGATTCATCGCGAAGCCGACTACCAGGATCTGCTGCAGACGATCCTTCGCGTGCGTCACGGGCGCCACTTCTTCAATTCTGCCGGCGCTCTCACCTGAGAGCGGAGAATCCCGATGTACAAGCAGCTCGAGCAGCGCGGCATGGATTCGCCGCCGGTGAACGTGGGCTCGCTGCGCGAGATGAAGCAGGCGCGAGATTCCATCGCGTGTCTCACGGCTTACGACGCGAGCTTCGCGCAGCTCGTCGACGTCGCAGGCGCGGACGTCGTGCTCGTGGGGGATTCGCTCGGCATGGTGGTGCAGGGGCACGACACCACCGTCCCCGTCACCGTCGACGACATCGTCTATCACAGCCGCTGCGTCGCCCGCGGCGTGCGCCGCGCGTTTCTGATGGCCGACATGCCGTTCATGAGCTACACGTCGGAGGCGCAGGCGCTCGACAACGCGGTCCGCATGATGCAAGAGGGCGGCGCGAAGATGGTGAAGCTCGAAGGCGGCCACGGCCAGGCCGCGATCGTCGAGCACCTCACGCGTTACGACGTGCCCGTCTGCGCGCATCTCGGGTTGAAGCCACAGTCGGTGCACAAGATCGGCGGATTCAAGGTGCAGGGGCGCGAGGTCGAGACCGCGCGCCACATGCTCGAGGAGGCGCAAGCGCTCGAGTCGGCCGGTGCCGACGTGGTGCTGCTCGAGTGCGTGCCGAAGCACGTGGCGAGCGAGATCACGGCGGCCTTGCACGTGCCGGTGATCGGCATCGGCGCGGGCCCCGACGTCGACGGCCAGATCCTCGTGCTGTACGACATTTTGGGGATCACGCAGGGACGCATGCCGCGTTTCGTGCGCAACTTCATGCGCGAGCGCAGCGCGCCGCTCGACGCGCTGCGCGACTACGTGCAGGCGGTCAAGAGCCGGAGCTATCCCACCGAAGAGCATTGGTTCTCGTGATAGGCTGATCGCCCGCCTCTCGTAGGAGCTCCGTTGGCAACAGAGTTGCGTACCGTGCGCACGGTCGCGGAGGTTCGCGAGGCCGTCGGCCGTTGGCGGGGTGCACGCGAGACGATCGCATTCGTGCCCACGATGGGCAATCTGCATGCCGGACACGTGAGTCTCACCGAGCTCGCCGCTCGCACGGCGAGCCGCGTGGTGGTGAGCATCTTCGTCAACCCTACGCAGTTCGGCCCGAACGAGGACTTCGCGTCGTATCCGCGCACGCCGGACGCGGATCTCGAGCGGCTTGCCGCGGCCGGCACCGCCGGCCTCCTGTTCGTTCCGAGCGTGGCGGAGATCTATCCGTTCGGTGTCGAGGATTCGGTGAGCATCAGGCTGCCCGCCCTGAGCCGCGAGCTCGACGGCGCGAGCAGACCGGGGCACTTCGACGGAGTCGCGAGCGTGGTTTGCCGGCTGCTGAACATCGTGACGCCGGACGTGCTCGTCCTCGGCCAAAAGGACTATCAGCAGCTCAAGCTCGTGGAGCGCATGATCGCCGACCTTCGCATGCCCGTGACGCTGTTGATGGGCGCCACCTTGCGCGAGGCCGACGGCCTCGCGATGAGCTCGCGAAACCGTTACCTGGACGCGAGTCAGCGTGTCGCGGCGCCCGCGCTGCAGGCGGCGCTGACGCAGGTACGCGACGCGCTGCGGGCCGGCGACGCGGACTACGGCGCGCTCGAGGCGCGGGCGCGCGAGCGGCTGGCTGCCGCCGGGCTGCGTCCGGACTACGTGGAGGTGCGCCGCGCGGAGGATCTCGCCAAACCGAGCGCCGGCGCACGCCCCGACGAGCTCATCGTTCTCGGCGCGGCCTGGCTCGGCCGGGCCCGGCTAATCGACAACGTCCGGGTTTGACTCGCCGTGCACTTCGATGCGGTTGCGCCCGCGGGTCTTCGCCGCGTACATCGCCTCGTCGGCGCGCTGCACGAGCGCGCCCACGTCGTCTCCGGGCGCGCTGCCGGAGACGCCCACGGAGATCGTGACCGCGGTCGACAAGCTCGGCGGGGATAGCTCCACGATTCGCTGGCGAAGACGCTCACCCGCCAGACGCGCCTGCGTCACGTCGAGCGAGGGCAGCAGCACGGCGAACTCGTCGCCGCCGAACCGCGCGATGAGGTCGGTGGGGCGCAGGCGGTCACGCAACGCTTCGGCGACAGCCAGCAGCACGCGGTCTCCGGCGATGTGGCCGTAGTGATCGTTGAACAGCTTGAAGTTGTCGATGTCGATCATCATCAGGCACACGGGTTGGCCGCCGCGGCGAGCGCGCGTGAGCTCGCGATCGAACATGTCTTTCATCCAGCGGCGGTTACCGAGACCCGTGAGCGGATCGGTGAACGCGTTGTGCTCCGCTTGGCGGAGCACGCCCAAGCTGCTCGCGATGAACTCGTTGTCGGAGCGCACGCGCTCGGACAGCACCACCAGCAGGTTCTTGGAGAACGCGTGCGAGCGCTCGACCATCTGCCAGAGCAGATGATGGCTTATGACCATGAGGTGTGAGTCCTCGAGGGCCACTACGTACGCCGACGGGTCCACGTCCTCGATCAGCGACATTTCGCCGGTGCATGCGCCCGGCGGCAGATCCGCGGTTTTCGGCCCGTCGAGCGAGCCCACGTGCACCGCAAGGCGACCGCTCAGCACCACGAACACGCAGCGGTTCACGCGATCGGGCGCAAGCAGCAGCTCCCCCTCGGCCACGTCGATGCGTGCGCACTGCGGCAGGAGATCCGCGACGACTTGCGGGTCCACTCCGCGGAACAATGCGATGCTCTGGAGTAGCGTGCGCTTGAAGTCGGAGTCGATCTTGTAGCCGAGGGACTCGAGGCTGACCGTGCTCATGCCGGTCGATGCTACTAATGAGCATGCGAAACGGTTGTGACGCAGTTGGCAGTACGGGTCACTCCGCTTCGAGCTTCTTGCGCGCCGCTTCGAGCTCGCGCAGCAGCTCGCCGCGAGGCTTGGGGTAGCTCACGCCGAGACGCTCGAACGTGCGTTCGACGATCGAGGCCACTTGCCAGCGCATGTAGTGCTTGTCGTCGGCGGGAATGGCGTACCACGGTGCCCACGGCTTCGACGTGACGTTGAGGCAGCGCTCGTACGCGTCCTGATAATCGTCCCAGCGGTCGCGCTCGGCGAGATCGCCGACGTTGAACTTCCAGAGCTTGTCTGCCTCGTCCAGGCGGTCGAGCAAGCGCTTGCGCTGCTCGTCTTTCGAGAGATTGAGGAAGAACTTCACGACCACGGTGCCCTGATTCGCGAGGTGGCGCTCGTACTCGACGATCGAGCGCATGCGGTTTGCCCAGAATTGGGGGGATACGTCGTCGGCGAGCTTTTGTGCGGCGAGCAGCTCGGGATGCACGCGCACCACCAGCACTTCCTCGTAATAGCTGCGGTTGAAGACCCCGATCTCGCCGCGCCGCGGCAGCTCGAGCGCGGTGCGCCACAAGAAGTCGTGCGCGAGCTCGAGCCGCGTGGGCTGCTTGAACGACGCCACGCGCAGACCGCACGGATTGACGCTGTCAAAGACGTGGCGGATGGTGCCGTCCTTGCCGGCGGCGTCGATCGCCTGGAACACGAACAGCACCGCGTAGCGGCCGTCGGCGAACAAGCGGTTCTGCCAATCGTCGAGGTCCTTGGTGGCCTTCTCGAGCCGCTCCTTCCAGGTCTTGGCGCCGTCGTCGTCCGGCGGCGCCGTGGGCGCGGCCGCGATCCGAAACGATTCGTTGAAAGGCACAAGATACGGATGCGGCTCGGCTTCGAACATCAGGCTGCTCCCTGTGCCGGGTTCGGGGATTGCGCCGGCACGGCGGCCGGGCGGCGGCGATCGTGGCGAGCCAGCGCCCAGCGCACGTGCTCGCGCACGATCGGCGACGCGTCGTCGAGACGCGCGCGCAAGGCGGTAACCGCGCGGGCGTCGCTCGGCCCGTTGCCGAGCGCGATCGCGATATTGCGCAGCCAACCTTCATAGCCGGCGCGCCGGATCGCGCTGCCGGCGGTGCGGGCCTGCCACTCCGTCTCGGTCCAGGCGAAGAGATCGACGAGCGCCGTGCCGTCGAGCGCGTGGCGCACGGCGAAGTCGCCGACTTGGGCGATCTGCGCGAACTTGTTCCACGGGCAGAACAGCTGGCAGTCGTCACAGCCGAAGATCCGGTTGCCGACGGCTTCTCGAAGCTCCTCCGGGATCGAGCCGCGCAGCTCGATCGTCAGATAGGAGATGCAGCGGCGCGCGTCGAGCTCGTAGGGCGCCACGATCGCGCCGGTGGGGCACACGTCGAGGCACGCTCGGCAGCTGCCGCAATGCTCGGTAACCGGCGCGTCCACCGGCAGCGGCAAGTCGGTGAACACCTCGCCGAGCACGAACCACGAGCCCGCGCCGCGGTCGAGGAGGTTCGTGTGCTTGCCGATCCACCCGAGGCCGGCCTCGCGCGCGAGCGCCTTCTCGAGCACTGGACCGCTGTCGACGAACACGCGGTGGCCATGGGGGCCGGCGCGCTCCGCAACCGCCCGGGCGAGCCTCTCGAGCCGCGCGCGCAGCACCTTGTGATAGTCGCGGCCGAGCGCGTAGCGCGCCACGTAGCCGCGCGAGCCGTCGGCGAGCACGCTCTTGGCGTCGCGCGCCTCGCCCGGCCAATAGTCCATGCGCGCCGCTATCACTCGCGCGGTGCCCGGCACGAGCTCGGCCGGCCGGCTGCGCTTGGTGCCGTGCCGCTCCATGTAGCTCATCGCGCCGTGGCGGCCGGCCGCGAGCCACTCCGTGAGCCGGCGCTCGTCGGCAGGAAGGTCCACGCCGGCGATGCCGATCTTGCGAAAGCCGAGCCCGCGGCCGACTTCTTTGATGTCGGCTGCAAGGCGGCGGAGATCGTCTGTGGTGAGATCGGTCAAACTCGCGGCACCGGGGCGTTCGAGGGTCTCCGTATGATAAGTCGATGGCAGAGCGGTCGATATAATGGGCCAATGCAGGGCCCCGACGAACGACTGCCGAGCGCGGTCTACAACGCCAGCCAAATTCGCGAGCTCGAGAGGCTCGCGCCCGAGCGCGATGGAATCCCGAGCTACGAGCTCATGACTCGCGCCGGTGCGGCGGCCCTCGAGGTGCTGCGCCGCCACTGGCCGCACGCCGCTCGTGTGCTCGTCTACTGCGGCCCCGGCAACAACGGCGGCGACGGCTACGTGCTCGCGCGTGACGCGCGCGAGGCCGGTCTCGACGCGGCAGTCGTCGCGCTCGCGCCCCCCGAGCGTCTCCGAGGCGACGCCGCGCGCGCGGCACGCGACTGCCGCGACGCGGGCGTCGCGATCGAAGCTTACGATCGTGGCATGGACGCGATCGCGCGCCACCGCCCGGACGTGATCGTCGACGGCCTGCTCGGCATCGGCGCCGATCGCGAGCTCGGCGGCGACCTCGCGGCGGCCGTCGCGGCTCTCAACGGGGCGGGCAAGCCCGTGCTGGCGCTCGACATCCCGAGCGGCTTGCAGGCGGATACCGGCGCGGTGCTCGGTACGGCGGTGCGCGCCGACGTGACGCTCACCTTCCTCGGCCTGAAGACCGGCCTGTTCCTGGGCAGCGGCTGCGATCTCGGCGGAACGCTCGAGGTTGCGGACCTCGGCGTCGCGGCGGAGCGCGCCGGGAATCCGGTGCTCCGTAGGCTTACCGCCGCCGATCTCGATCGTGCGCTGCCCAAGCGGCCTCGGTCCGCGCACAAGGGAACGAGCGGGCGACTGTTGCTCGTGGGCGGAGGGCCCGGGATGCCGGGCGCGATCCGGCTTGCGGCGGAGGCGGCGCTGCGAGCCGGTGCGGGGCTCGTCTACGTCGCGGCGCATCCCGACAGCGTGCCGGCCGTCCTCGCGGGACGCGCCGAGGTGATCTGCCGTCCCGTGGAGCGCGCAGCCGATCTCGCCGGGCTGCTCGAGCGCGCCGACGGCGTGGTGGCCGGGCCCGGTCTAGGCACGTCGGAGTGGGGCCGGGCGCTCTGGCAGCGGGTGGCCGCCTCGGCGCTGCCGCTCGTCGTCGACGCCGACGCCTTGAACCTGCTGGCCGAGTCCCCGGCGCCTCGCGGCCGTTGGATCTTGACGCCGCATCCGGCCGAAGCCGCCCGCCTGCTGCACGGCTCCACCGCCGAGGTGCAGCGCGACCGGCTAGGCGCCGTTCGCGAGATTGCGCGCCGCTATGACGCCGTGGCCGTGCTCAAAGGCGCCGGCAGCCTGGTCGCGGCCGCCGGCAGCGACGCGCCGGTCGGCCTGTGCGACCGCGGCAACCCCGGCATGGCGACGGCCGGCATGGGCGACGTGCTCGCCGGCGTGCTCGGCGGGCTCGTCGTGCAGACGCGCGCTCTCGAAGCCAGCGCCCGGGCCGGCGTGTTGCTGCATGCGCTCGCCGGTGATGACGCCGCCCGCGACGGCGAGCGCGGCACGATCGCCTCCGACCTGCTGCCGCACTTGCGACGATGGGCGAATCGATCCTGACACTCGACTTTCGCACCGAGGCGGAGCTTTCTGATTTTGCAGGAGCCTTCGGCCGGCGAGCTCTGGCCTCGGGTCCGCGCTCGCTACTGCTCGGGCTCGCCGGCGACCTCGGCGCCGGTAAGACGACGTGGGTGCGCGGCCTGCTGCGAGGGCTCGGCCATGCCGGCCGGGTGCCGTCGCCGACTTACACGCTGCTCGAGCCCTACCGCATCGGCGCTCTGACGCTGGTGCACCTGGATCTCTATCGGCTCGCCGACGAGCGCGAGCTCGAGAACCTCGGGTTGCGTGACTGGCTCGCGGAGCCCTCGACCTGGGTCGTGGTCGAATGGCCCGAGCGGGCCCCGGGCCTGGCGGCGACTTGCGATGTATTGCTGACGCTCGGCGACCTCGGGGGCACCGGCCGGCGGATGTCGTTCAGCGCGCGTACAGGGATAGGAATCGAGGCGTTGCGAGCGGGATATCATCCGAGCTCGAAGTAGAATCTCTAATAGCCTCTTTCATATAAATTAATTCTTGAAAAGCTGCGCCGGCCACGGTAAACATAAGGCCGTGGATCGAACGGGAGGCATCGGGGTTTCCTTGCGGCGCTGGGTCGTGTTGGCTGCGGTCACGCTGCTGCTGCGGCCCGGCTTCGCGCTCGGCGCCGCGCTCGACGGCGTGCACGTCTGGTCGGGGCCGCAGGGTACGAGCGTCGTGTTCGACTTGAGCTCGCCCGTCGACCACCGGATGTTCTCGCTGGCCGACCCGGAGCGGGTGGTCGTCGACCTGCCGGGAACGGTGGTGCGAGGCAACGTGTCGCTGGCGGAGCCGCGCGGTGTCGTGGGCTCCGTCCGGGCGTCGGACAGGGCGGGCGGCGACGTGCGTGTCGTCCTCGAGCTCACCCGGCCCGCCAACGCTCAGAGCTTCGTCGTAGCGCCGGACGGGCGCCACGGCTACCAGCTCGTCATCGACCTGATTGCGCCGGCCGCGCGGCCCGCGCCGACCGCCGCGCCGCCGCAGACCGTCGAGCCGCCGGTCGAGCAGACGGCCGCTCGCACGGCGCCGCCGCCCGTAGAGCCCTTGACGAAGAACGCGGCCCCGGCGCCGAGGCCGGCTGTCGCGGAGACGACCAAGTCTGCGGCACGCAACGGAGCCACGCTGGGGAGCCGCGGCCGCGACGTGATCATTGCGGTCGACGCCGGCCACGGCGGCGACGATCCGGGCGCGAGCGGCCGCAACGGCGTGCGCGAGAAGGACGTGGTGCTCGCGATCGCGCGCCGGCTCGCGGCGGAGATCGATGCGCAGCCCGGTATGCGCGCCGTGCTCACGCGCAAGGGCGACTACTTCGTGACCTTGCGCAAGCGCATGGAGCTCGCGCACGACGCGTCCGCCGACTTCTTCGTGTCGATTCACGCGGACGCCTACCGCGATTCGAGCGCGAAGGGCGCCACCGTTTACGTGATCAGCGACAAGGGCGCGAGCGACGAGGCCGCCCTGATGCTTGCGCAGCGCGAGAATGCCGCGGACTTGATCGGCGGCGTGTCGCTGGCGGACAAGGACCAGATGCTCGCGCGCGTGCTGCTCGACTTGTCGCAGAGCGCGGCGTTGAGCGCGAGCACCGCGGCGGGTCAGCGTCTGATCGCGCGGATGTCCGCCGTCGGCACGATGCGCAGGATGCAAGTGCAGCGCGCGCCGTTCCTCGTGCTCAAGTCGCCAGACATGCCGTCGGTGCTCGTGGAGACTGCCTACATCTCGAACCCGCGGGAAGAGGCGGGCTTGCGCAACGCCGACCACCAAGCCGACCTCGCGAGGGCGCTGCGGGCCGGCATCGTGGATTACTTCACCGCGAACCCGCCGGAAGGCAGCTACTTCGCCTCGAGCCCCGCGGCGCCGCCGCGCGCGCCGGTGCGCCACGTGATCGAGCGCGGCGAGACGCTGTCCGGCATCGCCGAGCGCTACCGAGTGAGCATGGCGGACTTGCGACGCTCGAACAGCCTGAAGGGCGAGTCCGTTCGCGTCGGACAGGTGCTCACGATTCCCTTCTGACGAATCCGCCGCGGGGGTTCAGGTACACTCGCATGCCTCGCGCGCGGCCGCGCGCTCGTTCGGGCACGCGAAGTGGCCATTCGGATTCTGCCGTCACAGCTCATCGATCAGATCGCGGCCGGCGAGGTCGTGGAGCGCCCGGCGTCGGTGGTGAAGGAGCTCGTCGAGAACGCGCTCGACGCGGGCGCGCGTTCGATCGTCGTCGAGATCGAAGGTGGCGGCTCGAAGCTCATCCGAGTCACGGACGACGGCTGCGGAATCCCGCGTGACGAGCTCGCGCTCGCGTTGTCGCGCCACGCAACGAGCAAGATCGCCACGCTCGACGACCTCGAAGCGCTGGCCACGCTCGGGTTTCGCGGCGAAGCGCTGCCGAGCATCGGTTCGGTCTCGCGTCTCACGGTGACGTCGCGCCCCGCCGGCGCGGAGCACGCGTGGACTCTCGCGTGCGACGGCGGCGAGCTCGGCGCGCCGCGTCCGGCCGCGCATCCGTTCGGTACGTGCATCGAAGTGCGCGACTTGTTCTTCAACACGCCGGCGCGCCGCAAGTTCCAACGCTCCGAGAAGACCGAGACGGCCCACGTCGACTCAGTGGTGAAGAATCTCGCGCTCGCGCGTTGTGACCTGCGGTTTGCCTTGGCCAGCAACCAGCGCGAGCTGTTTCGGCTCGACGCGGCGCCCGATCGGCAGGCGCAGGAAGGGCGCATCGCCGAGCTCTGCGGCCAGGAGTTTCTCGAGCAAGCGCGCTACTTCGAGCGCGAGATAGAGGGGCTCGCTTTGCGAGGCTGGCTCGCAGCGCCGGCGTTCTCGCGCAGCCAGCCCGATCTCCAATTCACTTTCGTCAACGGCCGGTTCGTGCGGGACAAGCTGCTGCGCCACGCGGTGCGCCTCGGCTATCAGGACGTGCTGTTCGGCTCGCGCCAGCCGGCGTTCGTCGCGTTCTTGACGCTCGATCCGCGCCGCGTCGACGTCAACGCTCATCCCGCGAAGCTCGAGATTCGGTTTCGCGACTCCCGGCTGGTGCACGACTTCGTGTTCCGCACGGTCGAAGCCGCGCTCGCGAGCACGCTCGAGTCCGGCCGCGAGGCCGCCGCGCCGCCGGTTCCTCCCGACGCGTTCGGCGCTGTCGCGCAACCGGGGTCGACGACACGCGGCGCGGCGCATCCCTCCCAGCAGCGGTCGTTCACGCTGCCGGCGGCGGGCGTGCAAGAGTACGTGCCGCTCTACCGCAGGTTGCATGCGCCCGTCGAGCCGCAGCCGGCGGCTAGCGGCGACGGTGAGGCTGCGCCGCCGCTCGGTTACGCGCTCGCGCAACTGTCCGGCGTGTACGTGCTCGCGGAGAACCGCGAAGGCTTGATCATCGTGGATATGCACGCGGCGCACGAGCGCATCACCTACGAGCGGCTCAAGGGCGCGCTCGACGAGGACAAGCTCAAGTCGCAGCACCTGCTCGTGCCCGTGACGCTCGAAGTAGCGGCGCGCGATGCGGATCTGGCCGAGGAGTTTGCCGCCGACCTCGAGAGCCTCGGGTTGACGTTGGTACGCCGCGGGCCGCAGCAGATCGCCGTGCAAGCGATCCCGCTGCTGCTCGACGGCACGGACGTGGTACCGCTCGTGCGCGATCTCCTGAGCGACCTCGCCGACAACAAGGGCGCCGCGCGCGTCGAGGCGGTGGTCAACGAGCTGCTCGCCACGATGGCCTGCCATGCCGCCGTTCGCGCGAACCGCCGTTTGAGCCTCGCCGAGATGAACGCGCTGCTGCGCGAGATGGAGCGCACCGAGCGCAGCGAGGCGTGCAATCACGGCCGCCCGACCTGGACGCAAGTGTCGCTCGCGGATCTCGATCGCCTGTTCCTGCGCGGCCAGTAGTCGTGCCGCCGAACGTTTTGCGCTGCGTTTGCCTCACGGGGCCCACGGCTTGCGGCAAGACGGAGCTCGCGCTCGAGCTCGCCGAGCGCATTCCGCTCGAGATCGTGAGCATGGACTCCGCGATGGTCTATCGCGGTCTCGACGTCGGCACGGCCAAGCCGTCTCGAGCGAAGCGCGACCGGGTGCCGCACCACTTGATCGACATCTTGGATCCGGCCGAGCCGTACTCGGCCGGTCGATTCGCGCGCGACGCCGACACCGCCATTCGCGGCGTGGCCGCGCGCGGCCGCTTGCCGTTGCTCGTCGGCGGCACGTTGCTGTACTTGCGCGCACTACGCGACGGGCTCGCTTCGTTGCCGCGCGCCGACGCGGAGCTCCGCGCGCGCCTCGACACGGAGGCGGCGCTCGCAGGGTGGGAGGCGCTCCACGCGCGCCTCGCGGCGATCGACCCCGCGGCGGCCGCGCGCATCGCACCCGCGGACCGGCAGAGGATCCAGCGCGCGCTCGAGGTTCACGAGCTCACCGGGCGCACGCTCACCGAGCTGCAGCGCGGCCCCGCGGAGCGTACGGGTATCGAGATCCTGACGATCGCGGTCGTGCCGGAAAGCCGCGCAGATCTCGGCGAGCGCGTCGAACGGCGCTTCGACGCGATGGTCGCCGCGGGCTTCGTCGCCGAGGTCGAGGCACTGCGGCGGCGGGGCGACCTCGACCCGAGCTTGCCGGCGCTCCGCGCGGTGGGCTATCGGCAGATTTGGGCGCATCTCGACGGCGCTACGGACTGGCCCGAGGCGCGCCGCCGGGCCATCGTGGCGACCCGCCAACTGGCGAAACGCCAGCTCACGTGGCTGCGCGGGGAGGCGAGCGGCGAGCGGTGGCCGGCGTTCGCCGCCGACCTCCCGGAACGCTTGGCCGCCGCCGTTGCGCGATTCCAACCCGCCCCGCCTTGAAACCCCTTGGCCTGTGTTAGCATTGCCAGCCGTGGGAGCAACACCGGGCCTATTTGGGAGCGGGGTTGCATCGGAGAGCGAGATTTCAGGAACGCATGCGGGGCCTCTCGAGCGATGCCACCGGACCTGATCTTCGCGACTCCAACAATAAGAAGAGGAGAGTCTTCATGGCCAAAGGTCAATCGCTTCAGGACCCGTTTCTGAACGCTTTGCGCAAAGAGAAAGTGCCGGTCTCGATCTACCTCGTCAACGGAATCAAGCTGCAAGGTCAGATCGACTCGTTCGATCAGTTCGTGGTGCTGTTGCGCAATAGCGTCAGCCAGATGGTCTACAAGCATGCGATCTCGACGGTCGTTCCCGCCCGCAACGTGCGGGTGCCGTCCATGGACGAGGATGAGGCTGAAGACTAGCCGCGGTTCCGACGCGCAGGGAGGCGGATTTGCTTGATCGCCCCCGCAGCGGCGAACGCGCGCTGCTGCTGCACGTCGGGTTGCACCGGTCCCCGCACGAAGACGAGACCCAGGAATTTCGCGCGCTCGCCGAGTCCGCGGGTGCGGAAGTCGTCGCCGAGGTTCAAGCGCGCCGCGAGCGGCCCGATCCCCGCTTCTTCGTCGGCCGCGGCAAGGTCGATGAGCTGGCCGCGCGGGTCCAGGAGTCACAGGCCGAGCTGATTCTGGTGAGCCAGCCGCTCCGGGCAGGGCAGGAGCGCAATCTCGAGACCACCCTCAAGACCCGCGTGCTCGACCGCAACGGGCTGATCCTCGACATCTTCGCGCAGCGCGCCGCTACCTTCGAAGGCAAGCTCCAGGTGGAGCTCGCGCAGCACGAGCACCTCGCCTCGCGCCTCGTGCGCGGCTGGACCCACCTCGAGCGGCAGAAGGGCGGCATCGGGCTCCGCGGGCCGGGCGAGACGCAGCTCGAGACCGACCGGCGGCTCGTGAGCCGCCGTATTCGCCACCTGCGCGAGCGCCTCTCCCGCGTCGAGCGCCAGCGGCAGGTGAGCCGCAAGGAGCGGCTCAAGGCCGACGTGCCGACGGTTGCGATCGTGGGTTACACCAACGCCGGCAAAACCACGTTGTTCAACGCGCTCGCCGGCGCGGACCTCGTCGCGCGCGACCAGTTGTTCGCGACGCTCGACCCGACGATCCGCCGGTTGCCGCTCGAGCACGGCGACGAGGTCTTGCTGGTCGACACCGTCGGCTTCGTGCGGGACTTGCCGCACGAGCTGGTCGCGGCCTTCCGCGCCACGCTCACGGAGACGCGCGAGGCCGCGCTGCTGCTGCACGTGATCGACGCCAGCGATCCGCACCACGAAGACCGCCGTCATCAGGTCGAAACCGTGCTCGAGGAGATCGGCGCGGCCGAAGTGCCGTGTCTGCGGGTGTACAATAAAGTCGATAGGGCGCCGGCCGATTTCGACCGGGAGCTCGATTCACCGGAAACCTCGCGACTGCGCGTATCCGCGGCCACCGGCAGCGGACTGGCAGCGCTGCGCGAGGCGATCCGCGCCGCGGTGCTCGGCGCGCGCGTGATCGGCGAGCTCAGGCTCACGCCGGAGCAGAGCAAGGTGCGCGCGAAGCTGTTTGGCTGGCATGCCGTGCGCAGCGAAACGATCGACGCGGACGGTGTCTCGACGCTCGAGGTGGATCTGACGGCGCAACGTTGGCAAGAGCTGCGCAGCGAAGGCTTGCCAGAGACCAGTATTCGACAGAAAGTGTGACACGCAATGGCCTGGGACGACGGCGACAAGAACAATCCATGGCGCTCCGACAAGGACAAAGGTCCCGCGGATCTCGACGCCGTGGTCCGCGATTTCCAGCGCAAGCTCGCGAGCCTGTTTCGCGGCGGCCGCTCGGGTGCGCCGCGTAACGGCGACCCGCCCACGCTGAGCGTGGGCCTCGTCGCCGGCTGCGTGCTCTTGCTCGCGGTCGTCTGGGCGATGACGGGCTTCTACAAGGTCAACGAGTACGAGCGCGGCGTGGTGTTGCGATTCGGGGCGTTTTCCGAGCTGACCCGCCCGGGGTTGCGCTGGCACCTGCCCTGGCCCGTCGAGCAAGTCGAGAAGGTCAACATCGGCGGCACTCAGCGCAACTCCTATCGGGGCAGCATGCTCACGCGTGACGAGAACCTGGTCGAGGTCGATGTGGTGGTGCAGTATCGCGCCACCGACCCGCAGGGTTACCTTTTCAACATGCGCGACCCGGACGACGCCATCAAGGACGTCACCGCGAGCGCCATTCGCGAGGTGATCGGCAAGAACCTCCTCGACTTCATCTTGACCGACGGCCGCGCCGCGGTGGCTCGCGAAACGCAGGACTTGCTCCAGGCCACGCTCGACTCGTATGGCGCCGGCGTCACGGTCTACGAGGTGAACCTCCAGGACGCCCAGTTCCCGAGCCAAGTGGACGGCGCGGCGCAGGACGCGATCAGGGCCCGCGAGGATCGCGAGCGGCGCATCTTCGACGCGGAGGCCTACTCGAACGACATCTTGCCGCGCGCGCGCGGCGACGCCGAGCAGCGCCGCCAGGACGCCGAAGCTTACCGCGCGCAGGTGGTCGCCAACGCGGAAGGCGAGGCGGACCGGTTCCAGCAGATCCTCGCCGAGTACCAGAAGGCGCCCGCGGTCACGCGCGAGCGGCTCTACATCGAGACGCTGCAAGAGATCCTCGCGAAATCCACCAAGGTCCTCGTCGACACCGACGGCGGCAACAATCTGCTGTATCTGCCGCTCGACCAGCTGATGCAGCGCCGCGGCGCGGCGCCGCCCGGCGACTCCTCGGCCGCGCCGGCCGGTCCGGCCACCAATACCACGCCCTCACGCTCCAGCGGCCGCGAGGCTCGCTGAGCCAGGAACACCCATGAGCCCCCGTGTGAACCTCGCTCTGATCGTCGTGGTCCTCGCCGTGATCGCAGCCCGCATGTCGATGTTCACCGTGGACATGCGCGACCACGCCTTGAAGTTCAGGATCGGCGAGATCGTCAAGGCCGACTACGAGCCGGGGCTGCACTTCAAATGGCCGCTCGTCAACGACGTCAAGAAGTTTCCGAATCGCGTGCTCACCTACGAGCACCAAGAGGAGAAGTTCCTCACCGGCGAGAAGAAGAACCTCATCGTCGACTACTTCGTGCAGTGGCGGATCGTCGATCCGTCGCAATACTATCGCGCCGTTACGGGTGACGAGACGCTCGCAGTGGAGCGTCTGAACGCGATCGTCAAGGAAGGCATCAAGGCGGCGATCAGCCAGCGCACGGTGCAGGAAGTCGTGTCCGCCGAGCGGTCGGAGCTCATGGCGGAGATGTTGAAGCAGGCGCGCGAGCGCACGCCCGCGCTCGGCATCGAGATCGTCGACGTACGCGTGAAGCAGATCGATCTCCCGTCCGACGTCAAGGAAGCCGTCTACGAGCGCATGCGCCAGGAGCGCGTGCGAGTCGCGAAACAGTGGCGCGCCGAAGGCGAGGAGCAGTACACGCGGATCCGCGCCGACTCCGAGCGCCAGCGCACGGTGATCCTATCGGAGGCATACCGCGACGCGGAAAAGACGCGCGGCGCGGGGGACGCACGCGCGGCCGAGATCTACGCGCAAGCCTTTTCCAAGGACCGGGACTTCTACGCGTTCTATCGGAGCATGCAGGCCTACAAGGCCTCGATCGGCCGCGATCAGGACGTGCTCGTGCTCAAACCGGACAGCGACTTCTTTCAGTTCCTGCAGAAGCAGGTCGGCGGCGCTGCGAAGTAATCGCGACGCCAACCCAAAACGTTCAACTTGGTTGGAGGCTTGAGGCTTTGGCCTGGGCGGATCTTCTCGCGGGTTTGGCCCTGTACCTCGTCATCGAGGGGCTGTTCCCGTTCGCGTCGCCGCGCGCGTGGCGACGCGGGGTGGCCGCGGTTGCGCGGCTGGGCGACCCTCAACTCAGGAGCTTCGGCTTGGCCGCGGTCATCGCGGGCTTGCTGCTGCTCTTGATCGTGCGAGGTTGACCATGGGTCGCAATGTCGTCGTGATCGGCACGCAGTGGGGCGACGAGGGCAAGGGTAAGGTCCTCGACGTGCTCGCCGATCGCGCGCACGCGGTCGTGCGTTTTCAGGGCGGGCACAACGCCGGCCACACGCTCGTCATCGACGGCGTGAAGACGGTGCTGCACCTGATCCCGTC
Organism: Gammaproteobacteria bacterium; assembly: GCA_036274615.1. Classification (GTDB taxonomy): domain Bacteria; phylum Pseudomonadota; class Gammaproteobacteria; order Steroidobacterales; family Rariloculaceae; genus FEN-1219. The sequence continues at coordinate 4,388 of DASUFK010000144.1, read as the reverse complement.
GGGCATCTTGCGCGAAGACGTGGTTTGCCTGATCGGCAACGGAGTCGTCGTTTCGCTCGACGCGCTCGTCGAGGAAATGGACTCGTTGGTCGCTCGCGGCGTGCCGGTGGACCGGCGGCTGCGCGTGTCGCCCGCGTGCCCGTTGATCTTGAGCTCGCACGTGTCGCTCGACAAAGCCCGCGAGCACGCGAGCGGGGCGGGTGCGATCGGCACCACCGGCCGCGGCATCGGCCCTGCGTACGAGGACAAGATCGCACGGCGCGCGTTGCGTGTGGCCGATCTGTTCGCGCCGCAGCTCATGCGCGAGAAGCTCGAACGGCTGCTCGACCTGCACAATTTCCTGCTCGAGCGCTATTACGCGGCGGCGAAAGTGGACCCGCAGCGCGAGCTCGACACGCTGCTCGAGCGCGGCGAGCGCGTGAAGCCGCTCGTGGCCGACGTCACCGAGCTCCTGCGCGAGCTGCACCGCGAGCGGCGCAGCGTGCTGTTCGAGGGCGCGCAGGGTGCGATGCTCGACATCGACCTCGGCACTTATCCGTTCGTCACGTCGTCGAATACCACCGTCGGCGGTGCGGCCACGGGCACCGGCGTGGGACCCACGTCGGACGACTACGTGCTCGGCCTCGTGAAGGCCTACACGACCCGCGTGGGCGCGGGCCCGTTCCCCACGGAGCTGCTCGACGACATGGGACGCTACTTGGGACGCGTGGGCGCCGAGTTCGGCGCCACGACCGGCCGGCCTCGCCGTTGCGGCTGGTTCGACGCCGTGCTGCTGCGCCGCGCCGTGCTCACGAACAGTCTGAGCGGCCTCTGCCTCACGAAGCTCGACGTCTTGGACGGGCTGCCCGAGATCAAGATCTGCGTGGGGTACCGGCTCGACGGCCGGGCGCTCGAGACGCCGCCGCTGCTCATCGATCGCTACGGCGAGTGCGAGCCGGTCTACGAGAGCCTGCCCGGCTGGGCGGAATCGACCTCCAAGGCCACGTCATATGACGTGTTGCCGGCGGCCGCCAAGGCCTATATCCGGCGGATCGAGGAGCTCGCGGGCGTGCCGGTGGACATAATCTCGATTGGGCCGAGCCGCGACGCGGTGATCATCCGGCGCCACCCGTTCGACTGAGGGCCGGGCCGCTTCTGCGGGTTGTACGGACTGGCCTATCCGGGCGGAGTCCATATAATAACGATTCTTATTTGCGGCCTGCCCCGCGGAGGGCCTCTGACTCTTTCCGACCTCAAGCCTGGTGACCGTGTGCGCATCGAATCGATAGACACGTCCGACACCGCGGTTCAGCGGCTCATGGTGCTCGGCCTGGTCGAGGGTGCCGAGCTCACGTTCCTGCGGAGCTCGCTCGGCGGCGATCCGCTCGAGTTCCGGATCCACGGCGCCGCGATCTCGTTGCGGCGCGTGCAGGCGCAACGCTTCCAGGTCTCACGGATTCCCCCCGATGGCCGCGCGCGCTGAAACCGCAGTCCGCGTCGACACGCTGACGATCAACCGGCGCGCCGCGGGGACCATCGCGGTGGTGGGTAACCCCAATGCCGGCAAGAGCTCGGTCTTCAACCGGCTCACCGGCTTGCGGCAGCGCACCGCGAACTATCCGGGCGTAACCGTCGAGCGGCGCGTGGGCCGCGCCGTGCTCGGCGGCACGTCGCTCGACTTCGTCGACCTGCCCGGCACCTATTCGTTGAGCCCCACCTCGACCGACGAGCGGATCGCGGTCGACGTGCTCTTCGGCCGCGTCCCGGGTACCCAGAAGCCGGACGCGATTCTCGCGGTCATCGATTCGACGCGGCTCTATCAGGGGCTCTATCTGCTGCAGCAGCTCGTCGAGCTGGGCAGGCCGATGGTGGTCGCGTTGACGATGACCGACGCCGCGCAGCAAGAGGGAATCGTCATCGACCTCGGCGGCCTCAGCGAGGCGCTCGGCGGCGTAGCCGTCGTACCGGTGGTGGCCACCACGGGCCGCGGTTTCGGGCCGCTCAAGGACGCGCTCGCCGGTCTCCTCGGCGCCGCGCCGCCCGCGGCCATCGAGCACTGGCCGGCACTCGCGCGTGCGGCCGAGGCTCTCGCCGCGCGCCTGCAGGCGGCCGGTGTGACAGTGCACCGGGTGGAGGCCGAGCGGCTGTTGATCGACGCGTCCGCCGAGCTGGGGGGCTTGACCGCGGCGCTGCGCGCGGACGTCGGGGCGGCTCGCACGGCGCTGTTCGGCGGCGAGCCGCCGCTCGCCGTCGAAGCGCGCCAGCGGTACGCGTGGGTGAGGGCTACGCTCGCGAAGGTCGAGCAGCCCGGCTCCGGGCTCACGCGCCGCGGCGCGGCCGTGCTCGACTGGATCAATCGTCCGTGGCCGGCCACGCTGCTGTTCATCCTGGCGATGGCGGTGGTGTTCCAGGCCGTGTTCTGGTGGGCCACGCCGTTTGCGGATCTCATCGACGCGGGCGTCAGCGGCATAGGGGCATTCGTCGGCGCCGCGCTGCCGCCGGGCGCGATCAATAGTTTCTTCGTGGACGGCGCCATCGCCGGCGTCGGCAGCGTGATCGTGTTCTTGCCGCAGATCGTGATCCTGTTCTTGTTCATCATCCTGCTGGAGGACACCGGCTATCTCGCACGGGCCGCGTTCCTCGTGGACCGTGCGATGCGCTCGGTAGGCCTTTCCGGACAGTCGGTGATCCCGCTGCTGTCGAGCTTCGCCTGCGCCGTACCCTCGATCATGGCCACGCGTGTGATCCCGAATCGCAGGGATCGGATCGCGACGATTCTCGCGGCTCCGTTCATGACCTGCTCCGCCCGGCTGCCCGTGTACGCGCTGTTGATCGCCGCGTTCGTGCCGTCGCGCGTCGTTGGATTCCTTAACCTCCAAGGGCTGGTGCTGTTCGGGCTCTATGCGATCGGCATCGTCGGCGGCGTGGCCACGGCGCTGTTGCTGCGCCATACGGCGCTGCGCGGCGAGAAACCCACGTTCATCCTCGCGTTGCCCGAGTTCCGCATGCCGAACGCGCAGACGGTGGCCATGAAGCTGCTCGACCGCGTGAAGGTGTTCTTGCGACGCGCGGGCACCACGATTTTCGCCGTGGCCGTCGTCGTCTGGGCGCTCACTTACTTCCCGCGGTCGCCCGAAGTGGAGAGCACGCGCGCCGACGCGCGCGCCGCGGCCGCGGCGAGCCTCACGGGCGACGCACTCGAGGGTCGCCTCGCCGAGATCGACAACCAGGCCGCGGCGGATCACCTCGCTCAGAGCTGGCTCGGCCGGGCGGGCCACTTCGTGGCGCCTGCGTTCGCGCCGCTCGGCTGGGACTGGCGCGTGTCGGCCGCGGTGATCGCGGGTTTCCCCGCGCGCGAGGTCGTAGTGGCCGTTCTGGGCACGATCTACGCGGTCGGCGATCAAGCCGACGATCAGACGCTCGGTCACCGGCTCGAGTCCTCCACCTGGCCCGACGGCCGGCCGGTGTTCACGCTGCCGATGGTGCTCGGCCTGCTCCTGTTCTACGCGTGGTGCCTGCAGTGCGCTGCCACGCTCGCGGTCATCCGGCGGGAGACGAACAGTTGGCGTTGGCCCGTGTTCGCTTGGACCTACATGACCGTCTTGGGCTACGGCGGCGCACTCCTCATCTTCCAATTCGGCACCGGTTCCGGGTAATTTCGGAGCCCATGACTTCATTGGTCGAGTGGCGAGAGCTCGCCCGCGAGCCGGTGGCGGATTGCCGGGTTTTCGCCGTCGAGCGTTCGCTCGCCGAATCGCCTGTCGACGGCTCGAGGCACGGGTTCTATCGAATTCGTTCGCAGAATTGGGCGCAGGTCGTGCCGATCACCAAAGAAGGGAACATCGTGCTCGTGCGGCAATACAGGCACGGCGCGCGGCGGGTGACGCTCGAGATTCCCGGGGGGCTCGTGGATGCCGGCGAAGACCCGGCCGAAGCGGCGCTGCGCGAGTGTCTCGAGGAGACAGGCTATCGAGCGCGCAAGGCGGTCTCGCTCGGCGTGGTGAACCCGAATCCCGCGCTGTTCGACAATCGCTTGTACGCTTTTCTCGCCACCGACGTGGAGCTCGAGCGCCCGATCGCGAATACCGGCACCGAGCACACGGAAACGGTGCTGCGGCCCGTACGCGAGCTGCCGGCGATGCTGCTCGGCGGCGAGATCGATCACGCGCTCGTCGTCGGGACTCTGTGGCGCTACCTGCACGAGCACGGTCCGCGATGATCACCGAGCACGCCCGTTTGGATATTCGTCCCGGCGAAGAGGTGAGCTTCGAGGCCGCGTTCCGCGAGGCGCAGGCGATCATCGCGGCGATGCCGGGGTACCTCGGCCACGAGCTCCGGCCGTGCATCGAGCACTCGAACCGCTACCTGTTGCTGGTGCGGTGGCGGCGGCTCGAGGATCACACGCTCGG
>DASUFK010000143.1:0-2774 GCA_036274615.1 Gammaproteobacteria bacterium | reverse complement strand
CACGATGCCCCAAGTGACCATGATCCGCGCGATCCAGACGCGCGCGCCGATGCGGTGCAGCACCAGATTGCTCGGCAGCTCGAACAGAAAGTAGCCGAAGAAGAACACGCCGGCTCCGAACCCGTAGGCCGCTTCCGACATACCGAGATCGCCGAGCATGTGCAGCTTCGCGAAGCCGACGTTGACGCGATCGAGATACGCGACGAGATAGCAGAGGCCCAAGAACGGCAACAGCCGCCGGGTGACGCCGGCATACACGCGTTCTTCAACCGCGTGCGCCGTCGCAGTCACGATTGGATGCGTGCGAGCGGCACGGCGCCGATTACCGGCCGAGCACGGAGAAGCGGAAGTAGGACGTCTGCCGATACGTTTGGCCCGGATCGAGGCGTGCGCTCGGGAACGCCGCGCGATTCGGCGAGTCCGGAAACTTCTGCGGCTCGACCGCCAGGCCGTCGCCCTGCCGGTAGACGACGTGCGCTTTGCCCACCGTCGTGCCGTCGAGGAAGTTGCCCGTGTACACCTGCACGCCGGGCTCGGTGGTGTAGAGCTCGAGCACTCTGCCGGACACCGGGTCTTCGACCCGGGCGGCGAGCTTGGGCGCGTCGGTGACTCCGCCCTTCAACACGAAATTGTGGTCGTAGCCGCGGCCGATCGCGATCTGCGGGTCGCTCGCGTTGCGAATGCGCGCGCCGATGAGCGCGGCCTGCCTGAAATCGAACGGCGTGCCCGCAACGCTCTTGATCTCGCCCGTCGGAATCAACGTGGCATCCACCGGCGTGTACGCATCCGCGGCAACGAGCAGCCGGTGATCGAGCACGCTGCGCGCCGCCGGAACGCCGGCGAGGTTGAAGAGGCTGTGGTTGGTGAGGTTGACGACCGTGGGCTTGTCCGTCGTCGCGGCGTAGCGGATCGTCAACGTGCGATCGTCGTCGAGTGCGTAAGTGACGCTCGTCTCGAGGGTGCCCGGATAGCCTTCTTCGCCGTCGCGGCTCGTGTACGTGAGCGTCACGCTGGCGACGGGCCCGCTCTTCACCTCCGCGATCTTCCAGACCACCTTGTCGAAGCCTTTCTTGCCGCCGTGCAGCGCGTTCGGGCCGTCGTTCACCGCGAGCGAATGGGTCTTGCCGTCGAGCGTGAAACGAGCGCCGGCGATGCGATTGGCGTACCGCCCGACCGTCGAGCCGAAGAACTGCGGCTTCGCGATGTAGCCGGCGAGGTCGTCGTAGCCGAGCACCACGTCGGCGGAGCGGCCGTCCCGATCCGGCACCAGCAGGGCCTGCAGTGTCGCGCCGTAGTTGATGATCCGTGCGCTGATGCCGTTGGCGGCCTTGAGCGTGACGGCCTCTATGGCTACGCCGTTCGGCGTGGAGCCGAACGCCGCACGAGTCGCTTCCGCGGCGTGCGCGCCGGCGGCTCCGAACCCTGCTGCCATGGCGACGACGATACCTGTCGACAGTCGCATTGTCCCCCCTGCCGGCGCCCCCGCGCGCCGGTGTTGCCGCGTCGGATTGTATACTCAGCCAAATAGGGCGCGCAGCGCCGGCGCTTCAGTCGACGAAAGCCGGCACGGTGCGACGGCGGCCCACCAGGAAGGCATCGGCGACGAGCCGCAGCGGCAACGGATCCACATCGGAGCGCCCGGCCGCGATCAACTCGGCGAAGTGCGCGTACTGGCCGCGATATTCCGCGTTCTGCGCGAGCGGCACCTCGCGCCCATCGACGAGCAAGCGCGCGCCTCCCTGCTGCAGAAGCAACGTGCCGTCGGCGGTCTCCACCTCGATGTCCCATGTCTGCGGGCCGGTCTGCAGGAAGTCGAACGACGCGGCGATCGGGGTGTCGGCTGCGTCGGCGAGCGCGATCTCCGCCGCGATCGGCGTGGCGCAATTTTCCGGGAACGCGAGCTGCGCAGCGCGCACGAACAACCGCCTCGGCAAGATCTTGGCCGCCACCGACAGCGCGTTGATGCCGGGGTCGAAGACGCCGAAGCCGCCCGGTTCCCACAGCCAACGCTGACCCGGGTGCCACGTGCGCACGTCCTCGCGCCAAGTGATTCGGGCGCGGCGCAGCGCGCGACCGGCGAGCCATTCGCGCGCCGGCGCCACGGCGGGCGCGAACTGGGAGTGCCAGGCAGTGAACAGCGTAACCCCCGATCGCTCGGCCAGCTCGCGGAGCTCGTCGAGCTCCGCAACCGTCACGGCAGGCGGCTTTTCGAGCAGCACGTGCTTGCCGCGCTCGAGGGCATATCGCGCCGCCGCGAACCGTGCCTGCGGCGGCGTGCAGATCGCGACGGCCGCGGGCACGCGTTCCGCCGCCAACATGGCGGCGAGGCTCGCGTAGCGCGGCACGGGTGCGGCGTGGCTCGCCGGATCGGCGATCGCGTGCAGCTCGAAGCACCGGTCGCCGCGAATGGCCGGCACGTGCTGGTCCCTCGCGATCTTGCCGAAACCCACGATGCCGATCGCGATCGGCGCTGGAGGCAGGTGCTCCTTCGACCGGTGGGCTCTCACCAGAAGTAGACGTAGATGGAGACGACGATCGCCACCACGATGCCGGAGTGGATGTAGTCCCACTTCGATGCGCCGCTCTGCACGTCCGCCTTTTGCTCTCGCGTGATGGTGCCGTAGGTGAGCCCTTGCAGCTGCTCGTCGCTCGCCTTCCGCGTGAACGCGCTCACCACGAAGATCACGACGCACGTGAGCACGAACAACAGGAAGCAGAAGTAGAGCCAGTTGATGTCGACGAACCACTGCAGGGCGCCGAGCTCGAACCCGCTC
>DASUFK010000142.1:0-19185 GCA_036274615.1 Gammaproteobacteria bacterium | reverse complement strand
CACGGCATCACCGTCGACCACATGGACAACGTGTGGATCGGCGGCAACGACCCGAAGGACGCGCACATCTTGAAGTTCACGCGCGCCGGCAAGTTCCTGCTGCAGCTCGGCAAGCCCGAGCAGAACAAGGGCAGCAACGATCCGCTGAACTTCTGGCGCGTGGCGAAGATCTCGATCGACCCGATGGCGAACGAGGCCTACATCTCCGACGGCTACGGCAACAAGCGCGTCGTGGTGATCGACGTGGGCACGGGCATGCGCAAGCGCTACTGGGGCGCGTACGGCAACAAGCCCGACGACACCGATCTCGGCCCCTACGACCCGGCGGCGCCGCCCGCGCAGCAGTTCCGCAATCCCGTGCACTGCGCGGAGCCGTCGAACGACGGTCTCCTATATGTCTGCGACCGCGTGAACGACCGGATCCAGGTGTTCCGCAAGGACGGCACGTTCGTGAGCGAGCTCCGCGTGAAGATCGAGACACGCGGCGCCGGCTCGGTGTGGGACATCGCGTTCTCGAAGGACCCCGAGCAAGCCTACATCTACCTCGCCGACGGCATGAACGAGCAGATCCACGTGATCGACCGCAAGAAGATGGAGATCTTGACGAGCTTCGGCGACGGCGGCCGGCAGGCCGGCCAGTTCTTCGGCGTGCACAGCATCGCCACCGACTCGAAGGGCAACATCTACACGACGGAAACCTACGAAGGTAAGCGCGTGCAGAAGTTCGTCTATCGCGGGCTCGCGCCGATCGCGGCGAAAAGTCAGGGCCCTCCCTGGCCGCGTTGATGCGAAGGTCAGCGAAGACCGGGGATGTCGAACAGCACGGGCATCTGCGCGAGCAGCAACCGCGTCTTGTCGAGCAGTGCGCGCGTCTGCCCGAAGACTCCGTCGTTCTCGGCGCCCAGGGCCGCTGAGGCGGCTTCCTGAAGCTGCCGAATTTTCGCAGTGCGTTCCGACACGATCCCCTTGTTCACCCGACAGTTGGCTTGGGCGATGGCTGCCGCTTTGAGGGCGGGAAACACCTCTTCCATCTTCTTCTTGAGCGCTTCCAGCTTGCGGATCTGATTTTCCAGCGCCGCCTGCTGCGCCTTGAGCGCTTTGAGCTTGGCCCGGAGCTCGTCGAGCGCGTCCCCGATCTCGTCGATCTTCGACTGATACTGGGCCGCGAGCGATTCGCCGAGCCGGCTCACGATCGACACGATGCGGCGCGCGGCGTCGTCGGCGGCCCGAGTGGCCTGCACGGCTCGGGTTCGCACCGACGGAGCGGACTGTGGCGAGGCCAGCAGTTGGCGGACCTCGAGGTCCGCTTGTACCGTGCTGATGGTCACCGATCGAGCCTACCACCGAAACGTAGTCGCGGCGTAGGCCCAGGGGCCTACTACAGCGGCCGGCGCCGAAACGCTTGGACGGCCAGCGCGAGCGCCACGGCCGTGAAGGCCACGGCCCAGACGATCATCGCGTTGCTCGGCACGTTCGACGCGCCGAACGGCGAGAACTGCAAGCCGGTGAGGCCGGGGCTCATCTCGACGGCGGCGCGGCGCCACAGCGAGTCGACGGGGCTCACGAGGCTGATCACCGTGCCGATGTTGCGGGCCGAGTGCGAGGCCGTCATCGTGCCGATCTGCTCGATCCAACCGCCGATGAACGCGATCCCGTAGAACGCGAACGCGACGATCGCGTTCGACACGGTGGAGAGTCGCGCGCCGCCCGCGAGCGAGATCGACATCATGAGTATCGCGCCCAAAAACATCAGCGACAGCGCCACGGGCATGTGCGGCTGCACGTGATCGGCGGTCACGCGCAAGATCAACAGCACGCCGCCGGCCGTAAACGCGAAATACGCCGCGCTCATCGCGAGAAACGCGAGCCACTTGCCGAGCACGATCTCGGCGCGATGGAGCGGCTTCGACGCCACCGTCTGCATCACGCCGGAGGAAATCTCGCCCGACAGCGTGTCCACCGGCAACAGCACGGCTACGGCGATCGTGAGGAAGTTCGCCACGTAGAGCCCAGCGAGCGTGATGATCTGGTACACGGCCGTCCGTTGCAGAAACGGGGCGTTCTCCTCGAGGAGCTTCGCGGCCACGAAGTGCAGCGCCACGCCGTAGACGAGCAGGAACAGCGCGCCGCACCCCAGCACGGCCGGCACGATCTTGCGCCGCCGCGCCTCGAGAAACGTGAGTTGCGCGATCGTGAGAATTCGACGCATGCGTCAGCCCGGCCTCTGGTCCTCGCCCATCACCTCGATGAACCACTCTTCGAGCGACTTGCGCCGGCTCTTGAGCTCGTAGATCGCGACGCCGCGGCCCACGAGCCAGCGCGCGATATCGGGCACGACCTGCTCGTTCGCGAGCTGCATCCGCACGGCTCCGTCGTGCGCTTCGGGCGCCTTGGCGCCGAACGCGGCGAGCCCTTCGAGCACGCCGGAGTCGGCCGGGTCGACCTTGAGCTCGATCTCGAGCACGGGCGACGCGGCGTCGAGCGCGAGCTCGCCCACCACGCGCCCGCGCTTGAAGAACACCACGCGGTCGCAGGTGGCCTCCACCTCGCCGAGCAGGTGCGAGTTCAAGAACACGGTGGTGCCGCGCTCGCGGAGCTCGTCGATCACGCTGCGCACGAGCACGCGGCCGAGCGGGTCCAAACCCGACGTCGGCTCGTCGAGGAACACGACGTGGGGCTCGTTGATCAGCGCCTGCGCGAGGCCGGCCCGCTGCATCATCCCTTTGCTGTAGGTCTTGATCTGGCGGTCTGCCGCGTCGGTCAAGTCGACGCGGGCGAGCAGCCGGTCGATGCGCGTCTCGAGCGCCGCGCCGCGAAGGCCGAACAGCCGGCCGTGCACCCGCAGCAGCTCGCGCCCCGTGAGGCAGTCGTGGAAGCGGAAGTGCTCCGGCAGAAATCCCACTCGCTCGCGTGCCCTGCGCTCGCCGAGCCGCGCGCCGAGCACCGTACCGCTACCGGCCGTGGGCTCGATGAGCCCGAGCAGCAGCTTGAGCGAGGTGGTCTTGCCGGCGCCGTTGGGGCCGAGAAAGCCGAACACCTCGCCGCGGCCCACGGAGAGCGACAAGTCCCCAACCGCGACATTGCTCCCGAACGCCTTACGCAGCGAGCGGGTCTCGATCACCGGCTCCGGCATGCGCGAAGCCTACTGCAACGATTGCGCGATATCGATCAGCGTGTCCGGGCTCATCACTGCGCTCGTAAGCGCGTACACCACGCCCTGCTGCGACCACATGAGAATGGTGTCGCCGAACCTGCGCGGCTCGGGGCCTGCGTCGTCGCCGGTGGCGGTGGCCTGGATCAGCAGCGCGGTGGCGCCCTGAATGTTCACCTGGCGGAACGACGCGGCGTTCAGGGGCACCGGCACCAAGAGCGTGGTGCGCCAGTCGACGCTCTGCGCGATCCGATAGGCCTCGGAGCGGCTCAATCCAAGCATACGCAAGCCGATCTCGCCGAGCGCCGCGATGTCGATCCCGGCGGGGAACGACACTTCGGGCGTCCGCGCCTCGAGCAACATCAGCCCTTGGGAGCCGCGACCGGTATAGGCCAGATGCAGAATCGGGGGCACGCGGACGTGGATTTGCTGACCGTCGATGCCCTCGGGAATCGTCACGTCGCTGATCGCGAGCGCGTCGAGCAGCAGCTTCAAGTCGGCGGTGTGCGCAGTGAAGCGCATCTCGCCGTCGCCGGCCACGGCCGCGCTCTTGAGCTCGAAGAACGGCGGCAGCCACGTGGGCGTGCGCGCGTCCAGTCCGGCCGCCGCGCCGGCCTCCTCCGCGGTGGCGTACGCCACCGGGTCGTGGGGCGCCTTCAGCACCTCGGGCTCGCCGCCGATGATCTGCGAAAAATCGACGCCGCTCTGCGGCAGCTTGGCGAGGCGCTCCGGATCGAAAGCCACGCCGGTGAAGCTCACCACGCGGAACATGTCGAGAAACGCCTGCGCTCCGGCGCGCACCGCCGGGAACGTGAACGCAAGAGCCACGACCATCAGCGATGCCGCGAGCGCAGCCCAACGCGAGGCGCGCGGCGCCGCGCGGCGCGGTTCGCGCGCCTCGACGTCGAGCGCGCGAAGCCGCACCTTGAGCTTGCGCGCGAATTCCGGCGACGGCTCGCGCCGCAGGACGTTGAGGAATTCGTCGTTCATGTGCGTCTCCTCGGATTTACCAATCGCGGCGCAGCGTCTGCACCGCGCGATGGACGATCGTGCCTACGTTCGACTCGCTCAAGCCGGTGAGCTCGGCGATCGCGCGGTTCGTCATGCCCGCGCCGTATTTCAATGCGAGCAGCTCGCGCTCGCGCTCCGGCAAGCGTTCGACGAGCGCCGCGAGGCGCTCGCGGTCCGACGCACGCGCGTGCTCGTCCTCGGGCGTGCCCGGCGCGGCCACTTCGTCGGCCGCCTCGAGCGGCGCGTGGATGCGCCGCGCGCGTAGATGATCGGTGGCCACGTTGCGGGCGATCGCCACGAGCCAGGTTGCGAAGCCGGCCAGGTCCTTACGGTAGCGGTGCCGCGCGCGCCACGCCTTCTCGAACGTCTGCGCGGTGAGATCCTCGGCCGCAGCCTCGTCGCGGAGGCGATAGCAGAAGAAGTTGTAGATCCGCGGCAGCTGCTCCGCGTAGACCGTGTCCCAGTCGGGCTCGGAAGTGGCCAGCGTCATCGGCAACGGTCCGGCGGTGTCGGTTTGGAGGGCCATTGCGCAAATATACGGCCCGCCCGCCGACCTATCACGGCCGCCGAAAATAGGGACCTGTTACTTTTTCGGCCGAGCACGATCGCGGGTCTTCCACGCCGCTTCGGGAAGCGGCCGAAAAAGTAACACGTCCCTATTTTCGGGGCTTGGCGCGGCGGGTGGGCTCGGCCTCGAGCGGGTTCTCGGGCCAGTGGTGGCGTGGGTAGCGGCCGCGCATGTCCTTGCGGACTTCGACATAAGCATTGCGCCAGAAGCTCGCGAGGTCGCGCGTCACTTGCAGCGGACGGTGCGCGGGCGACAGCAGCTCGAACGTCACCGGCACCGCGCCGCCGCCGATCCTGGGCGTGGCCGCGAGACCGAACACCTCCTGCATGCGCATCGACGCGAGCGGCGCGTTGTCGCTCGCGTAGTCGATGCGCGCGTGCGTGCCGGTGGGCAGCCTGATGTGCGTGGGCGCGAGCTCGTCGAGCCGGCGCTGCTGCTCGTGCGTGAGCCGCCCGCGCAGCGCGGCCGCGAGCGGCACGCGGTCGAGATGCGAGCGGCGCGTGAGCCCCACCACGAACGGCTCGAGCCAGCCGAGGTCGCGCGCGAGCGCCTCGTCGGAGAAATCGGGCCAGCCGCCGAGGTCGCCGCGAGGCAGACGCCGCACGAACTCGCTGCGCGCGACGACGTCGCGAGCGTCGTCGTCCCACGGCAGCGCCGCGAGCCCGAGCGAACGCAGGCCTTCGACGAACGCGGCCGCGGCCGCTTCGGGCGGAACTTCTTGAAGCGGCTTGTCCTCGATCACGAGCTCGCCGAGACGCACGGTGTGCCGCGCGAGCACCGCCTCGGCGCGCGGATCCCACGAGACCTCGTCCTGGCGCACGAGCTCGGAGGAGAAGTGCTCGAGCAAGTCGGCGCGGTCGAGCGGCGCGGCGAGCAGGATGCGCGCGTCGCGGTCGCGATCGTCGACGTCGACCGCCACGATGAATTCCTCGCGTGCGATGGACTCCGGGCCGGCGAACGACGCTCCGCGGCCGCTCGCGAGCTGATAGCGGCCTTCGCTGCCGGGACGGCGGCGGCCGATCCTGTCCGGGTAGGCGAACGCGAGCAGCGTGCCGGCGGAGAGCGGGGAGTCGCTTGCGCTGGCGGCGCGCGCGCCGAGTTGTTTCGCATACGAACGCTCCGCGCGGCGCACGCGGTCGAGAGCTCCTCGATCGACACCGCGTGAGGCGCCGCGGCGCAGCGCGTCGAGACGGCTGCGGATGTCGCTGTCGTGCTGGCGCTCGCCGGAGGCGTTGGTCACGCCGCGCAGCAGGTCGCGCTCCGAAAGCAGCGCTGCAAGCTCGGCCGCCGCCGCGCCGGCGCCGTGCTCGCGCGCGGCGAGCAGCATGTGCGCGAGCCGCGGATGCGCGGCGACGCCCTGCATCGCTCGGCCGTGGCGCGTAACCCGACCGCTGCCGTCGAGCGCGCCGAGCCGCCGCAACAAGTCCCGGGCGCTTGTGAGCGTCGCGGCCGGCGGCGGGTCGAGCCAGCTCAAGCCCGCGGCATCGGTGCCCCACACGGCGAGATCGAGCGCGAGCGGCGCGAGATCCGCGCTCGCAATCTCCGCGGGCGCGTACGCCGCCAGCGTGCGCTCGGCGCTCTCGCCCCACAGCCGGTAGCAGACGCCCGCCGCGGTGCGCCCCGCGCGGCCCGCGCGCTGCTCGGCCGACGCGCGCGAGATCCGCTGCGTCTCGAGCCGGCTCATGCCGCTCGCCGGGTCGAACACGTTGCGGCGCTCGAGCCCGGAGTCCACGACGACGCGCACGCCGTCGATCGTGAGGCTCGTCTCGGCGATGTTGGTGGCGAGCACCACTTTGCGGCGGCCGGGCGGCGCCGGCGAGAGAGCGGCGTCCTGCCGGTCCGGCGGCAGGTCGCCGTAGAGCGGCAGCAGATCGATGCCTTTGCCGGGATCCGCCTCGCGCAGCCGCGACTCCGTGCGCCGGATCTCGCCCGCGCCCGGCAGGAACACGAGCACGTCGCCCGAAGATTCGGCGAGCGCGCGCCGCACCGCGCGGGCCGCGTCCGCGTCGACCGGCTCGGAGCCGCCGCCCGGCAAGACCGGCAGCCCCTTGCCGAGGTAAAGCACGTCGACCGGGAACGCGCGTCCCGCCGCCTCGACCACGGGCGCCGCTCCGAGCAGCTCCGCCACACGCGCCGTATCGAGTGTTGCCGACATCGCGATCAGCCGCAGCTCGGGCGCGAGGTGCCGCTGCGCGTCGAGCGCCAGCGCCAATCCCAAGTCCGCGTGCAGGTTGCGCTCGTGGAACTCGTCGAACAGCACCGCCGCAACGCCGTCGAGCGAGGCGTCGTCTTGCAGCATGCGCGTGAACACGCCTTCGGTGAGGACCTCGATGCGGGTGGCGCCGCTCACGCGCGTCTCGAGACGCATGCGGTAGCCCACGGTTTGTCCGGCGTTCTCGCCAAGCGTGAGCGCCATGCGCGTGGCCACCGCGCGCGCCGCGAGCCGCCGCGGCTCGAGCATCACGATCCGCCGGCCGCGGGCCCACGGCTCGTCGAGCAGCGCGAGCGGCACCACGGTGCTCTTGCCGGCACCGGGCGGTGCCGCGAGCACGGCGTTGCGCCCGTGCCGGAGCGCGGCGGAGAGCGGAGCGAGGGCTTCGTCGATCGGTAGGCCGGAGCGCATGAGCCGCCGATGTTACTTCACGCTGGGGCCCGCCAAAACGAAGCGGCCGGAGATTGCTCTCCGGCCGCGGCGGTCAGTCGATCTAAATGGCGCTTAGAAGTCGCGGCGCACCGTCATCGCCCACTCGCTCGGGCGCGACGGCTGGCCGTGGATGTAGCCCGCGGCGCTGCGCGACAGGTCGAACAACGTCACGTAGTAGTACTCGTTCGTGATGTTGGTGCCTTCGAGCGCAACCCGCCACTGGTCGTTCGACGAGCGCCAGGTGAGGCGCAGGTTCGCGATCGTGTAGGCATCGATGAAGTTCGTCGGCGCGTTGTTCGCGTCGGAATACACCGAGTCCGTGTAGGCCGCGTCGATGCGCGGCGTGAAGGTGCCGCCGCCCGACAGGTTGAACGAGTACTGGAGGCCGATGCTGAGCTTGTTCTCCGGTGTGTACGGCGAAATCATGCCGATCTTCACCGGAGACGCCGGGTTCACCCGGGTGTAGTCGAAGTTCAGCATGCCGTAGGACGCGTCCATCTCGAGCTTGTCGGTGGGATGCCACTCGGTCTCGAACTCCACGCCCCAGACGTCCGCGTCGCCGATATTGTCCTGGCTCGCGCACGGCGTCTGTTGCGCCGGCGGCGCCCAGAAGCAGACCGTCGTCGGCAGCTGAATGTCGGTGTAGTTGTTCGAGAAGATCGCGGCGTTCATCCGAACGTTGCCGCCGAGAGTGGTCTTGATGCCCACCTCGAGGCTGTCGAGGGTCTCCGGATTGAACGCATGGCTCTGCGACGGGAAGAACGGCCGCGCGTTGTTGCCGCCGGCCTTGTAGCCCGTCGAGTACTGCACGTAGCCCATCGTGGCGTCGCCGAAGTTGTGCGACAGCGCCACGCGGTAATCCGTGTTGTTGCTCTTGTACGAGACGCCGAGGCCGTCCAGGCCGAACACGCCGCAGTTCGACGGGTTGTTCGCCTCCCAGAACCAGGGATTCGGGAAGATCACGCCGGGCGCGAACTGGGTGAGCGTGCAGAGCTGGGGCAGCGTGCCGTCGGGATTGTGCCGATGGAACGTGTAGCTCTTCTCGTCCTCCGAGTAGCGCACGCCGAGCGACAGCTCGGTGGCGTCGGTGAGGTGCAGGGCCGCGTGGGCGTACAGCGCCTGGTTCGTGGCCGGCACCTTGTCCGGGCCGTGGATGAAGTCGAAGCCGACGTACGGCAAGTCGACGCGCGCGTCCTCGTTCGTTTCCTGGTCGAGGTAGAACGCGCCGAACGTGAGGTCCACCTTCTTCAACGACCAGCTCAAGCGCAGCTCCTGCGTCCACTGGTCGTGGTCGAGCCGTTGCAGCAACTGCTGCGCCGCGAGCGGCGAGCCGTCGGTGTCCTCGGCGAAGGTGTTCGTGTAGGTGCGGTACGACGACACCGACAGCAGCGACAGCGTGTCGGAGATCTGCCAGTTCAGGTTCACGGCCATGTCCCACGACTTCAGCGTGTTGACCGGGTCGATGACGTACGGCTTGTAGACGTCGGTGTTCGCGAGTGTCGGTCCCGGCGTACCGCCCTGGAACAGCGGGCTCGGCGTGCTCGTGCCGTCGTTGATGTAAGTCGCGTAGTTGTGATAGGTGCCGCCGGTCACGAAGCGGCTGTCGAACGGCACGTCGACCCCCGCCTCGAAGGTGCCGTTATGGTTGTTGTCGTAATAGATCGGCACGTTCGTGCTGCCGGTGAGCCCGGCCGCGGGGTTGTTCGGCGCACAGCTCGCCCACGGGTCGTTCGGGCCGCAAACGAAGGGGTTGGTCGGGTCGGCGGAGCCCGGACCGTTCGGCGACAACCACGGAAAGGCCGAGACGGAGTGGTCGGCCGCGGCCACGAGTACGCCGGGCTGAGACTCCGAGTTGTCGTTCACGATGCTCGTGGTGATGTCCATCGAGAACTTGTCGGTAGCCTCCCAACGCAGCGCGAAGCGTCCCGCGGCATAGGATTGGCCGCCTTCCGTGCCGAGCTCGCAACCGAAGGTCTGCGTGTAGGTCGGCAAGCCGCCCGCTTGACCGGGGGCCGGCAGGTGGTTCGCGCACGCGTAGTCGAGCCGCGTGACGTAGCCGTCCATCGACTTGGCGACGCCCGCGATGCGCGCGTACAGCTTGTCGGGGATCAGCGTGAGGCCGGCCGCCCCCTTGACCTCGGTGCGGTTGAACTCGCCCTTGGTGAGCTGGACGTTCGCGTCGTCGCTGCCGTCCGGCTTCTTCGTGAACAGCTTGATCGCACCGCCGATCGCATTGCGACCGGCGAGCGTGCCCTGCGGGCCGCGCAGCACTTCGACGCGGTCGAGGTCCATGAGGTCGAGCAGGTTGCCGGTGATCGTGGAGTAGTAGATGTCGTCGACATAGATACCGACGCCCGGCTCCACCGACGGGTTGAAGTCGGTCTGGCCGATGCCGCGGATGAACGCGACGAGCGCGCTGCCGAACGAGGAACCGGCGGGGCGCAGCGATACGTTGGGCGTCTGCGCGGTGATCTGAGCAAGGTTGGTCTGGCTGCGGGCGTCCAGCATCTCGGCGTTGACCGCCGTGATCGCGATCGGCGTGTCTTGCACGTTGGCCGAGCGGAACTCGGCGGTGACGATGATCTCTTCGAGGCCGCCGGGATTACCGTTGTCCTGCGCGAGCGCGATCGCGGCCGGCAGTGCAGCGAGCAACGGCGTCGATAGAAGAACGGTGCGCGCGGCACGACGACCGCGCTTCGCGATGCTGGTCTTCCGAGACATGGTGCAACCCTCTCTGTTGGCCGACACGAGCAGCGAATCGCGACCCTGTCGCGCTTTCGCCACTTCCCCCAATGGCTATTCGATATAGGTCAGGAGCGGCGCCCAGTGTATCTGCGGGTACAGATGAGCGCTATAGCAACAACTTACTTTTTGTTCACGAATGGAACTGTTTCACGGCTTCTGCTCCGCCGACTCCGTGGTCAACGGGCCGATGCCCCAGACCTGGATCACCGTTTCCTCGCCCTTCGCGCCGTCGTAATGCGGCTGACCGGCGTGGTGGATCACGTAGCTGCCGGCGGGCATAGGCACGGTGCTGTCGGGATCAAATTTGGTGCCGCTGCCAACCCACCACGTGCCCGAGATCACCACGAAGAAGCGGTCGGTGGCATGCGTGTGCGGCCGGCTCATGTTGCCGGGCAGCCATTTGAGCCGCATCACGTAGGGGCCGGGCTTGCTCGGATCGCCGAACAGCACCGCGCTCTCGCTCGTGCCGTTCGGAGCCTTCACCCATTTCACCTGATCGGGACGGATGAACTCGACGGCCTTGGGATCGACGTCGGCGCGGACCGCGGACAAGAACGCGCTCGCGCCCACGACCACTAGCAGCAATCGGAAACACGACTTCATCGGCATGCCCCCCTGTTGGCGCCGGCTCTAGCTTACGACTAGCCGCCGCCAAAGAGAAAAGAAAAGGCGGGACGGCCGATGGCCGCCCCGCCTGCAAGGTTGGACGAAAGTAGCTTAGAACTCGGCGCGGAAACCGACGCGCAGCGTGTTCACGTCATCGGTCATGTTGGTGCCAAACGAAAGCGCCAGCGTCTTCTTGAAGTAATAGCGGCCGTCGACGGACACGCCGGTGTCGCTGCCGGCCTCGTCGAAGTCCACCCACTTCAGCATCGCGTCGAGCTGGAATTTCGTTCCGAGCCACGTGCGGATGCCGCCGCCGATGCCGAGGCCGTTGTCGTCGGCCGAGAAGCCGCCCGCCTTCACTTCTTGATCGAGGTACGACAGCGTGCCGACGAAGTCGAGATTGCGGCTGAGCTCGTGATGGAGCCCCGCGCCGAGCTCGAGCGCGTTGCCGTCGATGCCGAAGTCGTAGCTCTGGTCTTGATACTCGCCGAACAGGAAGATCTTCTTGTTCAGCCCGTACGAGCCCTCGATCGCGAGGCCGTCGCCGTCCACGTCGACGGGTGAACCGTCGAGCGACACGTCGATCCAGCTCACCTCGAAGTCGCTGTAGCTGAACTCGTCTGCGAGCGCGGCGCCGGGCGCGGCGACCGCGAGCAGAGCGCCCATGACGAATGCATGTTTCATATAGGTCTCTCCCACAAAGTGATTGCGCGGGGCGGATGCTAGGACGCCGCACGTCGGGCAAACCGGGCACCGCATCACAACTTCGTTGGTGGTAGCAGAGACGCAACGTTTCGCGCGGGCGTACTGTAAAGCGCAGGCGTGATGTAAAAACGCGCGGTTACTCTTCGCGGAGCGCGTCGGTGGGGTGCAACCGCGACGCGCGCCACACGCAGCCGCCGACAGCCAAGCACGCGACGAGCAGCGTTGCGAGCAATGCGGCGACGAACGGCCAGGGCGTCAGCGTCATGCGCTGCGCGAACCCTTCGAGATAGCGGTGCGCCGCGATGAACGCGAACGGCCACACGACGAGATTCGCGATCACCACGGGCTTCGCGAAGCTCGCGAGCAGCAGCGCGAGAATCTGGCGCGAGCTGGCGCCCTGGGTCTTGCGCAGGCCGATCTCTCGGGTACGACGGCTCGTGATGTAGCTCGCCATGCCGAAGAGGCCTACGGCGGCGATCGCGATTGCGAAGGCGCCGAGCGCCACGAACACCGTGTTGATCATCGCGAAAGTGCCGTAAGCATTCTCGAACGCTTGGTCGAGGAACATTCGCCCCGCGCCCCCGGTGCCCGTCGGCGACAACGCCTTGAAGAGACCGTCGAGGCGGTCGAGGGTGGTTTGCATCTGCTCCTTGGCGATCCTCACGAGCATGTACTGCGCATAGCGCGGATTGAGCACGTAGACCATGCCTTGACTGCCACGCTCTCGAATGGCGGTGGGAACACTCTCGACGACGCCAATGACCTCGAGCGCCGCCGCAGCATCGCCCTGCTGGTAGACCTGTTTGCCGATCGCGTCCACGGGATTCGCCCACCCGAGGGCACGTGCCGCAACGCGATCGAGAATGGCGACGGGAACGAATGATCCGGACCGTCCCGGCGCCGAAGGTCCCAGCTCGTCGCTACGATCGCGCTCGAACGCGCGACCCGCAATCACCGGCACCTCCATCGTCGCGAAGTAGTCGTAACCCACCGGAGTCGTCTCCGTGGTAATCGACCGATCTTCGCCGGGACTCGCCGAAAAACGCAGGCGGCTGCCCTGAAATTGCCACGGGAACTGCGCGGAGAAGGTAACCGCCTTGACGCCGGAAACCTTGCGCACCTCCGCCGTGACCACGTTGGGGTCCACGCCGGCCAAACCTTGCCCTTGCGGCACCACGATCAAGTAGGGATCCGCGAACCGCCCGAGCAGCGTCTCGCGAAGGTTGTCTCGCTGCGCGTAGACGATCACCACCGCGAACACGAGGAAGCTCGCGAGGGCGAACTGCGACCCCACGAGCAGCGTACGCATGACTCCCGAGCCGACCCGCATCGTGCCGACGCGTAGCGCCGTCATCGGCCGCACACGCGCGAGCACGAACGCGGGATACGAGCCGGCGAGCAACGTGACGGCGGCGCCGAGTGCGGCGAGAAACATCCACAACCTCGGCTCGCCCCAAGGAATCGCGAATGCAAGCCGCCACGGCGGCTGCACGAGCGCGCGCAGCGCGACAAACGCCGCCAACGCCACCCCGGTCGAGACGAAGGCCAACAGCGCGGTCTGCAAGAGCTCCTGGCGCATGACCTGTGTCGAGGCCGCGCCGATGGCTTTGCGAACGCCGATCTCGCGAACGCGGTTCGCCGCGCGGGCGGTTGCGAGGTTCACGAAATTCACGCAGGCCACGACGAGTACCGTAGCGGCGAACATCAGGAGGGCGGCGAACACGTCGACTCGCCACCGCGAGCCTTCGAATCCCTGGAACTGGCTCTGCATGATTCCGGTGGCGATCGCGCTGACGGGCTTCGCGTTGAGACGGACCTCGATACCTTCGTCGGGCACGCGACGTTTCACGAGCGACGCGAGCCGCTCGTCGAGCTTCGCGGCAGACATCGAGCGATCGGCGGGCGCGAGGACAAACGTCGCGACCGGCGTGTTGTACCAGCCAGCGGACGGCCGCGGCGAGACGGTGTCGAGTGCGTCCCACGGCAGCAGCAATTCGAACCCCTGCGAACGTAGGCCGCGCGTGCTGAACGTCGAAGTGAGCGGCGGGTCCGCGATCACCGCCACGAGCGTGACGTCCCTGCCTTGCTGACCCACCTTAATCGTCTTTCCGACGACGTCGGTGGTTCCGAACAGCGCCTGCGCCGCGCCCGCGGTGACTACGGCGTTGCGGCCAACCAATGCATCGCGAAGATCTCCCGCCACGACGCCGAAGCCGAAGATGGTGAGCAGTCCAGGCTCGGCCACGGCCACACGCCGCGGCTTGGGAGTCCCGTCCACGTCTACCGGCGAGAGGGCCACCGGACGATAGCGCGCAACGGCCTCGAGCTCGGGCAGGTCGAGCGCGAGCTGTGCGGCAAGCAAGTCGGAGCTGAACGGATACGACGGCCAGTCGAAGCCGACCTTCGCCCCGTGCATGCCTTGGAAGATCACGTAACTACGATCGGCATGGGCGAAGTGCCGGTCGTAGCTCTGCAGGTAGCTGACGAACAGGTACGCCGCCAGAAAACACGTGAGGCCTAGGGCGAGGACGACGACGCTCACCGCCGTGTGCAGGCGGTAGCGAGCGAGATTGCGCAGCGCGACCGTGAAGTAGTGTCCGAGCATGACGTCTTCCGGCTGGCGACGCCGCGACGCTAGCACATTCGATTTACGCCTACCAGTTATAGGTATACGCGACTCGACACGCGCGAAGACCGCGTCCCAGCTGATGTGCTGCTCGTGCGACTTGCCGCGGCTGCTGTCCGTGGCGCCAAGTCCAACTTCCTGTCCCCTCGCGTTCCGTCCTTACAGAGAGAGTTATAACATGGTATAACGTCGATCATGAAGCTCAGGCTGCGGCGCATCGGCAACTCACTCGGCCTGATCGTCCCGAAGAGCGCCCTGGACTCGTGGGGGCTCGGCGAGGGCGACTCGCTCGATCTCACCGAGCGCGGCATCCGGCCGCCAGTCGCTACGGTCGGCTCCTCGCACGAAGCGCTCGACGAGCACAAGCGCAGGCTCGCCTTCGCAGTCGCGTCGCACTTTTCCGCACAACAGATTCGAGCCCATGGACTCGCGAATCTGCATCGCTGGGAAAAGAGCGGCGCATGGGTATCCGCATACGACGAGTGGCGACGGTTGCTCGAGAAGGGCAGCGACGGCGAGCTCTTTGCCGCACTACTCGGCCGCGACGAGCATTCCAACCGGCTACGTCAATCGCCACCCTATGTCGGCCTGCTGCCACGCGACGAGGTGAGAAAGCTCAATGAAGAAGCAGCAGGTTGATCACGTGCTGCGTGCCGCAGGACGAATCACCGGCGAAAAGCAGTTCGTGATCGTGGGGAGCCAGTCGCTGCACGGCAAGCACCCCGACCTCGCCGACGAGATCGTTCGCTCCGCCGAAGTGGATTTGATCGCCAAGCGCAATGTGCAGCGCACCGAATGGCTCAACGCGATCGGTCAGGACTCGCCGTTCCACGAAACGTTTGGCTACTACGCCGATCCCGTCGACGAGCGCACCGCTACGCTGCCGAGGAATTGGAAGAATCGTCTCGTGACTCTACCGCCGGGCGACACCGAAGGCGTGGCGGGTCTCTGCCTAGATCCGCACGACCTCGCGATCGCCAAGTACGTCGCTCGGCGCGAGAAGGACCTGACATTCACACGCGAGCTCGCGTGCCGCGGCATCACCAGTGAAGAAACCTTGCTCCAGCGACTCGACGAGACTGCCGTCAATGGCGCGATCCGCGAGCGTATTCACGCCGATATCTCGGCGGACTTCGCGGCCCGAGCGGCGCCGAAAAAGTAACCTGTCCCTATTTTCAGGGGACCTTTTCGGGGAGATGGGTCTGGGCCGAGCGGATGATCGCCTCGGTGACGGCCGCGCCGTGGACCATCTCCTCGAGCGGGATCAGGAATTTCTCCTTGCCCTCGCAGGCGCGCGCGAACGCTTCGAGCGTCACCTTGGTGACGTCGAGCCGCTCGGCATCCCACACGACCGCCGGTCCCTGGATCGGCTTGAAGACGCACTTGCCGAAGAGCCGCGTGCGGCGCTCCTCCGACGGCGCGCCGGCCACGTGCGTCATGCCTTCGAGCCGCACGTAACCCTTCGAGCCGTACACCTGGAAGCTGAAACCGCCGCCGGTGGCCGTCATCGTGCCGAGATAGCCCGACATGCCTTCCTTCATGCGGAACAGGATCGACGTGGTGTCGTCGGCGTCGATCTGCACCGCGCGGCGGAAGCTCTGGCAGTACACCTCGTTCACGGGCCCGCAAAGATCGATCATGCCGTCGACCGCGTGCACGCCCATCGGCGTGAGGCCGCCGCACGGCGTCTCTTCCTTGTCCGCACGCCACGCGTCGCCCTTGAGCATCAGCGCGTTCGGGAACGTCATCGTGGCCTCGACGTGCAGGATGATGCCGAGGTCGCCCGCGTCGATCTGGTTGCGGAGCTTGGTCATCTCCGGATGCCAGCGGCGGTTGTAGCCTAGACCCAGCGTGACGCCGGCCTTCTTGACCGCGGCCACGGCCTTCTCGGCGTCGGCCTTCGTCAAAGCGAACGGCTTCTCGCAGAACACGTGCTTGCCTTGCTTCGCCGCGGCGACCGTCTGCTCCACGTGCAGCGAGTGCGGCGTGGCGAGCACCACCGCGTCGAGGCCCGGGTGCTTGAGCATCCGCTCGTAGCTGTCGTAGAGGTCGAACTTCTGCTGCTTGGCGAACGCCTTGAGCTCGTCGGTGTGAGTGCGCGCGGAGCCCGCGACGAAATTGATCTCTTCGCTCTGACCGAGATTCACGGCCTCGACGAGCGTCTTGCCCCACCAGCCGAGTCCGACGATTCCTGCCTTGATCACGCTCTTCTCCTTGAAACTATTCGAGGCCGCTCGCGCGCGCCTGATCGCGCGCCATCACGGACCAATCCTGCTCCGCCTCGCCGTGCGCGATCGCGCCGAGCAGCCGGTCGCGATACACGTTCAGGCTCGGCAGCGGCACGTTCGCCGCGAGCGCGGCCGCGAGCGCGAGGTTCGCGTCCTTGAGCCCGAGCGTGGTCGTGAAGCCGGCCGTTTGATACGACTGCTTGACGATGATGTTGCCGTAGACCTTGTACGCGGGCGCCGCGAACAAGCCGTCGGTCATCACGTCGTAGAACGTGGACGGCTCCACGCCGTACTTGCGGATCAGCGCGAAGCCTTCGCCCATCGCCTCGATCGCGCAGCCGAGCACCATGTTGTTCGCGAGCTTCACCGCGGACGCGCCCTCGGGCTTCTCGCCCGCGTCGAACGTGCGGCGGCCGATCAGCGCGAACAGCGGCTGCACCTTCGCGACCGCGTCCTTCGGACCGGCGGCGACCACGCCCACCTGGCCCGCGGCCGCGGCCTCGGGCCGGCCGAGCACGGGCGCGGCGACGAGTATTTGCCCGCCCTTGTCGTGGGCCGCTTGAATGTCGCGCAGCGCCGCAACGCTATGCGTGCCCATCGCGATGTGGATCGCGCCCTTCGGCAGCGCGGGCACCACGCCTTCCTTCACGACCTCGGCGAGCGCCTTGTCGTCGGTGACCATGCTGATCACGGCCTCGCGGCCCTTGCACGCGTCCGCCATCGAGCCGGCGACCTTCGCGCCGGCCTTCTCCACGTCGGCGCACTTCTCGCGCGTGCGGTTGTAGACCACGAGGTCGTGACCGCCGCCCAAGATGCGCGCGGCCATGGCCTGACCCATGCGCCCCAAACCGATGAACCCAACCTTCATACGAGCTGGCCCTTGACCCAGTCGAGCTCGCGCTGCACGTAGTCGACGATGGAGCCGGTCTTCATCGAGTCCGGCAGCACGTCCCACGTGTAGGTCTCGATCTCGAGCTGCGGCGAGAGCTTGTTCTTCTTGTGGAACTTGAGCGCGTCCTCGATCGCGAAGCGCGTGGTCTCGAAGTGCTCGCCGATCTTGTCGAGGAACACGGGCACGTGCACGTGCGTGCGCCACTCGCGCTTCAAGTTCGGCTTGGCCTCGAACGCGGCAAAGGCGTCCTCGAGGTTGAGATACCGATTGAGCTTGCCGTCGATCTTCTCGATCGTCTGCGTGAGATACACCGTGTCGGCGAACGGCCGCATCGCCTCCACCGTCTCCCTCGTGACGTCCGGCACGCGCAGCGCCGCCGCTTCCTGGAGCTTGAACACGGAGATGCCGTTGTCCGCGAGCTTCTTGAGCGACGCGCCGATGTCTTCGTACTCGACGGCCTGATGGCAGATGTCGTAAACCATGCCCAAGTGCCTGCGCACCCCGGCTTCGGCCTGGGACTTGTTCAAGCCCGTGGCCTCGGCGAGCTGGCGCATGGCTTCGCTCGAATACAGATGATTCTTGAAGTAATCGACAGCCTCCTCGGTGGTCTCGAGGAAGCACGCGGGCTCGGGCTCGAGACAGAGCGTGACCGTGCGGCCGGTGCGCTTCTCGAGCTTGATGAGATGCGCCACCGTGGCGATGACGTGACGCGTGAACTCGTTGACGTACTCAGGCCCGGTGACCTTCGGCTTGAAGCCGAGCGGCGGGCTCTGGATCGACGGCTGCACGTTCGGCGGGGCGACGTCGGCGAGAATATCGGCAACGAGACACGTGTAATTGGAGCGCAGATCGGTGCTCCAATCGGGCTCGTAGACGTCCTTCTTCACGATCCGGTTCTTGAACGGCCCGTACGGGAACGCGTTCACCGTGTACAGATACATGTCGTTGGATTTCAGGAAGTCCTTCAGGCGATCGCGCTCGCCAGGGTCGCTCGTAAGCGTCGTGGCCGATGCGGCAGACAACCGCAGCGAAACGCCGAACGATTTCTTCGGCGCCCAGCGCGCCTTCACCTGCGGCACGTAGCGATTCAGCGAGTCCCACATCTCGGGCCACGTGTCGCCGGGATGCACGAGCGTCGAATAGGTCAGGTGACCCAGGCCGTTGCCCAAATCCATAGAGTTGCTCCTTACGTTCTCTCTCAGACGAACCGCACTGTTCGCCCGTCCCTCGACCGTTCTTCGGCGCCGTCGATGGCGTGTGCGTCGACGACCGCGCGACGGTCTCCAGGGTTGTAGGTAATCGGGTTCTCCAATATTGTAGCGGGCTCGCAGAGAAATGTCGGCCCTGTGCCGACCCAAAACTAAACAGGTACACACAATGCTACGCGTCACCGCGAACCAACTCTTGCCCACCACGATCACGGGCTCGCTGCCTCGGCCGAGCTGGTATACCGAGAATCTGGGCCTCAAATCGTTCCTCGAGGCGATGGTCGAGACGCGGTTCCGCGAGCAGTACGAAGACGCGGTGGCGGTGTACTTCAACGAACAGACGATCGCCGGCCTCGACATCGTCACCGACGGCGACGCGCGTTTCACCCAAGATATCGGCGGCCAGAGCTGGACGAGCTATCCCCCGTTCCACATGGCGGGCTTCGACGGCGTGCCGAAGATGGCCCCGGTGGGCGGCGGCGGCATCGGCTTCCCGCGCGGCCACATCCTCCACGACTACATCGAGGCCCGGCTCATGCCGAGCATCGTGGGCCCCGTCGGCCGCGGCAACATGCAGTACGCCACGATGTGGAAGGCCGCACAGCGGATGACGGACAAGCCCGTCAAGTTCGGCACGGTCACGCCCGAGCTCGTGGCGTTCGCGGTGCAGGACTTCTACTACAAGGACGTCCGCGAGCGCATCTGGGCGCTCAGCAACGCGTTCAACGAGGAGCTGCACGCGCTCGCCGACGCCGGCTGCCCGGTGATTCAGATGGAAGAGCCGCAGATCCACCTGCTCGC
>DASUFK010000141.1:0-14812 GCA_036274615.1 Gammaproteobacteria bacterium | reverse complement strand
TCTTGTTGTCGCTGTTGTAGCCGTTGCCGAACACGGCGACCCAGGTGCCGTCGGCCATGCGGCCGACGGTCGGAGAGCCGAGCGGGTAGCCCAAGTCGGCGTCGGCGTACTCCCACATGACGTTGGTCGCCGCGAATGTATTCGGGTCGGTGACGTCGAGCGCGAACACCTGGCGGGCGCCCGCGCCCGTCGTGCCCACGAGCACGCTCGCCCAGCGATCGGTGCCGGCGCGGTTCACGTACGCGTCGGCGACGGTCATCTGGCCGTCCATGTAGTAGCGGTGCCGGCTCGGATAGCCGAGGTCCATGAGCTGCGGCAGACTCGGGATCAACGCGCTCGGCACGTAGGCGAGGCGCTCCACACCCGTGTTCGCGTCGAAGCCGTGCAGCATGCCGTCGTTGGCGCCGACATACACCATCGGCTTGAGCACGGCGCCCGTGGTGGTGTTGATCTTGCTCAGGCGGAACGCCGTGTAGGTGTCCTGCCCGGGCGTGCCCGCCGGCAGCGAGTTGTACGCAAAGTTCTGCGCGCCTGCGAACTGCGGGTCGGAATTGATGATGTCGCCGAGCGCGACCGCGCGGTTGCGGAAGATACCGCCGCCGCGTTGCTCCTGGTCCACGTCGCCGCGCATCCAGGCGATGCGCCAGTCGCCGTGGCCGTCGGCGGTGCCGCCGGCGTTATTGTTCAGCGCGGCCTGGTGTATCGCGCCGATCGACGCCCAGTTGAACGCGGCGCCCGCGGACGTGTTGGCGTTGCGCGTATAGATGTTGCGCGAGCCGAACGCCGGCAACTGCTGGCCGCCTTCCCAGGCAAGCGTGCCGAGCGTGCCGTCGGCGTTCAAGTGATAGGCGAGCAGCTTGCCCGTCCAGTCGTCGGTACGGAACTGCGCCTGGTAGATCAACGTGTTCGTATCGAGCCGCGTGGAGTTGGTTGCCACGGCGGACGCGGACGACGTGCGGGACAGCACCTCGTTGAAGGCGTTGCGCAACTGCGCGCCGAGCGTGAGCGCGTTGGTCACGAGGAAGTAATTGTCGGGCGTGCCGTCGCCGTTCTTGTCCCACTCGGTGGCGAGATCCGGCTCGTTGTTGTTGTTCTGGTCCTGGAACCCGCCCCACTTGGCGGCGTACCACAGCGGATCCCTGAGCAGCGTCCCCGCCCCGGTCGAGCCGGGCGTGAACGTGCGCGTATGGCTCGTCCGCGGCAGCGCGGCGCCGTCGTTCCACTTGCCGGTGCCCGACGACGGGGCCGGCGGCGTGCCGTTGAACGCGTCGGGCGTGTCGAGGAAGTAGTCCGGATCGTCGGCCGACGCGGTGTCCTTGTCACGGACCTCGAAGTAGATGCCGTCGTGGGTGGTGCCCGAGATCACGTAACCCATGTGCTGGATGAGGCTGCCCGCCGCGTACTCGGAGCTCACGGTCACGCTCACCGTGCCGTCGCCGTTGACCACGTACGAATACTTCGCGATGGCGTCCATGTCGTGGTCGGCGCCTTGCTCGACGTCCTCGAAGTTGACGCGGAAGGTGCCCGAGGTCGACGTCAGCGTGTCGACGTAGAAGTCGACGATCTGGTTCGTGGGTTGGAACGACGTGCTCGCGGCCGACACGCTGTTGCCGCTCACGCTGCCGCCCACGGTCTTTGCGAAGGGCATCAACGTGATCGTGCCGCCGGCGGCCGGGATGTCGATCCGCGGCAGGGGCGAGGCGAGCGCCACGGCGAAGGTTTGCACTTTCTGATTGGCGCTGGCCGGATTCAGGTCCGTCTTGAGCCCGTAGTACGCCACGCTCGCGGAGTAGTAGCTGCCCTGCTTGGTGGGCTCCTCGGGCGCGAGGCCCCGGAGGTTGCCGAACGACGTGGCGTCCTTCGGCGTCGGCGCGTTGTCCGACGTGCTGCCGGACTGGCCGATGAAGACCTTCTTCGTGCCGCCGATCTCGCGGTTCCAGATCGTCTGGCCGAGCGCGGACACGTCGAGACCCGTGAGGTCGCCACTGAAGCTGCCGAAGGCCGTGCCGGGCAGCTTGTCGCTGTCGTAGGACGGGTTGATGTCGCTCACCACCGTCATGAACGGCTTCGAGCAGACCGGAAACTGGCCCGTGCCCGTTCCGTAGGGATTGTTCCAAGTAGCGACCGGGAGGCCGCCGCCCGCCAGCGCGCCTTCGTCGGTGCTCGCGCCCGTGGCGAAGTCGGAAGTGGCGGTGCCCTTGCCGGCGAAGTAACGCAAACCCTCGTACATCATCTCGCCGATCGGGTTGCCCCACATTTCGCACTCGCCGGCCGTGATCGGGCCCGTGACCTTCCAGCCGCAGTTGTATTCGTAGTTGCCGCCGAAGCCGACTGTCTTCAGCCGGTCGAGCGTGCGGATGATGCCGGTGACTGCCGTGTTGAACGTGCCGTTGGTGAGATTGACCTCGTTCTTGATCGAGCCCATGGTCTGGCGCAGGACGCCGCCATTCGTGTTCTTCTTGTACGAGCCCGTGAGCAAGCCGAACATCATCTGCTCCGACTCGCCGTACTCCTGCAGCAAGCCCGTGGGCTTGTAGCTCGTGCCGTTCTGGTAACGGCGGCAGTTCGACTCGAGCCCCGTCTCGTCGCCTGTGACGCTGATGTCGCAGACTTTGACGCGGACGCGGTAGTCGGGTATGCCGACCGGCGGAAGCGTCACGCTGTTGCGAATCTCGGCGCCGTTCGTGTCGGTGCCCACCACCACGGCCGTATCGGCCACGGGCCGCTCGATGCTGAGCCAGTTCCAGATCTTGAGCGGGTTGCCGGCGTTGTCCTTCTGGTCGAGGAGCACGCGCAACCGCGGTGCGGTAAGGTCCTTCGGCGTCGTGTTCGCGAACAGGTGGCTCGAGCTCGCTGCAGGTAGCGAGTACGGCGTGTATTCGGTGATGTCGTAGCCGTCGCGGGCGACGCTCTCGTACGACTTGCCCCAGCTGTGCGCGTCCTGCGGGATGTGCGCCCGCTCGAGCACCGTCAACGAGGCCGTGTCGGTGCTGCGCAGGCCGCCATACAAGACCTTGCGCAGTGCATCGAGGCGCGACGTCGTGATGTAGTTCAGCCAGTCGCCGCTGAACTCGGCGTCATCGACCGTGCACTTCTTGTCGGCCGTGACGCGCGTCGGGTTGAAGCGGTTGCTCGCCGTGTCGTAGGCGTAGCACTTCCTCGAGTCGAAGTAGCCGAAGTAGTCGATGCGCGTGGGTTGGTAGCCCACGTCGAGCCCGCCGCCGTTCAAGTCCGAATGGTCGTTGTACGCCTCGTAGTAGAGCTTGTGGTCGCGGCCCATGACGAGCAGGTTCAACGGCGCGATCTGGCCCGGCAGGAACAACGGCATGCTCGAGATGTCGATGGTGCCCGGCGCCACGGCCGCCGAGGCGGACGACACGCAGAGCACGCCGCCGACCAGCACGCCGGCCATTGCGTTCGCGATCTTGAATCCGTAGAGCGTCTTCATGGCTCGCTTCCTTGCGCGGCTCGCGCCGCGTTCCTTGCCGCTTTACTGGCGGCGGTAAGTGGTCTGAAGAATGGCGACCGCGTCCGCGCTGCCGCCGACCGCTCGCGCGGTGATCCGATAGAAGCCCGCTTCGCCGACGCCGCCGCCGCCCTCGACCAGACTGCCGTTGGCGCTCGAGAGCGAAACCGGCAGCTCCTCGACGACGTACTGGGGGTTCGCATAGACGCCGGTAACGCCGGTGACCGTGCGGCTGTTGCCGGCCCAGTTGTAGGCGTTCCAGAACGGCGTCTGCCCTGCGCCGGGTTGCACCTGAAGCAGGCCGCTCGTGCCGGTGAACGGCGGGATCGAGCCCTCGAGCAGCTGCTCGCCGCCGCGCAGACCGGCCTCGGCCGACTGGAAGGCGAGGTTGCTGTCGCGGGCGTTGCCTGCCATGCGCTCCTGCAACGTCGTGGTGCGCATCGCGGTGACGCCGAGCACCGTCATCAGCAGCAGGAGGATCAGCGCCACGATCAGCGCGGCGCCGCGCTCGCGGCGGAACATCGGTGACGTGATCATGGCAGTCGATTCCGTAGTCCGGTGGTGGTCGTGAAGACTTGGCGTATGCGCCGATCGTCGGCCGGATTGAAGCCGGTCTCGTTGACGATGTAGGTCTGCGTGTCGAGCTCGGTGCCGTACTCCTCGGGCGCGCGGACCAAGAGACCGATGCGCACGGCCACGACGTTGTTCCAGTTCGTCACCGCGTCGGCCTTCTTGTACGGGGGGTCGACGTCGCCGTCCGCGTCGGTGTCCTCGCCGTAGAGCACCTGCATCGTGTCGACGTTGTCGACGAGCTCCTCCGGCGGCCCGAGCGCGCTCGTGGTCGTGCCGCTGGTGGTCTGCAAGCGCAGCTGGAACAAGGCCGGGTGGTTGCCGCTGCCTCTGCCCACGTAGTAAGCCCAGGTCTCGGCGCGGGCCACTTGCGCGCCGTCGCCGTATTGCTGGTCCGAGAGCCACGTGGCGGTGCTATTGCCCGGCGTGCCGGCGGCTGCATGCGCGAGGTCGACTCTCGTGACGCCGCTCGCGGTGGTGTCGGTGACGCCGGTAACTTGGAACACCGAGGCCTTGGTGCAATCCGACACGATGGCCACGTCGCCGACCGCGTAGTCGGCGGTGGTGGCGCCGGCGATCACCGCGCTGCCGGTGTTGTAGGCGCCCACGAGCGCGTGTGACACCGCGCTCACGTTGCGGACGATGAGCACGTCGCTGCCCGGCACCGCGAGGGTTAGAACCGGGGCCGTGAGGTTCGGCGCCCAGTCGGTGGCCGTGCTCGAGTTGGCCGGATCGATGGCTCCGGCCGCGAACGTGACGCCGGGGCCGGTGCCCGTGGCCTCGAAACCGGTGACGGCTTGCGCGTAGTTGAAAGCGACCGACGTGGCGCCGTTGGTCACGTTGTTGAACAGGTTCACGTTCGAGAGGCAGCCGAGGTAGCCGGCCATGCGCGAGTTGAACATCAGCGTGTCCAACGCGAAGCGGCCGTTCTCCTGCACGCGCTGCATGCCTTCGTTGAACGCGAAGGCCGCGCGGTTCGCGAGGAATACCTGGATCGCGCCGCCGGTGAGCACGAGGCCGATCACGACCGCGACCATGAGCTCGACGAGCGTGAGGCCTTGCTGGCGGCGACGGCCGCGGATGTTCGTTTGCCGCTTCATAGGCTCGTCACCATCTGGAATTGCTCGAGCGGGCCCGCGCCGCGGCTCTCGTCCCATTGCACGTCGATCGTGACCGTGCGGCCGTTGGTATCGATCTTGCCGTTGCCGGAAGGCATCGCGCAGACCAGCGCGATGCGCCACGCGGAGATGTCGCGCTCGGCCACGCTCGTGCCCGACACGCCGCCCGGGTTGCAGGCCGGAAGCGTGCCGGCGAAGTCGACGTTGTCATACGCGTTGGCGATCGCCGCGGCGCGGTTCGCGCGCATCCGATCCGCCATGTCGTAGGCGAGGTTCGTCGCCTGCGTGCGCAGGTACGCGCCCTGGTTGAATTTGAGCGTGTTCGTCTGCAGCGACGCGAGGCCGAGCAGGCCCACCGACAACACGACGAGCGCGATCAGCACCTCGAACAACGTGAAGCCCTGCACGCGGGATTGCGAAGTAGTCATGGGAATCCTCATGGGCAGTTCGCACGGGCCGCGGCGGCCCGGCCGACGCCGTTGATCTCGACGGTGCGGGCCTGCTGGCCGGTGCAGCCCTTCACCGCGATCGTGAAGGTCACGGGCATCGTGCCCGTCTTGCTGCGCGCATAGCCGCGCGGCAGGAAGCGAACCCATTCCGAGCCGCCGGTGATCGTGGGTGTGCCGGTCGGGGGCGGCGACACCCGCAGCACGGTGCCGACGACGGGCGGGTCGGTGGCGTCCGTGGCGGCGTTGTCGGTGAACACGATCCAGCCGTCTCGCCAGCTGCCGCCGCACGTCGCGCCGTCGGAGCTGCGGCAAACGGTGACGCGGCCGCCGCGCCGGATGGCCTCGCTGCGCGCGATGCTGAACGCGCCGACCATCTCGTTGCTGTCCGCCGCCGCGTGACTGTTGCGCTGCGTGCTGAAGAACGACGGCACGGCCACCGTCATCAAGATGCCCGCGACGGTCACGGTGGTGACGAGCTCGAGCAGCGTGAAGCCGCGCTGCGCGCCGCGCCTACCGGCCGCCGGCCGCCTTTGCGATTGCACCCTGGAAGTGTTCGACATAACCAACCCGGTCCCTTGCTGTGCGGCGCAAGTTACGGGCTTTGCAGGGGTGCAGCTTTGAAAGTCATCACACTTCGCCGGGCCTCGAAGCGGCCATGCGACGAGCGGCTGCGCGCGACGGACGAACGGCTAGGGCAGGTGCTCGGAGGCGAGGTAGCCGTGGCTCTGCATCTCCTCGAGACGGCTGCGCGTGCGCAGAAAATCGTGACGCAGCTTCTCTCCGCGGTAGAGCTCCGCGGGCGGTGCGGCCGCCGACAGGATCAATTTCACGCGCCGATCGTAGAACTCGTCGACCAATGCGACAAAACGCCGGGCCTGGTTCTCGAGCGTTGCGTCGAAGCGCGGCACGTTCGAGACGAGCACGGTTTGATAGAGGCGCGACAGCTCCACGTAGTCGTCCTTGCCGCGCGGCCCGTCGCAGATCTGTGCGAAGTCGAACCAGATCACCCCGTCGGCGGCGCGCAGGTACGGGATCTTGCGGTTGTGCAGCTCGAGCGAGCCGCCGTGGTCGCCTTCGTCGGGCGCGATCGCGCCGAAGTACTCGGCGAGCCGCTGGTCAGCGCGCTCGCCGCTCGGCGTCTGGTAGACGTCCGCGCGCTCGAGCACGCGCAGGCGGTAATCCACGGCGCCGTCAACGTGCAGTACTTCGCAGTGCTGCTTGAGCAGCGCGATCGCCGGCAGGAAGCGCTGGCGCTGCAGGCCGTCGCGGTAAAGCCGGTCGGGCTCGATGTTCGACGTCGCCGCGAGCGTCACGCCGCGCGCGAACAGCGCTTCGAACAGGCGTCCCAGGATCATCGCGTCGGCGATGTCGTTGACCGCGAATTCGTCGAAGCAAATGATCCGCGTCTCGCCGGCGATCTGCTCGGCCACTATGTCGAGCGGCTCCTCGCGGTCGCGCAGCTTCTTCAATCGCTCGTGCACCGACGCCATGAAGCGATGGAAGTGCTGCCGCAGCTTGTCGTCGAACGGCAAGCAGCCGTAGAAGAGATCCAAGAGCCTCGTCTTGCCGCGGCCCACGCCTCCCCATAGATAGAGACCGCGCACCGGAGCCGCCTTGCGTCCGGCGATGCGGGCGACGCGCCGGCGCCAGCTCTTGCTGGGCGCTGCCGCGTGCAGGTCCTTGTACAGACGGTCGAGCGCCTGGATCGCGCGCGCTTGCGCGGGATCGGCGGAGAGCTCGCCGCGTTCCACCCTGCGGCGATAGAGCGCGAGCGGCCCCGTCATCGTGCGAGCTCGGCCAAGTTGCTGAAGTAGTCGAGGGCGTGCGGGTTCGCGAGCGCGTCGCGGTTCGCAACCGGACGACCATGGATCACCTCGCGGACGGCGAGCTCGACGATCTTGCCGTTCATCGTGCGTGGGATGTCGGGAACCGCGAGGATCTTTTCGGGCACGTGCCGCGGGCTCGCCTTGGCGCGCACCGCGGCGCGTATTCGCTGCTCGAGCGCCGCGTCGAGCGCATGTCCGGGCTGCAGGCGCACGAACAAGATCACGCGCGTGTCGTCTTGCCACTCCTGTCCCACCACGATGCTCTCGGCGATCTCCTCGAGCTGCTCCACCACGCGATAGATCTCCGCCGTGCCGATGCGCACGCCGCCCGGGTTGAGCACCGCGTCGGAGCGCCCGTAGATCACGAGTCCGCCGCGCTCGGTGAGCTCGGCGTAGTCGCCGTGGTGCCACACGTTCGGGAAGCGCTCGAAGTAGGCCGCCCGATATTTGCGCCCGCCGGGGTCGTTCCAGAAGCCCACGGGCATCGACGGGAACGGCGCCGTGCAGACGAGCTCACCCTTGCGTCCGCGCACCGGGCGGCCGCGCTCGTCGAAGATCTCCACCTTCATGCCGAGGCCGCGGCACTGGAGCTCGCCTCGATACACGGGCAGCAGGGGATTGCCGAGGGCGAAGCACGAGATCAGGTCCGTGCCGCCGGCGATCGACGCGAGCTGCACGTCGCGCTTGATGTCGCGGTGCACGAAGTCGAAGCTCGCGGGCGCGAGCGGCGAGCCCGTGGACAGAATCGTGCGCAGCGCGCGGAGATCGACGTGCTCCGCGGGCGTGTACCCGGACTTCTCGAGCGCTGCGAGGTATTTCGCGCTCGTGCCGAACACGTTGATGCGCTCGCGCTCGGCGAGCCGCCAGAGCACGCCCGGATCCGGATGGAGCGGCGCGCCCTCGTAGAGCACGAGCGTGGCGCGCGACGCGAGCGCCGAAACGAGCCAGTGCCACATCATCCAGCCGCAGGTGGTGAAGTAGAACACCACGTCGCCCGGCCCGATGTCGGTGTGCAGCACGTGCTCCTTGCGGTGCTGAAGCAGCGTGCCGCCCGCACCGTGGACGATGCACTTGGGGGCGCCCGTGGTGCCCGACGAATAGAGGATGTAGAGAGGGTGCGCGAACGGCGCGGGCTCGAACTCCGCCGCGGCGCCGGCGCACTGGCCGACGAAATCGGCGAAGAGGCGTGCGTTCGGGATCGCCTTCCGCTCCGGCGCGCCGTCGCGATACGGAACGACGACGACGGCACGCAGCTCAGGCAAGCGGTCGGCGATCACGCGTACCAGAGGCAAGGAGTCGATGCTCTTGCCGTTGTAAAAGTAGCCGTCGGTCGCGAACAGTACCTTCGGGGCAATCTGGCCGAAGCGATCGAGCACCGCTTCCACGCCGAAGTCCGGCGAGCAACCGGACCAGATCGCGCCCAAGCTTGCCGCCGCGAGCATGGCCACGATGGTCTCGGGACGATTGGCCATGAAGCCGGCCACGCGGTCGCCGCGCACCACGCCGAGCGCGCGGAGCGCCGCGGCCGCCGCCGCCACCTGCGCGCGCAGCTCGGCCCAGGTGACCTCGCTGCGCTCGCCTCGCTCGTTCGCAAAGATCAGGGCGGTGCCGTCGGCGTCCGGCGGGAGAAGGTTCGCCGCGAAGTTGAGCGTGGCGCCCTCGAACCAGCGCGCGCCCGGCATGCGATCCCCGTCTTCGAGCACGCTGCGATGATCGGTGATCGAGCGCAGACCCAAGAACTTCCACGCCGCTTCCCAGAACTCAGCGGGCTCGGCGATGCTCCAGTCGTATAGCGCTTCGTAATCGGCGCTGCGCAGATGCGCGCGCTGCGCGGCGATGAAGCGCGCGAGATGGCTGCGCGCGCAGCGCTCCGCGCTCGGTTGCCAGATCGGTTCGGTCACTCGATTGAGAACAGGGTCGACGTTGAGTGCGATGTTACAATGCGGCACCGCTGCGCGCCCCGCCAAGTCGAGCCATGTCACGAGAAACACTCGAGTTCGACGTCGTCATCGTCGGCGCCGGGCCGGCAGGGCTTGCCGCCGCGTGCCGCTTGGGCCAGCTGGCGCGGGGCGCCGGCCGCGAGCTCGCGATCGCCGTCGTGGAGAAGGGTGCGGCGATCGGCGCGCACATCATGTCCGGCGCGGTGATCGAGCCGCGTGCGCTCGACGAGCTCTTTCCCGACTGGCGCGAGCGCGGCGCGCCGCTGGGCCCTCCGGTTTCCGTCGACCGCTTCCAGTGGTTGCGCAATTCGCGGTCGGCCATGGGCGTGCCGCGCGCGCTCGTGCCGCGGCTGCTGCGCAACCACGGCAACCATGTCGCGAGCTTGGGCGATCTCTGCCGGTGGCTCGGCGAGCGGGCCGAGTCGCTCGGCTGCAGCCTGTTGCCGGGCTTCGCGGCGACCGAGGTCCTCTACGACGGCGATCGCGTGGCCGGCGTGGCCACGGGCGACATGGGCGTGGCGCGCGACGGCACACGCAAGCCGAATTTCCAGGAGGGCTACGAGCTCCGCAGCCGATACGTCGTCTTCGCCGAGGGGTGCCGCGGCAATCTCGGCCGCGCGCTCGAGCGGCGTTTCGCGCTGCGCGTCGCGGCCGATCCGCAGCACTTTGGGCTAGGGCTCAAGGAAATCTGGCAGGTGGATCCCGCGAAGCACCGTCCGGGCGAGGTGCTGCATACCTTCGGCTGGCCGCTCGACGATGCGACCGAGGGCGGCGGCTTCGTCTATCACGCGGCGGAGCGCCGCGTGTACCTCGGGCTGATCGTGGGGTTGAGCTATGCCAATCCGCACCTCGATCCGTTCGCCGAGCTTCAGCGCTGGAAGACGCACCCCGCGATCCGGTCCCTCCTCGAGGGCGGGCAGCGCATCGCCTACGGCGCGCGCGCCGTGAACAAGGGAGGGCTGCAGTCGCTGCCCGCGCTCGCGGTGCCCGGCGGTTTGCTCGTGGGGTGTGAGGCGGGATTTCTGAACGGCGCCAAGATCAAGGGCTCCCACACCGCGATGAAGACGGGGATGCTCGCGGCCGAAGCGATCTTCGCGGCGCTTGCGCATCCTCCCGGCGCGGATGCCGATGCGGTTGCGGCGAGCTACACCGAGCGCGTGCGCGCGTCGTGGGTGTGGGACGAGCTCTACCGAGCGCGCAACTTCAGCCCCGGCATCGCGAAGCTCGGCACGCTCGCGGGCGGTGCGCTCGCCTTCGTGGAGCAGAACGTGTTGCGCGGCCATGTGCCGTTCACCCTGCACAACCGGGTAGCGGATCACGCGCGCCTCGAGCGCGCGTCCGAGGCGGCGGCGATCGACTATCCCAAGCCCGACGGCGCCGTGTCGTTCGATCGCATGAGCTCGGTGTTTCTGTCGAGCACGGTGCACGACGAGAACCAGCCCGTGCACCTACGGCTCGCGGATCCCGCCTTGCCGATTGCCTCGAACCTGCCGCTCTACGATGAGCCGGCGCAGCGCTATTGCCCCGCGGGCGTGTACGAAGTGGTGCGGGACGCCGCCGGCGCCGCCCAATTTCGGATCAACGCAGCGAACTGCGTGCACTGCAAGACCTGCGACATCAAGGACCCGGCGCAAAACATCACCTGGGTGCCGCCCGAGGGCGGCTCGGGGCCGAGCTACGCCGGGATGTGACCTTGCTGCTCGCGCGGCGCGGCCGCCGGCGGTAGCCCGCGCTCGAGCGGTGCAGGCGGCGCGAGATCCGGCTCGTCGAGGTTTTCGAGCATCGTCGCCCTCGTGGCGTGGGCCAGCGCGCGCGCCGTCGGATGAGCGTCGGGAAACGCCGGCGCGCAGACGCGGACCCGCAGCGGCCCGGGCGCCGGCAGCACCTGCTTCGCCGGAAGCTTGCGGCGCGCGCCGTAGATGATGACCGGCACCACGGGCAGCTTGGCGCGGACCGCGGCCGCGAACGCGCCGGGTTGAAACGGCTTCAGGCCGGGCGATGTGTCGAAGGTACCTTCGGGGAAGAACCCGAGCGCGTCCCCGCGTACCGCCGCCTCCACGAGCCGGCGGGCGATTCGCTTGCGGTCGAGCACGTCCTCGCGGTTCACGAATGCGGAGCCGAGCCGCTTCAAGATGAAGCCCGCGACCGGCACGCGGGCCATCTCTTGCTTGATCAGGTAGGTGAACCCGGCCGGCAGGGCCGCGGTTAAGATGATGCCGTCGAGGTAGCTCGCGTGATTCGCGACGACCACGCAGGGATAGTGAGCGCCGATCGGCTCCCCTTCGACTCGCACCGGGCTGCCGATCGCAAGGAAGAAGAACCGCGCGCCGGCGCGGGCAACGCGCCGGCGGCGCTGGACCCCGGGCGTGAGCGCGAGCAGCACGCAGGTGGGCACGACGGCCGCGAGCAAGGCGAGCCACGCATAGCAGCCGTAGCCGGCGCGAACCGCCGCTCGCGCGATCATGGCGAGCTTGTGCATCGGCCGTGAGCCCCGGCCCGAAGGCATACGGAAGCGGTGGAGCGCGCCTTTATGTCAAAGCTCGCGTCGCACGCCGGAGACACCCGAAACGCTTTCGTTCGCGTTTTCTGTGACACGTTTCTCTTTATGTTAACGCCGAAAGGGTTTTGTGAAGGCGGTCACGCAGCGCACCCTACCGGTCACGCATACTCGATCGGCGTCGGGGTACTCGGCCCGCGCGATTGTGGCTAAACAACGTTCTGAATCATATCGGATTTCTAACTTTCGACGCGACCTCCAATAGGTAATGGCGCACAACTTTCTCCAAACGAGCCCGGCCGCGGCGGCCAGCAGTTTGCCCAGCGATCCAAAGGCGCTGATCGATCGATTTCTCGATGCGATCTGGATGGAGCGGGGGCTGTCGGAGAACACGCTCGGTGCCTACCGTGCCGACCTCGTTGCGCTTTCGCAGCGTCTCGGCGCGCGCAATGTCGAGCTCGCGCGTGCGAGCCGCGCGGATATCCTCGAATACATCGCTTGGCGCGTCGAGTCCGGCGCCAAGCCGCGCTCGACCGCGCGTCAGCTGTCGAGCTTCCGCCGCTTTTATCGATACCTGCTCCGCGAGGCTCTACTCGCGGAAGATCCGACCGCGCAGATTGCGATGCCGAAGATCGGCCGCGCGCTGCCGCAGTCGCTGACCGAAGAAGAAGTCGAGGCGTTACTCGCGGCCCCGGTGGTCGCCGAGCCGCTCGGTCATCGCGACCGCGCAATGCTCGAGGTGCTCTACGCCACCGGCGTGCGGGTGTCCGAGCTCATAAATCTTAAGCTGAGCCAGATCAACCTGAACCAGGGCGTGCTCCGAATCATCGGCAAAGGCGACCGCGAGCGGCTGATCCCGCTCGGCGACGAGGCGCAGGACTGGGTGAAGGAATTCGTCGAGGGGCCGCGCATCGAGATCCTGCTCGAGCGGCAAACCGAATATCTGTTCCCTACCCGCCGCGGCGACCGTATGACGCGCCAGGCGTTTTGGCACATCATCAAGCGCTACGCCAAGAAGGCGGGCGTCAAGAAGAAGCTGTCGCCGCATACCGTTCGGCACGCGTTTGCCACGCATCTGCTCAATAACGGCGCCGACCTGCGCGTCGTGCAGCTGCTGCTCGGCCACAGCGACGTCTCGACCACGCAGATCTACACGCACGTGGCGCGCGAGCGCATGAAAGAGCTCCACAGCCGGCATCATCCTAGAGGCTAGGAGCCTGTCCGAGTAATGGACACCGTCGTGAGGCCGGACGTGCCGCAGTAGGTGGCGATTACTCGGACAGACTCCTAGGGCCCGGACTGGGGTCGCGCTTCCCGCGGCCGTCTTTATTGGTAGAATCGAAACCGGCACCGACTAAGGCCGCCGAGGCCCTCTGCCTAGGAGACCGCCGTGCGAATGAACTGGATCAGAACCGTCTACGCGATGCCGCTCTGCTTCGCTCTGTCGGCCGCGTCGGCCGACGAGGGTAAACCCCTCAGCAAGGAAGAGCTCGCGAGCAAGCTCAACGGCGTCACCGCGTCCCAGATCGCGGACTCCCCGGTGCCCGGCATCTATCAAGTCACGATCGGCTCGAGCGTCGCCTACGTCACCAAGGACGGGCGCTACGTCTTCCAGGGCGACATCACCGACGTGGCCTCCGGCGCCAACATCACCGAGGAAACGCGTGCGCGCGCCCGCGTGGCGATGCTCTCCACGGTCGATCGTTCATCGATGATCGTGTTCAGCCCGAAAGACGGTAAGGTCAAGCACACCGTCACGATCTTCACCGACGTCGATTGCGGCTACTGCCGCCAGTTTCACCGTGACATCGACAAGGTCACGGCCCTCGGCATCGAGGTGCACTATCTGTCGTTCCCGCGCACCGGCCCGAACACGGAGTCGTGGGCCAAGGCGGAGGGCGTGTGGTGCTCGAAGGACCGCAACGCCGCGCTCACCAAGGCGAAGCTCGGCGGCGAGGTGCCGCAAGCCAAGTGCGGTGCGACGCCCGTCGAGTCGGAATACTCGCTCGGCAAGCGAATCGGGGTGCGCGGCACGCCGGCCGTGTTCACCGAGACCGGCGACTACATCGGCGGGTATCTGCCACCGGCCACCCTCTTGAAGATGCTCGACGACCCGAACGCCGTCGTCACCGACGAAGAAATCTCCGAATAGCGGCTCAGGCGCCACCCCTCGATGGAGTGGATCAGCTCGCCCGAAGCATGGGTGGCACTCGCCACGCTCACGCTGCTCGAGATCGTTCTCGGCGTCGACAACATCATTTTCATCAGCATCCTCGTCGGCCGTCTGCCGGAGAGCCAACGGCAGCGGGCGCGGCTGCTCGGCCTCGGTTTCGCGATGGGCACGCGGATCCTGTTGCTGCTCACGCTCACCTGGATCATGCGCTTGCAAACGCCCTGGTTCACGATCGCGGGCACCGAGATTTCGGGGCGCGACTTGATCCTCATCGGCGGCGGCTTGTTCCTGCTCGTGAAGTCCACGCTCGAGATCCACGATAGCCTCGAGGGTGGGGAGCACGGCGAGCGCGCGGTCGGCAGGCACGCGGCGTTTTTCAGCACGATCCTGCAGATCGGGATCATCGACATCGTATTCTCGCTCGACTCGGTGATCACGGCGGTCGGGCTCGCGGATCATTTGCCCGTGATGATCATCGCGATCGTGCTCGCGGTGCTCGTGATGATGTTCGCGGCCGGAGCGATCGGGCGGTTCGTCGACACGCATCCCACGATCAAGATGCTGGCGCTGTCGTTTCTCGTGCTGATCGGCGTGGCGCTGATCGCGGAGGGCATCGACGTGCACCTGCCGAAGGCGTACATCTACTTCGCGATGGCGTTCTCCGTTGGCGTCGAGATGCTCAACTTGCGCGTGCGGCGGAAGAGTCAGGCGCCGGTGCAGTTGCGGAAGAAAGATCCCGGTTGAGCGGGGTTGAGTTCGTGTCTTACTTTGGC
>DASUFK010000140.1:0-34068 GCA_036274615.1 Gammaproteobacteria bacterium | reverse complement strand
GCCGGCCGTGCGCAAGGTGCTCGAGATCGTGAAGGCCATGCCGGGCGGCATCTTCACGAGCACGGCCGAGCTCGACGCCTACTTGGACGACATCCAGCGGCAGGTTCGCGACGACAGCTAAGGCTCTATCGGCAGTCGCGTCTCACTTTGGCCGGTCAAGGTCAGTGCCAAGCGGCGGCCGCACCTCACATGGCCCTCCCGAGACACGCCGGAAGAGCGTCCCTGCGGCTCCTCGCCGCACGTCCCTGTGCGGCGACGGTCTCGGGAGGGCCATGTGAGGTACGTCCGCCGCTTTCAGGCGTCTCGCTAGCCAAAGTGAGACGCGACTGCCGATAGAGGCCTAGCTCTCGTCGCGAACCTGCCGCTGGATGTCGTCCAAGTAGGCGTCGAGCTCGGCCGTGCTCGTGAAGATGCCGCCCGGCATCGCCTTCACGATCTCGAGCACCTTGCGCACGGCCGGCTTCGGATGCACGAGCGCGACCTTGCCGCCGCCGGGCTCCACGGCCTTGCGCGCGCGGATGAAGCAGCGAATGCCCGCGCTGCTCAAGTAGTCGAGCTCGGCGCAATCGAACACGAGCTGCTCGAGCGTGCCTCCGGCGAGAATCTCGTCGAGCTCGCGATCGAGCTCCGGGGCGGTATTCGTATCCAGCCGGCCTGCGAGCTTGACCGTGGGCGGCGTCGACTTCGAGACGGTGATCTTCAGCGACATGGTCGATCCTCGTTACGCAGCGTGTTCACGACTCAAACGGACCTCGAGCACGTTCCAGCCTTCGGCGCGCGCGTAGCCGCAGCGCGTGGCCAGCTCCTTCACGATGTGGACTCCGAGGCCGCCCACGCGGCGCTCCGAGATGTGAGCGTCCAAGTCCACGCGCTCGAGCTCGAGCGGATTGAACGCGGGCCCGTCGTCGCGCACGGTGAGCACGATCTCGTCGCGCGAGAGCGCGCACTCCAGACTGAGCCGACGGCCGCTCGCGTCGGCCGCGGCGCGGACGACGTTCGTGAGCAGCTCCTCGCCGACGAGCTCGACGTCGTGGATGCGGTCGGCGCCGACCGCACGCGCGGCAAGAACGCCGCGCACGCGTTGCAGCGCGCGTTCGATACCGGCGGCCGAGACGTCGACCTGCACGAGCCAGCGGGCCGCGCCTTCGGCGCGGCCGTACTCGACGTCGGCCGGCGCAAAACGCATCGCCATCACGGTGATGTCGTCGGTTGCGTGAAAGCCGCCGGCGTGCGCCGTGACGGTGTCGACGATTCGTTGCACCAGCGGCGCGGGCGCCTCGTCGCGTGCGTCGCGGAGCAGCTCGGCGAGACGCTCGGCTCCGAACAGCGAGCCGTCCGCCGCCTCCGCTTCCGTCACGCCGTCGGTGTAGAGCACGAGCGTGTCGCCCGGAGCCACGAAGCTCTCGCCCAGGCGGTAGTCGGCGACCGCGTCGATGCCGATGGCGACGCCGTTCTCGGCGGCGAGAGTCCGCACGCCGCCCTCGAGATCGAGCAGCAGCGGCAGCTCGTGCCCGGCACTTGCGTAGCGAATGCGCCCCGTGCGCAGGTCGAGCACGCCGCAGCCGATCGTCACGAACATGCACGCTTCGTTGCCCTCGGCGAGGCGCTCATTGATGCGCTCGAGCAAACGATCCGGCAGCTGACCCTCCGCGCCGAGCACCCGCAGCAGCGCCGATAGCCGTGCCATGAACAACGCGGCGGGGATGCCCTTGTCGGACACGTCGCCCACGGCGAACAGCAGCTGCTCGTCGCGGACCGCGAAATAGTCGTAGAGGTCGCCGCCCACCTCGCGCGCCGGCAGCAGCGCCGCGGCCACCTCCGCCCCCGGCAAGTCTCCGGCGGAGGCGCGCTTCGGCAGCATCGCCTGCTGGATGCTCGCCGCAATCTCGAGCTCGTGCTTGAGCCGCGCTTGCTCCGCGAGGCTCGCCGCGC
Source organism: Gammaproteobacteria bacterium (assembly GCA_036274615.1). Taxonomy (GTDB): domain Bacteria; phylum Pseudomonadota; class Gammaproteobacteria; order Steroidobacterales; family Rariloculaceae; genus FEN-1219. The sequence continues at coordinate 32,136 of DASUFK010000140.1, read as the reverse complement.
GCAGTCGAATGTGATCCTGCAGCGAGTCGCGCAGCCGCCGCAGCGCCTCGGTGAGCACGCCGATCTCGTCCCGCCGCGTGCGCTCGGGCAAGCGAAAGCTCAGGTCGTCGCCGCCGGCGTTGCTCACGGCTTCGGCCAGTGCGTGCAACGGGCGCGCGATGCCCGCGGCCACGAGCAGCACGGCGGCGAGCAGCAGCGCGAGGCCTAAGGCTCCCCAGGCGAGCTGGCGGCGCAGCAGCTCGTTCGCTTCCGCGAGCAGCTGCGCGCGCGGCACCAGCAACATCGCGCGCCACTGCAGCGTCTCGAGATTGCGCACGGCGAGGTACGCGGGCTCCGCCGCCACGCCCGCGGGCAGCATGCCGAACGTCGCGCGTCGCGCAAGCATCGCCTCGCCCGCGGCGCGAACCGTGGCCGAGCCCTCCCCGGAGCCGTCCGCGGTGGCGCCGATCGGCGCCACGAACGACTCGGTGCCGGGCGGCGACGACAGCCAGCCCGCGGCGAACGGCCCGAGCGGCGCGCCGGCCGCCGCCTTCCTCACCCAGGCGAGGTCGAGGTCCGCCGTCACGACGCCGGCCAGCGCGCGCCGGCCGTCCGAGAGCTTGCGAAAGAACGGGACCGAGTACGTCACCATCCACGTCTCGCCGCCGCCCTTGTCGAAGTACGGCGCCGACCACACCGGCTTGCCGCCGTCGACGGCGCGCCGGTACCACGGCTGCTCGCGGTACGCGTAGCTCGCCTTCGCGAGATCCGAAAAGCCGATCGCTCCGCCCTGACGGAAGTAGTACGGCGCGAACGGCCCCGCGCTCGCGCCGTCGCTCGAAACCTCGACCGCGATCGTGGAACCGTAGACGTCCGGCCACGCGGCGAGAATGCCGCGGATACGCTGCTCGTACTGAGTGGGCGGCGGGTCGATCTCCTCGAGCTGGAAAGCCACGGTGCGGATGCCGCCTTCGATGAGGCGGATCACCGTATCCATCTCGGCGGCGAGCTTCGCGGCGAGCTCGTCGGCGTCGCGCTCGGCGCCGGCCTCGAGACGAGCGGCCGTGGCGACGCGCGACATGTACAGCGCGCCCGCGTAGATCGGGATCGTCACGCCGAGCACCCAGAGCAGCAGCCGCGCCCGGACCGTGCTGAACGCGCCGACGCTCGGGCGTAGAGAGGCTGTTCCCACGGGCGGCTATGCTCCTACAGGACGCGCACCAAGGAAACGTGCGCAGGTCGCATCGCACTCTTTCGGCGATGGCGGCGGAGTCGTTCCTAAGTCCAATCCCTTCGAAGCACCGGGCACGGCTAGATTACGGGGTTGGTTACCGGAGAGCTCCGCATGAACAAGCGCGTGTTCGTAGCCGTGGTCGGGCTGGGCCTTTGCTCCGTTGCCGCCGCGCAGCCGCCGCTCGAGGCGTTCGCCGCGCTGCCGGCGATGCAGTCGCCGAGCCTGTCGCCCGACGGCCAGCGCATCGCGTTCATCGCGCACGTGGACAAGGGCAGCTTCGTGTACGCGTCGCGACTCGCGAGCCAGCAGGCGGACGCGGTAGTGGACGTGAATTCGGTCAAGGCGCGGAAGCTCTCATTCGCCAACAACGACACCGTTCTGTTGCTCGCGAGCGAGACCGAGACGGTGATGTTCGCCGCTCGGATGACCGAGGCGCTTGCGCCGTACGGCATCGATCTCTCGGGCGAGCTCAACGTCCGGCAGCTGATCCGCGGCGGCGGCGTGCGCGCGATCGGCGGCGGGCTCGGGGTGCGCGAGAACCGGCTCATCGGCTACGAACGCTCCACGGGACGCGTGCTGTTCCCGCTGTTCGAAGGCGACGGCGACCGAGTGCTCTACTCCGTGGACGCCAAGAGCGACCTGAAATGGAAAGTGGACGACGGACCGCGCTTCACACGCGACTGGGTCGTCGACGAGAACGCCGTGCCCCGCTACCGCGTCGAGTACACCGAGAAGAACGACAACTTCCGCATCTATCGCAAAGAGGATCGCTGGGAGCTGTTCGTCGCGTTGACGCTCGACATACCGGAGCTCGACGTGCTCGGCCTCGACAGAAACGGGGAGCTGGTCGTCGGCGTGCGGCCGGCCGACGGCGGCCGCTACGGGCTCTACGTGGTGACGCCGAACGGCAGCCTCGGACGGGCCTTATACAAGCACGACGCGCGCGACGTATCGGACGTGCGCATCGACCCCTACACCAACTTCGTCGTGGGAGCGCACGTGGACGGCGAGAGCCCCGTGTGGTTCGACGCCGGCCTCACGAAGCAGCAGGCTGCGCTCGACGAGACGTTCCGAGGCGAGCAGCCGCGGATCGTCAGTTGGTCGGAGGACCGCTCGAAGTTCATCGTGAGCACCACGCCCGTCGATCGCGCGCCGGCGTTCTATCTCTACGACGCGAAGGCGCTCACCGCAAGCCAGATCGGCAGCGCCTACCCGGCGCTCGATCGCAACGGATTGGCGCCGCGAGTGCCGTACACCTACAAGGCGCGCGACGGCGTGGACATTCCCGGTTATCTCACGCGGCCGCTCGGCGTGAACGGCGCCGCTCCGCTCGTGCTGCTGCCGCACAGCGGCCCGGCTTCGCACGACGTCGAAGGCTTCGACTGGCTCGCGCACTTCCTCGCGTCGCGCGGCTACGTGGTGCTGCAGCCCAATTTTCGCGGCTCCGACGGCTACGGCCGCGCCTGGGAAGACGCGGGTCACGGGGGCTGGGGCCTCGGCGTGATGCAGCACGACTTGAGCGACGGAGTGGCTGCCCTCGTGGCCGCCGGCATCGCGGACCCGAAGCGCGTCTGTATCGTGGGCGCGGGCTACGGCGGCTACGCGGCGCTCGCGGGCGCGGCGTTCACGCCGGAGCTCTATCGCTGCGCGGTCTCGTACGGCGGCGTCTCCGACTTGCGGGACATGGTCACGCTCCAGAGCGGCCGCAGGGACTACCGGAGCTCGGCCGTGTCGTACATGGAGGAGTCGCTCGGCATCGAGAGCGCAAACCGCTCGCGCGCCCAGCTCGACGCCGCCTCTCCCGCACACCACGCGGATCGCGTGCAAGCCGCGGTGCTGCTGATCCACGGCCGCGACGATTCGGTGGTGGTGATCGGGCAGAGCAAGAAGATGGAGAAGGCGCTGCGCGACGCCGGCAAGACGGTGAAGTTCGTCGAGCTCGAGGGGGAGGACCACTGGCTGTCGCTCGCACCCACGCGCCTCGAGGCGCTGAAGGCGATCGACTCGTTCCTCGCGGAGCAGCTCGGCGGCCCCAAGTAACGGTCAGAGCCAGCTGCTAGCGCAGCGCGTGCCGCCGGATCGTCTCGGCCACGCAGCACGTGAGCTTGCGCGCCGTCGGCAGATGCAGGAACTCGTTCGGCCCGTGCGCATTCGATTCGGGGCCGAGCACGCCGGTGATCAGAAACTGCGCGTCGGGAAACCGCTCGCCGAGCATCGCCATGAACGGAATCGTGCCGCCCTCACCCATGTAGGCGGCCGGCGCGCCGAAGTACGACTGCGACGACTCCCGCAGCGCGGCCTCGAGCCATGGTGCGAGCGCGGGCGCGTTCCAGCCGTCGTTGGCTTCCGCGGACTCGAAGCGCACGTCCGCGCCGTACGGCGGGTCGTCCGTAAGCAGCTTCGCGAGCCGTTCTCGCGCGCGCGCGCCATTCACGCCGGGCGGCAGGCGCACACTCACGCGCACCGCCGTGCCCGGACGCAGCACGTTGCCCGCCTTGCCGAGCTCCGGCAGCCCGGCTGCACCCGTGATCGCGAGCTGCGGGCGCCAGGTGCGGTTCAAGATGAGCTCGGCGGGATCGGCGGTGACGGCGCGGGTACCGCCGCGCCAGGGATAATGATTCGAGATCGCGTCGCCGAGCGCACCCGCCATCGCCTTCGCCTGCTCCACGCGCTGCGGCGGAACGTCTACGTACAACCACTCGGGCAGCACGCGCCCGGTGCGCTCGTCCTCGAGGCGGCTCAGGAGCTGGCGCACGAGCCGGAAGCTCGACGGCACGATGCCGCTCGCCTCGCCCGAGTGCACGCCTTCGCGCAGCACGTCGACGTGCAGGTTGCCGATGACCATGTCGCGCAGCGACGTGGTGCACCAGAGCCGCTCGTAGTCGGCGGCGCCCGAGTCGAGGCACACGACGAGCGACGGCGTGCCGATGCGCTCGCGCAGGTGCTCGATGTAGTGCGGCAGATCCCCGCTGCCGCTCTCCTCGCACCCCTCGATGATCACGACGCAGCGCGCGTGCGGCACGCCTTGGTCCTGCAGCACCTTGAGTGCGGCGAGCGATGCGAAGGTCGAGTAGCCGTCGTCCGCGCCGCCGCGGCCGTAGAGCCGATCGCCGCGGAGCACGGGCTGCCACGGCCCGAGACCTTCGCTCCAGCCGGTCATCTCCGGCTGCTTGTCCATGTGCCCGTAGAGCAGCACCGTGCCTTCGACGCTGCCGGGCACCTCGATGAAGAGAAGCGGCGTGCGGCCGGGCAGCCGGATCACTTCGAGCTCCATGCCCTCCACCGCGTGCGCGCGGCACCAGCCGGCGATCAGGTCCATCGCGCGCTGCATGTGGCCGTTGCGCTCCCAGTCCGGGTCGAAGCCCGGCGACTTGTTCGGGATCGCGATGTACTCGGTGAGCGTGGGGACGATCGAGTCGGCGTAGAGGCGCTCGACGAGCGCTGCCGCGCGTCGCGGGTCGAGAGGTTTGGAAGACGAGGTCACCGCCCCTAGAGTACCGAGGGGTTGCGTTGGGGAGCAAATGACGGGAACGATCGGCGCTCGATCGCGCAGCCAGTGCGGTCGCTGCTCGACGCCGAGGCGACGACCCCGCGCAAGACGTAACCTTTTGGCGAGGTGATTGCATCCTAGGTTCATGCAAACCCTCGCCCAGGACGTCCGCTACGCGTTGCGAGCGCTGCGCCGCAACAAAGGCTTCGCCGCCGTCACGATCGCGATCCTCGCGCTCGGCATCGGCGCGAACACCGCCATCTTCAGCCTCGTGAGCGCGGTGCTGCTGAAACCCCTGCCGTTCCCGGAGCCCGAGCGGCTCATGCTGCTCTGGGAGGACGCGTCTTCCATCGGCGGGCCGTCGCGCGTCGAGGTCGCACCCGCGGACTTCGTCGACTGGCGGGAGCGCAACCGCTCGTTCGAGGGCATCGCCGCGCTCGAAAACCGTTCGTACAACCTCACGGGCGGCGGCGAGCCCGAGAAAGTCGAGGGAGTGGGCGCGTCCGCGAACCTGTTCGCGCTGCTTGGGATGCGCGCGCTCGTCGGCCGCACGCTCCTACCCGACGACGGCGCCACCGAGGCGGCACCCGTGGTGGCGATCGGCGAACGCCTGTGGCGGCGCCGCTTCGGCGCGGATCCGGGCGTGGTAGGCCGCACCATCGACCTCGACGGGGAGCCGCGAACCGTGGTCGGCGTGGTGCCGCCCTACTTCCAATTCCCCAACAAGGACGCGAACGTTTGGGTGCCGTTGAAGCTCACGGCGGAGCAACGCGCGGCCCGCAACAACTACTATCTCTACGTCGTGGGCCGGCTCGCTTCCGGCGCCACGCGCGAGCAGGCGCAGTCGGACCTCGCGACGATCGCCGCGGCGATCCACGCGGACAACCCCGAGCTTCGCCTCTCCGCCACCGTCGCCTCGCTGCACGAGCATCTGTCGCGCGACGCGCGGCCGACCCTCACGATCCTGTTGGCCGCCGTGGCGGCCGTGCTCTTGATCACCTGCGCCAACGTGGCCAATCTTTTGCTCGCGCGCGGCGCGAGCCGCGCGAAGGAGCTCGCGGTTCGCAAGGCGCTCGGCGCCGCGTCCGCGCGCGTGCTGCGGCAGCTGTTCACCGAGAGCGGCGTGATCGCGATCCTGGGCGTGGCGGTTGGGATCGGGCTGTCGACGGCGTCGTCCGGCTATCTTGCGCGGCTCGTGCCCGCGACCTATCCGGGCGGCGCCGCTCCGGCGCTCGACTGGCGCGTGCTCGCGTTCGCCGTCGCGATCACGCTCGTCACCGTCTTGCTGTTCGGCGCCGCGCCCGCGGTCACGGCGGCCCGAGCGAGCTTCAACGACACGTTGAAGAAGAGCGTCGGCGCTACGTCCAGGCCGCACGCCGGCCGCGTTCGCAACGCCCTCGTGGTTGCAGAGATCACGTTCACCGTGGTGCTGCTCACGGCCGCGATGCTGCTGCTCCGGAGCTACGCCGGCTTGCTCGCGGTCGATCCCGGCTTCGTGCCGCAGCGCTTGTTGATCGCGGAAACCGATCTCTCGCCGGCGAAGTACGCAGATGCCGCGCGACGCTCCGCGTTCTACGCCGCGGTAATCGAGCGCGTATCCGCGCTGCCCGGCGTGACGACGGCCGGGTACGCGAGCTTCGCCCCCCTCACGTTCAAAGGCGGCAGGGCTCTGCTGACGATCGAAGGACGGCCGCCACCCCCGCCGGCCGATGCAACCCGCAACATGGCTTCCGATCGCGTGGTGGCCGGCGACTATTTCCGCACCCTCGGGGTGCCGCTCGTCGCCGGGCGGCTGTTCGACTCGCGCGACACGAACGATGCGCCGGGGGCGGTGATCGTCAACCAGGCGCTCGCACGCAGGCAGTGGCCCGGCGAGGACGCGATCGGCAAGCGATTCACGTTCGGGCCACCGGGCTCGCCCTGGCTCACCGTCATCGGCGTGGTCGGCGACGTACGGCAGATGGCGCTCGATGCGGAGCCGGAGCCCGAGTTCTTCTTGTTTGCGAACCAGACGGGTGCGGTGGGCCCGTTCCTCTGGCCGCGCCACCTCGTCGTCCGCGCGCAGAACGACTCGGTCGCGCTCGCCGCCGCGGTTCGTGACGCGGTCTGGAGCGTGGACGCCGAGCAGCCCGTATCGAACATCCGCGGCATGAGCGAGGTGCTCGACGTGGAGCTCTCGAGCCGCAACACGCAACTCACGCTCGTCGCCGCGCTTGCCGCGCTCGCGCTGCTGCTCGCGGGCGCGGGGCTCTATGGAGTGCTCTCATACACCGTGGCGCAGCGCGGCCCGGAGATCGGCTTGCGGATGGCGCTCGGTGCACGGCGCAGCAGCGTCGTGCGGTCGGTGCTCCGGAGCGCGGCGTCGCTCGCGGCTCTCGGCCTCGTGCTCGGCGTGCTCGGCGCGCTCGCGGCCACGCGGCTCATCGGGTCGTTCCTGTTCGGCGTGGGATCGACCGATCCCGCGACCTACGCCGCCGTGGCGGCCGCGATCGCGCTCGTCACGCTGCTCGCGGCCTACGTGCCGGCCCGCCGCGCGGCGAGCGTCGACCCGATGACGGCGCTCCGCGTGGACTGATACGACGCAGGTGCGCTCGTCGCCGTCGACGCGTATTCGCTCAAAGTGCGCAGATCGAGCTCTTGTCTCGATTCTAGCTATGCGCATAGGATGCGCATAGAGGTGCGTTTGAATGCCAGCCTATGACGTCACTGCGCGAAAAAAGCCCGTCAACCTCACGTTGAACGAAGATCTGGTCGCGCGCACTCGCGCCGTGACCGACAACCTCTCGGCAGTGGTCGAGGCACTGCTTGCCGAATATCTAAGCGAGGAACAACGCCGTCGTGCCGACAAGGCCGACGCGGTGCGAAAGACGGTGGCCGAGTGGAACCGGTTCAACGCCGCTCACGGCTCCCTCGCCGACGACCACTCCACGCTCTGATGGCACAGTTCGACGTTCACCGGAACACCGGAAGCCGGTCCGACATCGTGCCTTCCGTCGTGGTCGTGCAGTCGACCCTGTTCGACAACTACTCGCGCCGCGTGGTGATACCGCTCGTCAAGGCTTCAGCAGTGAGCCAGATTCCGAGCTCCAGGCTCAACCCAACGTTCAAGATAGGCAAGACTTCGGTGGTCTTACATCCGCTCGATGTCGTGTCCGTGGCAGTGGAAAAGCTCGGCGCCCCCGTGGCGTCGCTGGCATCCGAGGGAAACCAGATCATCGGCGCGCTGGACGAGTTGTTTTCGCGTGCCTGGGGATGAAGCGGAGCCCGTGGGCGGCGGGCCGCAGCGCCGCCGCTAGCGCGCCGGCGCGCGCTCCACGAGCTCGAGCAGCATGTTGTTCGGATCGCGCACGATCGCAATCTTGAGCGTCGGTGACACTTCCACCGGCGCGCCGCCGGTCGACACGACGTGCACGCCCGCGTCCTTGAGCTTCTTCGTGAGCGCGGTCACGTCCTTCACCACGAGCTGGAGCAGCGCCGTACCGGGGTCCTGCGTGCGCCCCGACAGCGTCTTCTTCGCCGGTCCGCCTTTGAACTCGATCAGCGTCATCGGCACGCTCGTGCCCGGAATCGTGGCCGTGCTCTGGCGGAAGCTCGCGCCGGGCGCGCCGGCCGTGGCCGCCATCGTCGCATTGTCGTTGAACTTCTCGCCGAGCTTGAAGTTGAAGCCGAGCAGCTCGTTGTAGAACTTCACGCTCTCCTCGCTGCTCGCGACCGCAGGCTCGAACGAGCCGCCCGACAGCACGTAACCCGTGGCGGTCTCGCCGGCGCGCGGCTGCGAGTCGAGCAGCTCCACGACGAAGCCGTCGGGGTCTTGCAGGAACACCGCGTGCAGCTTGCCGTTCGGCGTCTCGAGCGTGATGGGCTTGCCGCCGGCCGTGAGCACCTTCACGCCGGGCACCTTCTCAATCTTCGCGAACAGGCCGTCGAGATCGCGCACCCGCATCGACACGTTGGCCGCGCCGGCGTCCACGAAATTCGGGCGCTGCGGCTTGCGCTCGATGTCCTTGTACTCGATGAGCTCGATGCCGGCCGCCAGGCCCGGCAGCTTGAGCACGGCGATGCGCGACTGCGCGCCCTCGGTGTGGCCCATCTTCATGATCGCCTCGGTGGGCGCGAACGGCGCGGTGACCGTGACCTCGAGGCCGAGCGCGTCGCGGTAGAACGCGAGCGACGCGTCGATGTTCGCGACGATGTGGCCGATGTTGCCGACGCCCACCACGTCGCCCGGCGGCGCGGGAGGCCGCGGCTCTTGCGCGGACAGCGGTGCGGCAACGAACGCGAGCAACGCCGAGACGAGCGCGATGACACTTCGAGACATAAGACCCCCGGGTGATGGTGCTTCGGCCGCCGTTGGAGCGGCGACGCCGAATACTACACCGGCGCGAGGCCGGTATACTCCGCGCACCACTCTCAAGGGACGGCCATGAGCGACGCGAAAGACCTGATCGAGTCGATCCTCAAGCGGTCCGGCGGCCGGCCGAACGGACCGCGCGGCGTGCCGAGCGGCGGCGGCGGTAGGCCCGGCGGATTGTCGCCGCGCGTGCTGCTCGGCGGCGCGGTGGTGCTGCTCGCGCTCTGGGGCCTCCTGAGCGGCATCTACACCGTGCAGCCCGAGGAACGCGCCGTGGTCAAGCGCTTCGGCAGCGTCAGCGGCATCGCCGACCCCGGCCTGCACTTCAAGCTGCCGTTCGGCATCGATCGCGTTCAGATCGTCGCCACCGAGCGCGTGCTGAAGCAGGAGTTCGGTTTCCGCACCGAAGACAGCGCACCCGTGCGCGACCGCTCGCAATTCCAGGGCGGCTTGCCGGACGAATCGCTGATGCTCACCGGCGACCTCAACATCATCCAGGTCGAGTGGGTGGTGCAGTACCAGATCAGCGACCCGGTGAAGTACCTCTACGGCATGCGCGAGCCCACCAAGACGCTGCGCGATCTCTCCGAGTCCGTAATGCGGCGGATCGTCGGCAACCGGATCGGCAGCGACGTGCTCACCGTGGGCCGAATCGACATCGCCAACACGGCGCGGCAAGAGATCCAGGAGGCGATGAACGAGTACGACAACGGCATCCGCGTGATCACCGTGCAGCTCCAGGACGTGGTGCCGCCGCAGCGAGTGCAGCCCGCGTTCAACCAGGTGAACGAGGCGCGCCAGGAGCTCGAGCGCATGGTCAACGAAGCCACCCGGCAATTGAACGAGGCGATTCCGAAGGCCGAGGGCTCGGCCAAGCGCACGATCGCGGAGGCCGAAGGCTACGCCACCGAGCGCGTGAACCGCGCGCGGGGCGAAGCGGCCCGCTTCAACTCGGTGCTCGCGGAGTACAAGCGCGTTCCCGAGGTCACGCGCGCGCGGCTGTATCTCGAGTCGTTGAATCAGGTGCTGCCGAAAGTCGGCTCGGTGGTCGTGGTGCAGGACGGCCAGGTGCCGCCGGTGCCGCTGCTGAACCTGCGCGATGCTGCTCAACGATTGCCTCAGAAACCGGAGGCAAGCCAATGAAGAACATCACTTATCTAGCGCTGATCGCGGCGTTGTTGCTGCTGCTCGGCAGCCGCTCGGCCTTCGTCGTGGACCAGGCCGAGCAAGCCATCATCGTGCAGCTCGGCGAGCCGGTCGGCGGCGTGATCACCGACCCCGGCCTGCACTGGCGGCTGCCGTTCATCCAGGAGGTGCGGCGGTTCGACAAGCGGCTGCTCGACTGGGACGGCGACGTGAGCCAGATCCCCACGCTCGGCCGCGAATTCATCATCGTCGACACCACGGCGCGCTGGCGGATCACCGACCCGCTACAGTTCCTGCGCTCGGTGCGCGACGAGGCCGGCGCGCGCACGCGCCTCGACGACGTGCTCGACTCGGCCACGCGCGACATCGTGTCGGGCACCGAGCTCGAGGAGATCGTGCGCTCGGCCGACTGGCAGGTGGACGTTTCGCAGATTCCGGCCGAGGACGCCGCCGCGCTCCAGGCCGCCGACCTCCAGCGCCCGAAGAAGGGCCGCGGCCAGCTCGAGAAGGACATGCTCGCCACCGCGCAGATGCAGATGCCCGACATCGGCATCGAGCTCGTCGACGTGCGCATCAAACGGATCAACTACATCGCATCCGTCGGCCAGCAGGTCGAAAGCCGGATGATCTCCGAGCGCCAGAGCATCGCGGCCCGATTCCGGTCCGAAGGCGAAGGCCGCAGCCAGGAGATCTTGGGCAACATGCAGCGCGAGCTCCGCAGGATCGAGTCGGAGGCGGCGCGTCAGGCCGAAGAGATCCGCGGCAAGGCCGATGCCGAGGCCACGCGCATCTACGGCGAGGCGTACGGTCAGGACCCGGCGTTCTACTCGTTCTCGCGCACGCTCGAGAGCTACTCCACGCTCGGCGAGAACACCACGCTGATGATCGACGCGAAGTCCGACTTCTTCAGGTTCTTGCAGTCGACGCAGACGGGCCGCTGAGTTCCCCCGGTGTCTGACACCAGTGGTGTCAGACACCAAATCATTTGGCCTTGCTGTAGTCGTACCAGACGGCCTCGATGTTGTGGCCGTCCAGGTCGTAGACGAACGCGGCGTAGTATCCGGGCCAGTAGTCCTTGCGATAGCCGGGGCTGCCGTTGTCCTTGCCGCCCGCGTCGAGCGCGGCCTGGTAGAACTCCTCCACCTCCTGCTGGCTCTTCGCTTCGAACGCAAGGTGAGTGGGGTTGATTCGGTCGTTGGTGGCGCCGATCCAGAAGTCGGTGTTCTTGCCGTCGTTGAAGCCGCCCGCTTCCCCGTGCTCCCTGTTGTTCGTGTAGCCGAGCGGCGAGAGCGCCTTCTTGTAGAACGCCTTCGACGCCTGATAGTCGCGAACGGCCAATCCGGTGTGCGCAATCATGGGTTCCCTCCTCTGCTCGTCACGCCTGCATCCTGCAAGATCGGTGCCGCGCTCGTCAGTTCGGCGTGCGTGGGCCGTAGTGCGGCAGCTCGCCGCCGTACTCGTAGGCGCCGAGATCCGGCGCCTTGCCCGTGAAGCCGTCGGTGATGCCGGGCAGCTCCACGCCCTGATCGATCGCGCGCGAGCGCGGCTTGAGCGCGAGATCGACGTCGGCGGGCGAATAGAGCTTCGCGGGATCCGAAAAATCCGGCGCCGCGGCATTCACGAAGACCGAGTAGTCGATCTCGCGGCTGTGGGTGTCCTGCCCCGTCGCCTTCGAGTAGTCGCGTAGGTTGGCGAAGCGGCGCACTTCGCGATCGGACACGTAGTCGACCGCCGCGCCGGCCGGCGGGGAATTCCACTGGAAGGCGTACTCGGGCGGCTTGTCGCTGTTCGCGATCGGACCTTCGTTCGCGTAGAAGCCGTTGTAGTCGGAGTCGCTCCACGGCGTGAGCGAGTCGATCGCGAACACCGGGCCGCGCGCGTTCTGCCCCAGGATCAGGTTGTTGCGGAAGTGCATGTTGGACGCGGCGGTGAGCTGCGCGACCTCGCCCACGTAGGTGTTCTGGTAGACGAGGATGCCGCTCGGGTTCGCTTGGATCTTGAGCGGCCCGTAGACGTCGTTGTACACGACGTTGCGCACGAAATAGACCGGCCCGCCGAAGATCGGCTGCGGGCTCATCGCGCCCGTGCCGCTGTTGAAGCAGCGATTGCGAAACACGCGGATGTTGCGCATCGCGCCGTCGGACTCGAAGCAGTTGTCGTGCACGTTCGACACGTCGTTGTTGTAGAAGTCGATCGCCACGGGCATCCGGTCGCGCGGCACGCTCGGATAACCGTCGGGCATGCCGTAGGTCGCGTGGTCGATGCCGTCGTGGAAGTTGGTCACGCGGTTGTAGGCCACCACGTGGCCGCCGCCGTAGATCGACACGGCGTAGTACGATTTCATCAGGCGCTTCTCCTCGAAATCGGCGCGCTGCGCCCACGGCCATTGCCGGAGCCAGCCGGACAGCGCGCTCGGGTCGTTGCGGCCGTTGAACACGTTGTCGGCGATGTAGAAACCCTTCGAGCCCGACCAGTCGCTGTGGATACCCACCCCCACGTCCTCGAACCGCGAGTGCTTCACCACGAGACCTTGCGCGCCCGCGACCCCCTTCTGCCCCGCCTCGATCGCGAGCGTGGTGTTGCGGAACGTGATGCCTTCGAAGTAGAGGAAGTCGGCGCCCATCACGTTGAACAGGACGTTGTTGCCGTCGCCGTCGAACACCACGTCGCCGTCGCCGGCGGCTTTGATCGCGATCGGCCGCTCGGCCGTGCCGCCCTTCGTCAAGAAATACGTGCCGTCCCACGGCGTGCCGCAGCACGTCTTGAACTGCGACTGGATCTCGTGGCTGTAGTTGTAGCGGTTGAAGTCCTTGTAGACGCCCGCGTGCACGAGGATCGTGTCGCCCGCCTGCACGCGCGGCGGCGACGCGCGGCTCCAGTCGCCGCCGAGCGAGTCCATGTAGAACGCCGCGAGCAGACCCATGAATGCGGGCTCGCGCTTCGTGCCGGTGTAGTCGGGCGGATACACGTGATAGGTACGGCCGCCGGAAGGCGCCCGCGGCTCGGCGCGCGTACGCACGTTCAAGATGCGGTCGACGTCGCCGCGCGCTCCGTCCGGGTCGGCGAGCGTGAGCCGCACCTCGTAGGCGGTGTCCTCCGTGAGATCGAGCAGGCTGCCGGCGAACATGTTCGGCGCGACGTAGTCGAGCGTGTTCGCGTAGGCCGTGCGCTCGCGTTGCAGCCGCAGCAGGGGTAGGCCCTTGCGCCACACCGTCTCCCCCGGATGGCGATACGCCACGGCGACGCTCGCGTTGCGGTTGTCGTCGCCCTCGATGGTCCACTCGAAGCCGAGCGCGATCAGCGTGGGAGGCTCGACCACGAGCTCGCCGGCGGTCACGGCCGGTACGACATTCGCGGTCGCCGCCGTTGCGGGTAGTTGCGCGCGCACGCCCCACGGCGCTACCGCAAGCGTGGCGAGCGCGAGTGAGCTCACGATCGACGAGTGTCTGGTCATCGGCGGCGGTCCCACGATGCGCGCTGTGCGCGATTTGACGGCAAGGATACCAGCCCGTAGCGTCACCGCGGTGAGCTCGACTCGACCCCGGATCGTGATCGTGGGCGCCGGCTTCGGCGGCCTGTTCGCGGCGCGCGCGCTCGCGAAAACGGCCGCGGACGTCGTCCTCGTCGATCGTCACAACTATCATCTGTTCCAGCCGCTGCTGTATCAGGTGGCCACCGCGGGCCTGCCGCCGTCCGACATCGCGTGGCCGATCCGCTCGATCCTGCGCCGCCAGCGCAACACGAGCGTGCTGCTCGGCGAGGTCACCGGCGTGGAACTGGGCGCTCATCGCGTGCAGCTGCGGGATCAAGCGCTGCCGTTCGACTACTTGATCCTCGCCACGGGCTCGACGCATTCCTACTTCGGTCACGAGGAATGGGCGAGCATCGCGCCGGGCCTGAAGAGCATCGACGACGCCACGCATATCCGGCGGCGAATCCTGCGCGCGTTCGAGGCCGCCGAGATGGAGAACGATCCGGCTCGACGCGAACGCTGGCTCCGCTTCGTGATCGTGGGCGGCGGCCCCACCGGCGTGGAGCTCGCGGGCACGATCGCCGAGCTCGCGCACCACACGCTCGCAAAGGACTTCCGGCGCATCGATCCGCGCGCCGCCAAGGTCACGCTCATCGAGGCCGGTCCGCGCGTGCTCGCGGCGTTCAAGGAGCCGCAGTCGGCGTACGCAGAGCGCGCGCTCGAGCGGCTCGGGGTGGAGGTGCGCACGGGCACTGCCGTCACCGGCGCGGACGGGAGCGGCGTCACGCTCGGCGGCGCCGAGCGAATCGACTGCGCGACCGTGCTCTGGGCCGCCGGCGTGGCCTCGTCGCCCGCCGGGCGCTGGCTCGGCGCGCCGGTCGACCGCGCGGGCCGGGTGCTCGTGAAGCCGGACCTGTCGATCCCCGCCGATCCCTCGATCTTCGTGATCGGCGACGCGGCGCTCGTCGAGACCGGCGGCCGGCGCGTGCCCGGCGTGGCGCCCGCCGCCAAGCAGCAAGGCCGCTACGTCGCCCGCGTGATCGACGCGCGGCTACGCGGGCAGCCCGCGCCGCCCCCGTTCGTCTACCGCGACGCCGGCAACCTCGCCACGATCGGCCGGCAGAGCGCCGTCATCGAGTTTCCGTTTCTCACGCTGCGCGGCTTCGTCGCGTGGTGGGTCTGGGGCTTCGCGCACATCTACTTCCTGCTCGGCGTGCCGAGCCCGCTCGTGATCTCGCTGCGCTGGCTCTGGGAGTATTTGACCTACGGCCGCGGCGCGCGGCTCATCACCGGCTCCGAGCACGCCGATTGAGCGAGCTCAGACCTGCGGCGCGGTAGCGAGCTCGTCCGCGAGCCGATGCCGGCCGATCTTGCGGGCGTAGTCGCCGAGCGCGGTGCGAACATCGGCGTCGAGCGCGAAGGCGGGCGATATCTTCCGGCACTGATCGAACAGCTCGAGCGCCGGGTACTGGCGGCCCTCCTCCAGCAGCCGCGCCACGAACCGCCGGCCGATCTCGAGCGCGTGCTTGGGGTCGTCCCAATCGAGCGTGTGGTTGAACACCCACTGGTAGATCTCGAGGCTACCGCCCTCGCTGTCGATGAGATCCTTGATCGTGCGATAACCCTGCGCGACGATCCCGCTGCGCACCGACGTGTACGCGATGTCGAGCGTCTTCTGCCAGTCCGCGTGCCGATGCCGTTCTTCGTACTCGGTGTCGGACTCCACGCCCGGTACCGCAAGCTCGAACCGGCGCCGGCCCACCGTCTCGCCGATCACGGCGAGCAATGCCAGCCACGCCCAGAGCGTCACCGCCTCGCTCGGTATCGCCGCCAGAAACCCGAGCGGCGCAATCAGCGCCTCGAGCACGAGCGCGAATACCACGAGCAGCAGCGTGGCGCCGAGCAATCGCCAGTAGTCGCGCCCGAGCGCCGCCATCAGGTGCGCGATGCTCGCCGGATTCAGCGCGGCGGTGGCGCTCATCGTGATGCCCATGATCGCCGCGGACGCCGGGAACACGACGATCCAAAACGCGAGCGCGAGCCAGCGCACGGGCTCGACGAAGTACGGCGTAGTGATGATGAGCATGAGCAGCGCCGCGAACAGCACGAAGTGCAGCGACGCTCCCACGTCGTGGAACGGGCTGAACGACTCGGCGCCCGGCGCCTCGAAGTACTGAAGGCCGCGCGCGAAGTTGCGCAGCAGCTGGTACGAATAGCTGGCGAACGAGAACATCGTCACGAGGAACAGAAAAATGCCGAACAGGCCCGCGGCGCCGGCGATCACGAAGAAGATCGCGTAGCCGATCGCGACCACGATCACCGTCGAGTTGGTGAGCGGCTTGAGCAGCGCGAGCAAGCTAGTACACCGCTTCCAGCGTGTCGCCGTCGCGCGCGCCCGCGTGCGCCCACAGCGGAATGTCCGCCCATGCCTCGGTGAGGCTCCGGTCGAGCTCGCGGTAGCGCGGCTCGAAGCGCGCGACCGCGCGCCAGAAACGCGCGGAATGGTTGAGCGCGAACAAGTGACAGAGCTCGTGGATCAGCAAGTAGCGCACTACCGGCGGATCGAGGAACAGGAGCCCCGCGTTCAAGCTGATGTTGGCGGAGCTCGAGCAGCTGCCCCAACGCGTGCGCTGCAAGCGGATCTGCACGCCCTTCGGCCCGCGTCCCACCACTTCGGCTTCGCGCATGAGCCACGGCTTGAGATAGGTGCGAGCCTGATCGAGCAGCCAGCCGCGGAGCAGCCGTCGCGCCCCGTGGTGCTCGGGATCGCGCGTGCGCACCTCGAGCAGGTCGCCGGCGGCCCGGCAATTCGGCCGCGTGCCGGGCTGGTGCCGATAACGCACTTGCCAGCTCCGGCCGATCGACGGCAGATCGATCCGCGCCGGCAGCCGGTCCTGCTCCGCCGGATAGTGCGCCGCGATCTCGCCGCGCGCCCGCTCGATCCAGCGCCGATTCTCGTGCACGAACGCGGCCACCTCGGCCGGACGGGTGCCGCGCGGCACCACGAGCTCGAGCGTATGCGGGGGAATCAAGCGCAGCGTGAGGTTGCGGGCCCTGCGGCTTACGCGCACGGAGAGCGGCGTCGGCGCCGCGTCCGCCGCGCGGACCCAGCGGCTGTCGAAGAGGCTGAGTTGCTCCGTCATCCCAAAGCCGCGAGAAACCGTGGCTGTATCGAATACCACCGCGCGGCGAAACGCAACTCCGGCAAGACGACTCTAGGAGCCCGTCCGAGTAGTGCCCGCCGTAGCGAGGCCGGCCCCCATCGAGCAGATTTCCACGATCGTTTCGCGCGCATAGTGTTGGCTATGCAAGTGAAACGATCGTGGAAATATGCCGATGTGGGACGTGCCGCAGTAGGTGGGCATTACTCGGACAGGCTCCTAGTGCGCCCGCGCGCCCTGCATGCGCGCGCGCAGCTCCACGGCGAGCCGATAGTCGGGGGCGACGATCAGCGCGCGCTCGATGAGGTCGCGCGCGGCCCGCGTCTCGCCGCGCGCGAGGACGATCTCGCCGAGCGCGGCGAGCGCCTCGGCCTCACCCCAGTCGGGGCCGCCGTCGACCGCCGGCCGAGCGTCGAACGCCGCTACCGCGTGCTCGAGCCGCGCAGCGGCCTCGTCGCGCCCGGCAGGATCGGCTTGCTCGCTCCGCGGGCTCGCGACCCACGCGTCGAGCAGCGCCAGCCGAGGATTCTCGGGATCGAGCGCACGCGCGCGCTCGAGCGCTTGATCGCGGCGGCGTGCCTGCGCGCCCACTTCGGCGCAGGCGGCCACGAGTATCCATTGCTCGGCAGTGGCCGGAGCGTCCCGCGACGGCGTGGCCTTGTCGACGCAGGTGTCGACGAACGCCCCGGGCGCGGCGCCGTCGTGGGCCGATAGCTGGGCCATGCGGAAAGCGGCATATGCCGTGTAGTAGCGCGTGGCGGGATCGCTCGCCTCCGACCGGTCGAGCACGGCGCGCGCGGCCTCGATGACCCTCGGCTCGCCGGCGTAGTAGCCATAGTCGATCCGCGACGCGAGATCGGAGATCTCCTCCGACGAAGCGGCGCACGCCGGCCGTGCGCCGCAAAGCAGCGCGGCAAACGACACGAAGATTCCCGCCCGTTCTGTCAAACGCATGACTGCAGTCTACCGCGGCCGCGTTGCCGGCCGCCCCGCCGGTCGTCACAATCCGCGCCGATGCTCGACCTGATCGATATCGGTGCGAACCTCACGCACGACAGCTTCGACGCGGACCGCGCGGCCGTGCTCGACCGCGCGCGCGCCAACGGCGTCACGCGACTCATCGTGACGGGCACGTCCGTGACGGCGAGCGCCCAGGCTCTCGAGCTCGCGCAGGAGCTGCCGGGCACGCTGTACGCGACCGCCGGCGTGCATCCGCACCACGCGGCCGAGCTCGACGCGCACGGCGTGGACGCGCTGCGCGCGCTGCTCGCGAGCCAGGCGATGGTCGCCGTCGGCGAATGCGGCCTCGACTTCTATCGCGACCTCGCACCGCGTGCCGCGCAACGCGACGCGTTTCGCCTGCAGCTCGAGCTCGCGGCCGAGATCGGCAAGCCGGTGTTCCTGCACCAACGCGACGCGCACGCCGAGTTCGTCGAGATCCTCGCGCCGCGGCTGCCGGCGCTCGTGGGCGGCGTCGCACACTGCTTCACCGGCGGCCCGTCCGAGCTCGCGGCGTATCTCGAGCTCGGTCTCCACATCGGCGTGACGGGTTGGGCCTGCGACGAAAGGCGCGGCGCGGAGCTACGCGCGGCGCTGCCGTTGATTCCTCTCGAGCGGCTGCTACTCGAGACCGACGCACCGTATCTCTTGCCGCGCGACCTTGCGCCGAAGCCGAAGACCCGCCGCAACGAGCCCGCGTTTCTCGCGCACGTCGCCGCGCGCGTGGCCGCCGCGATGGGCCAGCCGGTGGACGTCGTGGCGCGCGCCGCCACCGAGAACGCGGAGAAATTGTTTCAGTTGCGTTAGCGCGCGCCGGCGGTCACGGGCTCGGTAGCAGCCTTCACGCGGTCCCAATGGGGCGAGAACGCCACGAGCAGCCGTTCGAGGTCGGCCTGCTCCGGCTTGCGGTACCGATCCATGAACTCGGCCGGCAGCAGCACGTCCTTCGGACGCCCCTTGCTGAAGTCGGCGCCCGCGGCGAACAGCACGATGCCCACCACGGGCACGTCGCGCACGAGCTGACGCAGCGCCGCCACCCGGTCGTAGAGAGTGCCGAGAGGGTTCGGGAACGTGAAACGGCCGTTGCTGCTGATGACCGTCCACTCGGCCATGCGGTCGCTCGCGAAGATCGTGCCCTCGAACGCCTTCACGTCGATGACGACGAGGCCGTTGCCCGTGAGCAGCAGGTGCTCGACTTGGATCTGCCCGCCCATGCCGTTCGGCAGCAGCACGTCGCGCAACCGGTCGATCGCGACCTCGCCGAGGGCGCGCTCGACCAGCGGCCCGTGCCGGCGGCGCCACGCGCGGGCCGCGAAGAACACGCCGGCAGCGACCACGAGCGCGCCGCCGACCAGGATCCAGTATTCAGACTTCACTTCTTATTCGCTTTCTAATCTATTGTTCTTGAAAGGTCTACCAGCGGTCCAGCTCGCCGGCCAACTGCTCGAGGCGCGGCTCGATCGGGGTGCTCGATGCGGGCCGCTCGAGCAGCTCGCGCAGCGGCTCGGGCACCTCGACGGCGCGCCCGATGATCGGCTCGACGATGGCTTCGAACTTCGCCGGATGCGCCGTCGCGCTCACGATCCAGGGATGCCCGGAGCGGCGCGCGGGCGGCAAATGATCGTAGACCCAGAACCCGGTCGCCGTGTGCGGGCACCAAACACGGCCGTAGCGCGCGTAGTCCTTGCCAATCTGTACGCGGATCGCCTCGTCGTCAACGGGATACGACTCCACGGCCGCACGCAGCGCCCCGAAGTCCGGCAGCAAGTTACGCAGGCGCTCCATGTTGCTCGGGTTGCCCACGTCCATCGCGGAAGCGAGCGTCGCTTGGGTCGGGCGCGGCTCGTACTGCCCGGTGGCGAGGTACTCCGGGATCGTACGATTGGCGTTGACGGCGAACACGACCTCGCGGATCGGCAAGCCCATCGCGCGGGCCCAGACGCACGCGACGCCGTTGCCGAGGTTGCCGGTGGGCACGATCGAGCCCGCGGCAGTGCCGTGCTTGCGCCAGTGCCAGAGGCTCGCCGCCGCGTGGTACGCAGCCTGCGGGAGCAGGCGCCCGATGTTGATGCTGTTGGCGGCGCTCAACCGGTGGCGCGCGCGCAAACCGCGGTCGTTGAACGCCGCCTTCACCACGGCCTGGCAATCGTCGAACGTGCCGCGCACGTCGAAGGCGCGCACGTTGTCGCCCCAGCAGGTGAGCTGGTGCTGTTGCCGGGCAGACACCTGCCCCCGGGGGTAGAGGACGGCCACGCGGATGCGGCGTCGCTGATGGAAGGCCGCCGCGACGGCGCCGCCCGTATCGCCGGAAGTGGCCACGAGGATCGTGAGCGGCCTATCGTCGGCCGGCAGCAGCGGCAGAGCGCGTTCCATCGTGGCCGCCAGGAAGCGCGCGCCCACGTCCTTGAACGCGGCCGTGGGGCCGTGGAACAGCTCGAGCACGGAGAGCTCGCCGTGCGGCTCCACGACCGGCACCAGCGGCACGGGGAAATCGAGCGCGTCGCGGCAGATGGCGGCGACGTCTCCCGCAAGCGGAGACCCGTCGAAAAACGGCGCGATCAGCTCCGCCGCGATCGCGGGCAGCGTCTCGCCGCGGAAGTCACCCGGCTTGAAACGCGGCAGCTCGTCGGGCACGTAGAGGCCGCCGTCCGCCGCCAGACCGCGCAAGAGCGCGTCGAGCAGTCCGACTTCTTCGCCGCCGCGAGTGCTGAGATAGCGCATGACCGTCCGTGCGTGGTTGGCTCGAGGCTCAGTCCCCGGAGCTCAATTTTGGGTCCCGCTCAACATGCTACAGAGCCTGAGCAGGTCCGCGAAGATCCCCGCGGCCGTAACGGCCGGTCCCGCGCCGGGGCCGCGCACGATCAACGGATTGTCGCAGTAGCGGCCGGTCACGAACTGCACGATGTTGTCGGTCAGGCTGATGTTCGCGAACGGGTGGCTCGGCTCGAATGTCTCGAGCCGCACCTTCGCGGTGCGCTCCTTGACGTCGATCGCGGCCACGTAGCGCAGCACCCGTCCGGCGGCACGCGCGGCCTGCACGCGCTTCTCCATCGGCGCATCGAAGTCGGGCAGGCGTTTCAGGAACTCGTCCACCGACGCGTTGGCGAGCGCGGCCGGCGCGAGGCTCTCGACCTCCACGTCGGCGAGCTCGAGCGTGAGGCCGGCCTCGCGGGCGAGGATCACCGCCTTGCGGGCCACGTCCATGCCCGACAGGTCGTCGCGCGGGTCCGGCTCGGTGTAGCCGCGAGCCTTGGCTTCGCGCACGATCTCGGAGAACGGCCGCTTGCCGTCGTAGACGTTGAAGAGATAGGCGAGCGTGCCGGAGAAGATGCCGCTGATGCTGCGGATGTCGTCGCCCGTCGCCACCAGATCCTCGAGCGTCTGGATCACGGGCAAGCCCGCGCCGACGGTGACCTCGTGGAGAAGATGCGTGCGCGACGCGCGCGCGACGCGCTTCAAGTCATTGTAGTACGCGATCGGGCCACTGTGCGCGCGCTTGTTGGCCGTGATCACGTGGATGCCGCGGTGGAGCCATTGCGCGTAGAAGTCGGCGACGGACTGGCTGGCCGTGCAATCGATGAGCACGGAGTGCGGCAGATAGTCGGCCTGCACGTGGTCCACGAGCTTCGCCGCGTCGAGCTTCTGCGCCGTGCCGAACGCGTCGCGCCAGCCGCCCAAGTCGACGTGATGCTCCTGCAGCAGCATGCGCTTGGAGTCCGCGATCGCTCGCACGCGGAGGTCGAGGTTGAATTTCTCTTTCAGGCTCGGGCCTGCGGCCGCGAGCTGCTCGAGCAGCGCGCCGCCAACGGAGCCGGGGCCGATCACGCCGATCGACACCGTCTTCGCGGATAAATAGAAGCTCGAGTGCACGGCGCGCAGCGCGCGAGTCATGTCCTTCGCGTCGATGACGGCCGAGATGTTGCGCTCCGACGCGCCCTGCGCGATGGCGCGCACGTTGATCGCCGCCGAGCCGAGCGTGCCGAAGAACTTGCCGGCGCTGCCCGGCATCCCGGCCATGTCGTCGCCGACCACGGCGAGGATCCCGCAGCCCTTCGTGACCTCCACGCGCTGCACTTGACCTTCGTCGAGCTCCACCGCGAACGCACGCTCCACCACCGCGCGCACTTCGTCCGCCGAGTCCTCTTTAACCGCGAAGCAGATCGAGTGCTCGGAGCTGCCCTGGGAGATCAGCATCACCGACACGCCCGCGTCGCGAAGCGCGCCGAACAGACGGTCGGCGGTGCCCGGGACGCCGATCATGCCGGCGCCTTCGAGGTTCACGAGCGCGACGCCGTCGATGCCCGTGATGCCTTTGACAACGGCGCCGTGCTGCGAGGTCGTGGCCGAGATCTTCGTGCCGGGATGCGAGGCGTTGAAGGTGTTGCGGATCCAGATCGGAATGCCGCGGCCGACGGCCGGCGCCATCGTCTGCGGATGAATGACCTTGGCGCCGAAGTACGCGAGCTCCATCGCCTCGCTGTACGACATCTCGTCGATGATCTTCGCTTCCGGCACGCGGCGCGGGTCGCCGCTCATGACGCCGTCCACGTCGGTCCAGATATGGACCTCCTCGGCGTCGAACAGCGCGCCGAAGATCGAGCCGGAGTAGTCGCTGCCGTTTCTGCCGAGCGTCGTGGGCAGCCCCTCGCGGTCGGCGCCGACGAAGCCCGTGATCACGGCGATGCCCTTGAAGCCCGGTGGCACGAGCGCCGCGAGCTTCGGCCGCGACGCGTCCCACGCCACGACCGGCCCCATCTCGCCTTTGTCGATCACCAACACGTCGCGAGCATCGACGAAGACGACGTCGCGCGACTTGGCAAACTCTTGCTTGAAGAACGCGGCGATCTGCCGCGCGGACCACACTTCGCCGAACCCCGACACGAGGTCGCGGCTGCGCTGCGACGCGGAGCGCACGAGCGTCAACGCTTTGAGGATGCTTTCGATGTCGGCGAGCTCGCGCTCGAACTGCTCGAGCACCGGCTTGGCTGCCGCCTTACCGAGCAAGTCGACGGCGGAAGTCTCGTGCCGCTTGCGAAGCTTGTCGAGGATCGCGTCGACGGGCTCGCGGCGCGAGGCCTTGTCGACGAGCGCCAGGAGGTCGTCCGTGACGCCCTTCATCGCGGACACGACGACGCCTTGGTTGTCGGTCTGACCTGCGACGATGCCGGCAACGCGGCGCACGCAGGCAGCGTCGGCGACGCTCGTGCCGCCAAATTTGTGGACGGTCCAGCTCATGGGGCTCACGGGTTTTGGGCGGTCGCGAGCATAGCAGAACGGCCCGCGGAATAGCGTGAGCGAGGCCCGCGGCCGCGCGTGCATCCCGCAATCGACGGCGGTCGTCAGACGGCCGCGGCTATCTCCCGGCGCAGCGCGGCGATCGTCGCTCGGTAATCCTTGGAGCCGTAGATCGCGGAGCCCGCCACGAACGTGTCGGCGCCGGCGGCCGCGACGCGGCCGATGTTGTCGACCTTGATGCCGCCGTCCACCTCGAGACGGATGGGCCGGCCCGACCGGTCGACGCGCTCGCGAACCGCGCGCACCTTCGGCAACGCGGACTCGATGAACGTCTGCCCGCCGAACCCCGGGTTCACCGACATGATGAGCACGAGGTCGAGCAGGTCGAGCACGTGGTCGAGCCAGTCGAGCGAGGTGGCCGGATTCAGCACGAGCCCGCTCTTGCAGCCGCTCTCGCGGATCAGCCGCAGCGAGCGGTCGACGTGCTCGGTGGCCTCGGGATGGATGCTGATGTATGTGGCACCCGCGGCCGCGAAATCGGGAATGATGCGGTCCACCGGCTTCACCATGAGATGCACGTCGATCGGCGCGCGCACGCCGTGCTTGCGCAGCGCCTCGCAGACGAGCGGGCCGATCGTGAGGTTCGGCACGTAGTGGTTGTCCATGACGTCGAAGTGGATGAGATCCGCTCCGGCGGAGACCACGGCGTCCACCTCGTCTCCGAGCCGAGCGAAGTCGGCCGAGAGTATCGACGGTGCGATCCAATGTTGCTTCGCGTCACGCATCTTGGGCGCTCACTCTACCGCGCAGCGCGGCGCTCAGCATCAACGCCAGCGCACAGCCCGCCGCGACGGCGAGCAATGCCTGCCGATAGCCGCCGAGCTCCGTGGCGCTCGACGCAACCACGCCGCCGATCAGCGCCGCGCCCAGGAGCTGGCCGACGCTCAAGAACAGCGTGAGCAGCCCCTGCCCCGCCCCGCGGCGGTCGGCGCCCGCGGCCTCTAGAACGATGTAACGCAGGGGCGCGCCGAGCAACCCCGACAGGCCGAAGCCCACGAGCGCGCCCGATGCGTAGAACGCGACGGTGTCGAGCGACGAGAAACCGAACAGCGCGAGCCCGGCGATCGTGAGCAGCAAGCCGATTTGCACCACGATGCGCGCGCCGAAGCGGTCGAGCGCGGCCCCGGCGAGCGGCGCTCCGACCGTCAGCGTGAGCACCAGCGGCAGCATCATGAAGCTCGACGCGGAGGCGCTCACGCCGAGGGCCACCACCGCGAGCTTCGGCAGGAACACCATGCTCGCCTCGACGAGGCCGGCGGCCAGCGCGAGCGCGCCCGCGAGCTTGAGCTGCCGCGAGCGAAACAGGTCCGGGTGCAGCACCGGATCGGGCGCGCGCTTCTCGGTTCGCCAGAAGAGCGGCACGGCCACGGCCGCGGCCAAGATGCAGGGCCAGATCGGCCACGCCAGCAAGCTGGCAGGCAGATTGCCGGTATCGAGCTGGCTCAGGCCGAAATTCACCGCCGCGAGCGCCACCGACAACAGTGCGGCGCCGCCGAAGTCGAACGTGCCGGGACGGGCGGCGGTGGTCTTGGGCAGGTGCTTGAGCCCGAGCGCGATCAAGGCCGCCGCGATCGGCACGTTGATCACGAACAGCCAGCGCCAGCTCCATTCGAGCAGCACGCCTCCGAGCAGCGGTCCCACCAGAAAGGCGATGCCGAAGACCGCGCCGATCAGGCCGAGCATCCGGCCGCGTTTTTCCACGGGCACCGTCTCCGCGATCACGGCGCTCGCGACGGGAAAGATGCCGCCGGCGCCGAACGCCTGGAGCGCGCGTCCGGCGAGCAACATGCCGAAGCTCGGCGCGACCGCCACCCACAACGAGCCGGCCGCGAACAACGCTAGGCTTCCGGCGAACAGTGCGCGGCGCCCGCGGCGATCCGACAACTTGGCGAGCAGCGGCGTGCCGATCAGGTAGAACAGCACGTAGATGCTGAATACCCACTGCAGCGCGCGGCTGCCGACGCCGTAGTGCTCGCCGATGGACGACAGCGCCGGGCCCACGATCGCGATGTCGAGCGCGGCGACGAGCACGCCCGCGAACAGCACCGCGAGAATCACCGACTGCGGCCGCGCGGTCACTCAGTGCGCCCGGATCAACAGCCCTCGGAGCGCGTCGCGGAACAGCGCGGCGGCGGCGGGGTGACCGTCGTAAACCCTGAGGAGCGGGATCGCCGTGCGCGCGATGACCTTGAGCGAGTATTGCGCGCTGCCGTTGCGGAGCAGGTCGGCGCGCTCGGCGCTCGTCAGCACGTCGAGCATCGCGGCATTGAGATCGCGATGCTGTGCCTCGAAGTGCCGGAACGTCTGCTGGTCGAGGACCGGGATCAGCAGCAGCCCGTCGCGATGCGACTCCCAGAGCGATTGATACACGTCGATCAGGCCGTCGACGGCCTCGGTCGCCGGACGCTGCGCGAGCGCGCGAACGGCCCGGGTCGCGATTTCGAAGATCGGGTTAAGTATGTGCTCTAAAAGGCTGTATTTGCTCGAAAAGAATCCGTAGAACGTGGCGCGCGATACGTCGGCCTCGGCGATCAGCTCTTCCACGCTCACGGTGCGAACGCCGCGGGTGGCGAACTGGCGCGCGCCCGCCGCGAGCAACGATTCCTTCATGCGCTCGCGCCTGCGCGCGACGCGCGGACTCGCCTTGCGCTCTGCTGCGGCTCGCGGCTTCACGTCGAAAGCATACAGCACTATCTGTTTTCGTACACGACTATATGCCGGGTGCCCGGTGCCGCGCGAACCGCCCTCGGCCCGTTGCCGACAGGGTCAGTCGGATGAGGAGTCTCGAAAGGCACTCGAGCTCGACGTCGCCGTCTCGCACCTCGTAGCGAACCGCGGCATCACGCGCGCGCAAAGCGGCGCTCCGGCGAGCGCCGGCCGTCGATCCCACGTGTCCCCCGATCTGCCGCCGGCGAGCGCCGGCAAGCCGCCCCGAAAGCCTCTGCGAAACGATCAGTTGCTCGAAGCGCCCTTGAAGTCCCCACCCTTCATGAACGCCATCTTTCCCGCGTCGAGATGGCGCTGCATCGCCGCGCGGATCTCCGCGCCGGTCAACGCCCGGACCTTCGACTCGAAGTCGGCGTCCCACGCCATCGTGCGGCCGTTGTGCATGTGGTTGAGCAGCGAGCCGGTGAGCGCGCCGTCCTGGCTGCGGCCCACCTGGCGGGCCTGGAGCCAGCTGTCCTTCGCGGTCGCGATCTCCTGGTCCGTGTAGCCGTCGCGGAGCACCTTGGCCAGCTCGTCGCGGAACGACGCCTCGACCTTGTCGGCGTTCTGCGGAGCGGCAATCGCTTGCACGACGAAACGTCCGCCGTCGGAAGCTGCGGGCGCGTTCAACTGCGATCCCACGCTGTAGCTCAAGCCTTCGGTGCCGCGGATCCGGCCGAACAGCCGCGAGCTCGCCCCGCCGCCGAGGATGTAGTTGCCGAGCACGAGCGCCGGATAGTCGGCGTCGCTGTCCTTGATCTTGATCGGCCCACCGGCGATGAAGACCGCGTTCTCCTTGTCGGGCGTCTCGAACACCTGGCTCTTCGGCGCGATCGGCGGATTCGGGTAGGGCGAGGTGACCTCGGCATACGCCTTCTGGCTCTTCCACCCGTCGAGCTTCGACGCGACCTGCGACTGCACTGCAGCCGCGTCGAAGTCGCCCACGACCGAGACCTCGGCATTCGACGCGCCGTAGAAGCCGGCGTGGAAGTCCCTCAGGTCCTTGACCTTCACCGCGGTGAGGAACGCGCGCTCCTCTTCTATGGTGGGTGTGTAGCGCACGTCATTCGCGGGGTACGGATTCCACTGACGCGCATACGCGCGCGCCACGATCGTCTGCGGCTCGCTCTTGGCGGCTTCGAGGCCCGCTATGGCGCTCGCGCGCATGGTCTCGAGCTCGGACTCGGGGAACGCGGGATTGCGAAGCACGTCGAGCGCGATGTCGATCACCGCGGCGAGATTCGCGCGGGTGCTCACGATGTTGGCGCTGACCTGCCCCCCGCCTCCTCCCACGTTCAGCTGGCTCTGGAGCTTCGCGAGCTCGTCCTCGATCTGCTGGCGCGTGCGTGTTTTGGTGCCGCGCATCAACATCTGCGACGTCATCGGCGCGACGCGGCCCATGCCGGCCAAGTTGCGCTCGTCGCCGAAGTTGAGTCGGATCACCGCGTTCACGGCGTCGCCGCGCGTCTCCTTCGGCAGCATAGAGAGCTTGGTGCCGCCCGGCAGCGTCACGCGCGTGGTGCGCTTGTCGATGTTCGCCGGCGTGGCGTCGAACTCCTCGCCCTCGGAGCGCGCGGCATCGCCCTTGTAGCCCTCGAGCAGCGCCGCCACGTTCGGGCTCGGCGGAATCTCGGCGCGGTCCGGCTCGCCCGGCAGGAACAGCCCCACGGTGCGATTCGACGGCTTGAGATACTGCAGCGCCGCGCGCTGCACGTCCTCGACCGTGGCGGAGCGCACGCGGTCGCGGTCGAGGAACATCAAGCGCCAGTCGCCGATCGCCGCCCACTCGCTCAGCTGCAGCGCCACCGCCTGCGAGTTGTTCATCGTGCGCTCGAAGCCCGACATCGCGTTGTTCTTCGCGCGATCGAGCTCCTCCTTCGTGATCGGATGCGCTTTGAGGTCGTCGATCGTTGCGAACATCGCCTCGCGCGCGGCGTCGAGCGATCCACCGGCCTTGGCCTGCGCGAGGAACAGCACGGCGGCCGGGTCCTTGTTCTGCAGCGTGCTCAAGCCGATGTCGGACGCGAGGCCCTTCTCGACGAGCGCCTTGTAGAGACGGCCAGCAGGCTCGTCCGCGAGCACGCTGGTGGCGAGCTGGAGCGGCACGAAGTCGGCATGGGCGCCCGCCGGCGCGTGATAGGCCACGATCAAGACGGGCACGTCGCCGACGCGCCGCACCACGACCTCGCGCTCGCCGTCTTGCACGGGCTCGACGGTGTAGCGTTGCTCGAGCGTACGCGTCGGCTTCGGGATCGAACCGAAGTCCTTGGCCACGAGCGCGAGCGTCTTCGCTTCGTCGAAGCGGCCGGCGATCACGAGCACGGCGTTGTCGGGCTGATAGAACCGGCGATAGAACGCCTGCAGCCGATCGATGGGCACGTTCTCGATGTCGCTGCGGCTGCCGATCGCGGATCTGCCGTAGCCGTGCCACAGGAACGCGGTGGACAGCACGCGCTGGTAGAGCACTCCGATCGGATTGTTCTCGCCGCGCTCGAACTCGTTGCGGACTACCGTCATCTCACTGTCGAGATCCGCCTTCGCGATCTTCGAGTTCACCATGCGGTCGGCCTCGAGGCCGAGCGCCCACTCGAGGTTCGCGTCGTTCGCTTCGAACGTCTCGAAATAGTTGGTGCGATCCCAGTCGGTGGAACCGTTGAATTGGGCGCCGTGATCCTGCAGGTCCTTCATCAACGGCTCGGGGTGCTTGGTGGTGCCCTTGAACAGCATGTGCTCGAGCAGGTGCGCCATGCCGGTCTCGCCGTAGCTTTCGCTCACCGAGCCAACGAGATAGGTCACGTTGACGGTGATCGTGGCCTTCGAGGCGTCGCGGAACAGCAGCACTCGCAAGCCGTTCGCCAGCCGGTATTCGGTGATGCCCTCCACCGAGGTTACGCGCTGCACTCCCGCCGGCAGCGGCGGCGGCTGAGCCTCCGCGACGGCGAAACACGCGATGACCAGCAAGAACGCGACCATGCGCAGGGCGAGCGCTTTCATGGGTGTCCCCCGGACGATGATTCGATGGCATTACAGTAGCATGCGGCCCTCCGGGAGGGCGCTATGCCGGCGCGAGCCAGCCCGCGCGAGCAGGCCGCGGCGTCTTCGGCTCAGTGCACGCGCAGAATCAAACCCTTGAGGTATTCGGCCTCCGGAAACTCTAGCGCCACCGGATGATCCGGCGGCTGCGTGAGCCGCTCGACGATCTGCGCGTCGCGCCCGGCGTCGAGCGCCGCGCCGGCCACGATCTTCTGGAACAACGCCGCGTCGACGTGCCCGGAGCACGAGAACGTGGCGAGCACTCCGCCCGGCCGCACCAGGCTCAAGCCGAGCATGTTCGCGTCCTTGTAGCCGCGGCTGCCCACGTTCACCTGCTCGGCCGAGTGCACGAACTTGGGAGGGTCGAGGATCACGACGTCGTAGCTCTCGCCCGCTTCGCGCAAGCCGCGGAGCTCGTCGAACACGTTCGCCACGACGAAGCGGCAGCGCTCGCCCACGCCGTTCGCCACCGTCTCGCGATCCGCGAGCCGCAGCGCCTCTTCCGACGAGTCCACGAGCACCGCGCTCGCCGCGCCCGCCTTGAGCGCGCCGATCGCGAAGCCGCCCGTGTAGGCAAACGCGTCGAGCACGTCGGCGTCGGGCGCGTAGGCCGCGACGCGCCGGCGATTCGCTTGCTGATCGAGATAGGCGCCGGTCTTCTGGCCGTTGACGACGTCGACGTGGAAACGCGTGTCGCCGGAGCGCACTTCGATCGTCGCCGGCGGCTCGGCGCCGCGCAGCACCCCGCGATGCGACGCCAGCCCTTCCTTCTTGCGCGAGCTCGATTCCGAGCGTTCGTACACGCCGCGTGCGCCGGTGACCTCCTCGAGCAGCGCCGCGATGGCGCCGCGCTGTGCATCGACGCCGGCGCTCAAGAACTGGCACACGACGAAGTCCGCGTAGCGGTCGACGACGAGGCCCGGCAAACCGTCCGATTCCGCGAACACGAGCCGGCAGGCGCCTTCGGGGTCGAGCAAGCCGAGCCGCTCGCGCGATTCGAAGGCGCGCGCGAGCCGCCGCGCGAGGAATGCCTCGTCGACGGTTTCGTCCTCGTCGAACGTCCAGACGCGCACCCGGATCTGCGACGCCGGCGAGTACGCGCCGCGCGCGAGGAACTCGCCGGCGGCCGCGACGACGTCGACGGTGTCTCCGGCCGCGGGGCCGCCCTCGACCCGGTCGATCGCGCCCGAGAACACCCACGGATGCTTGCGAAGCAGCGATCGCTCGCGTCCGCGTTTCAAGATAATGCGCTTCGAGTGTGGCACGCGCGCGATTCTACCGCGCCGTCCGTCGAGCCGATGCCGTGTCTCGTCGTGGCTGCCTGCGAGACGCGTGAGTGCTGCGGCCATACCTCGAAGGGTCCTCCCGAGACCGTCGCCGCACAGGGCCGCGATTTACTCCTGCAATCGCGGCATGCCCGCCATCCCTGGCGGGCCGATGTGCGGCGAGGAGCCCCAGGGATGGTCTTCCGGCGTGTCTCGGGAGGACCCTTCGAGGTGCGGCCGCAGCCACCGATGGTGCTACGGCAGCCACGACGAGACACGGCATCGGCTCGATGGACGTTTTCTTCCCTGGGTCGCCGTGCCACACTCGAAGCGAGCGCGTCCACAGGAGAACAACGTGAAGATCGCGAACCAACAGCAAGTCATCGATCAGCTGAACCGCATCCTCGAGTGCGAGCTCGCCGGCGTCGTGCGCTACACGCACTACTCGATGATGATCTTCGGCTACAACCGCATTCCGATCGTGTCGTGGTTTCAGGCCGAGGCGAGCGAGTCGCTGACCCACGCGCAGCAAGCCGGCGAGATGATCACGAGGCTCGGCGGCCATCCGTCGCTCGCGATCGGGCCGCTGCTCGAGACACACGAGCACGACATCGGCCAGATCCTCCGTGAGACGCTCCAGGCCGAGCACGTCGCGCTCGATCTCTATATGAAGCTGCTCGGGCTCGTCGCCGGCAAGAACGTGGCGCTCGAGGAGTACGCCCGCGGTCTCATCGAGCAGGAAGAGGCGCACATCGACGAGATCGACAAGATGCTGCGCAAGCCGGGCGAGGTCGAGCAGAGCAAGGAGGCGCGCGAGTACGATTGAGCCCCGCCGCCCGCACCGTCGCGCTGATCGGCGCGCCCACGGACGTCGGCGCGGGTCGCCGGGGCACGTCGATGGGTCCGGAAGCTCTGCGCGTCGCGGGGCTCGACAAGTCGCTGCGCCGCTTGGGCTGCACCGTCGTCGATCGTGGTAACCTGAGCGGCCCGATCAATCCCGAGGCGCCGCGCTCCGGCGGCTACCGGCACCTTGCCGAAGTCACCGCCTGGTGCCGGAGCGCGCGCGACGCCGTCTACTCGAGCCTGCGCCAGGGTGAGCTGCCGATCTTGATGGGCGGCGATCACAGTCTCGCGATCGGCTCGATCGCGGCGGTCGCGCGTCATTGCGCCGAGACCGGCACGCCGCTCGCGATGTTCTGGCTCGACGCGCATGCCGACTTCAACGTCGCGAGCTCCTCGCCGTCGGGCAATATTCACGGCATGCCGGTGGGCGTGATCTGCGGGCACGGCCCGCCGGAGCTCACGGCACTGGGCCATGCGGTACCGATGCTGCCGGCGGACCGCGTGGTGCAGATCGGCATTCGTTCGGTCGACGAGGTCGAGAAACGCCTCGTCGTCGACAGCGGCCTCGTGGTGTACGACATGCGGCGCATCGACGAGATGAGGATGAAGACAGCGATGGAGCGGGCGCTCGAATACGTCAGTGAACGCGCTGCGCATCTGCACGTGAGCTTCGACGTCGACTTCCTCGACCCCGGTATCGCGCCGGGAGTGCCCACCACCGTTCCGGGCGGACCCACGTACCGCGAGGCGCAGCTCTGCATGGAGATGATCCACGACTCGGGCCTAATGCGCTCGCTCGACATCATGGAGCTCAACCCGGCGTTCGACGAAGGCAACCGTACGGCCGAGCTCGCCGTGGAGCTCGTGGAGAGCCTGTTCGGCGAGGAGATTCTCGCGCGCGCGAGCGGCGTGCCCGGGAAGTACCACTTGTGAGCGGCAACGACGCGATCATCGCGCGCACCGACGCGGTCAGCGCGCCCAACTATGCCCCGCTGCCCATCGTGATCGCGCGCGCCGAAGGCGTGTGGGCCTGGGACGTGGACGGCCGCAAGTACCTCGACTGCATCAGCGCCTACTCGTCGCTGAACCAAGGTCACCGCCATCCGCGAATCGTCGGCGCGCTCGTGGAGCAGGCCGGCAAGCTCACGTTGACGTCGCGCGC
>DASUFK010000139.1:0-10053 GCA_036274615.1 Gammaproteobacteria bacterium | reverse complement strand
CTCGAAGCCCTGGGTCGTGAACCTCGTCTACGAGCGAGCGAAGGGACTCGATCGACTGATCCACGATGACTACGACAACGATCGCAGCGAGGTCGAGAACGGCGTCTTCACGATCGCGCCGCCGAAGGACTGAGTTCGCCGCTGTCAGGTTTTCTTACAGCCGCGGCTTCGGATGCGGCGTAAGACATTGTTTTATGGTCTCGGTCTAAAACATGCATCTCCCTCGCAAACAGGGCGGGGGACGTATGCAAGCCATGAAGAGCGGGTTGAACGTCGCATTGCTGCTCACTGCCGCGGCGCTGGCACACACGGCTTCGGGCGCCGTCATTCTCGACATCGACGGCTCCGGGAAGCTCACGGGCGCGCGGAACGTCGACGTGCTCGGAACGCTCTACGACGTGGCGTTCGTCGACGGCACTTGCGGAGTCGCGTTTGCCGGCTGCGACAGTGTTTTCGACTTCGCATTCCCGTCCAACGTACCCGGCGCCACCGCAGCTGGTCAGGCTCTGCTCGACACGGTTTTCATCGACAGTGCTGCGGGGATGTTCGATTCGGCCCCGAATCTCGTCGCGGGCTGCGGCGACAGCTTCGTGTGCATGGCGCTGATTCCCACGAATATCGCCTTCGACGTCGTCTTTGGCTACGACGCAGTGAACTTCGGGCAAGGAATCGGCGACCTCGTCAGCACCTTCAACCCCGTGGCAATCGCAGGCGACCTGTCGACCGTCGCTCGTCAAGTCTGGGCGGTGTTCACGCCCGCAGCGCCGGCGCCGGTGCCCGAGCCCACGACCGTCGCATTGTTCGCCGCGGGCCTCGCGGGCTTCTGGCTCGGCGGCCGCAGGCGGCGCGGCGCCGGCTGAAGTCACGCCTGCGGCGCGCTCCACGGTGCGCCCGGGTCGACGTTGCGCCACTCGCCCGGCGCCAAGCCGTCCACGCTCACGCGCCCCACGGCCGCACGCACGAGCCGCAGCGTCGGAAAGCCGACGCGCGCCGTCATGCGCCGCACCTGCCGGTTCTTGCCCTCGCGCAGCGTGATCTCGAGCCACGTGGTGGGAATCTTCGCGCGGTAGCGGATCGGCGGATCGCGCGGCCACAACCCGGTGGGCTCGTCGATGCGGCGCGCGCCGGCCGGCTGGGTCACGAAGTCGCCGAGGTCCACGCCGCCGCGCAGCGCCGCGAGCGCCGCGTCGGTGGGCTCGCCCTCCAGCTGCGCCCAATAGACCTTCGCGAGCTTGTGCCGCGGGCTCGAGATCCGCGCCTGCAGCGCACCGTCGTCGGTGAGCAAGAGCAGGCCTTCGCTGTCGGTGTCGAGCCGCCCCGCCGGATAGACGTTCGGCACCGGGATGTAGTCGGCAAGCGTCGCCCGTCCGGGCTCGGGGCGAAATTTGCAGATCACCCCGTAGGGTTTGTTGAACGCTATTAGCAGCCGATCCACCCTGTTCGGTAAAAAATAGGGAAAAATAGGGACATGCCGATCTTGCCGCGTGTTAGGTTTTTCAGCTGGTCCCCGGTGGCCGGGCGGGCAATCGCCGGCGAAAAAGTAACATGTCCCTATTTTCCACGATGAGGCGCGGTCGCGGCGGCGCCGTGCTGCTCGCGGCGGGCCTTACGCTCGCCGGATGCTCGCGGCACGGCGATATGTCCGCGGACGAGGCCACCGCGGCCGTGCGCCGCTACTGCACCGAGTGCCACAACGCCGACGACCTCGCCGGCGACATCGACTTCAAGAAGCTCGACCCCGCGCACGTCGAGGCCAACCGCGCCGTGTGGGAGACCGCCGTCCGCAAGCTCAGGACGCGCACGATGCCGCCGCAAGACGCGCGGCAGCGCCCCGATGCCGCCACCTACGAGCGGCTCACGGCGCACCTCGAGCGCGCGCTCGACGCCAAGGCCGAGACCAACCCCGGCCGCCCGGCGCTGCGGCGGCTGAACCGCGCCGAGTACGCGAACGCGATCCGCGACCTGCTCGACCTGCACGTCGACGTCACGTCGCTGCTGCCGGCCGACGACTCGGCGTTCGGCTTCGACAACATCGGCGACCTGCTCGTGGTGTCGCCCGCGCTGCTCGAGCGGTATCTCTCGGCCGCGGACCGCGTGAGCGCGCTCGCGGTCGGCGACCCGGCCACGGCGGCCGGTGCCACGGTGTACACGGTCGCCGGCGACGAGTCGCAGTCCACCCAGCTCGACGGCCTGCCGCTCGGCACCGTCGGCGGCGTGGCCGTGCAGCACGATTTCCCGCTCGACGCCGAGTACGAATTCCAGGTGGGCCTGTTCCGCACCAATCTCGACGACATTCGCGGCCTCGAGCACGAGCACGAGCTCGAGGTCGCGGTGGATGGCGTGCGCGTGATGCTCGAGGGCGTGGGCGGCAAGTACGAGCCCAAGATGCCGGGCGCGCTCATCCCGGAGAGATCCGCTGCCACCGATGCGCGCTTGAAAGTGCGCGTGCCGGTCGGCGCCGGCGAGCACACGGTCACGGCCGCGTTCGTCCGCAAGCTCGGCGAAGGCACGAATCGGCTGCGGCCGTTCGTGCGCAGCAACGCGGGCACCTACGACGCCACGGGCCGGCCGCACGTGGAGACGCTGACCATCACGGGCCCGTTCGCGCCCACGGGCTCGGGCGCCACGGCGAGCCGCGCGCGCATCTTCTCGTGCACGCCGGAGAACGCGGCGGACGAAGACCGCTGCGCGCGCCGGATCATCGCCACGCTCGCGCGGCGAGCGTACCGCCGCCCGGTGGACGACACGGACCTCGCGAGGCTGATGCCGTTCTACAAGGACGGTCGTGCGCAGGGCTCGTTCGACCGCGGCATCCAGCTCGCGCTGCGGCGCATCCTCGCGAGCCCGTCGTTCGTCTACCGGCCCGAGCGCGATCCGCCCGGCGTCGCGCCGGGCGAGGCGTACGCCGTGAGCGACGTCGAGCTCGCGACGCGCCTGTCGTTCTTCTTGTGGAGCAGCATCCCCGACGACGAGCTGCTCGACGTGGCGGGGGGCGGCCATCTGCACGAGCCGCAAGTGCTGCGCGCGCAGGTGCGCAGGATGCTCGCCGATCCGCGCGCCGAAGCGCTCGCCGACAACTTCGCCGGCCAGTGGCTGCACCTGCGCAACCTCGACACGATCAAGCCGAACACGGACTACTTTCCGGACTTCGACAACAATCTGCGGCAGGCCTTCAAGCGCGAGGCCACGCTGTTCTTCGCGAGCGTCGTGGACGAGAACCGCAGCATCGTCGACCTGCTCACGGCGGACTACACCTTCGTCGACGAGCGGCTCGCGCGCCATTACGGCATCCCGAACGTCTACGGCAGCCGCTTCCGCCGCGTCGCGCTCGGCGAGGGATTCGAGCCGCGCCGCGGCCTGCTCGGCAAGGGCGGCATCTTGATGGCCACGTCGCACGCGGACCGCACTGCGCCATCGCTGCGGGGCAAGTGGGTGCTCGAGAACCTGCTCGGCGCGCCGCCGCCGCCTCCCCCGGCCAACGTGCCGCCGCTGCCGCAGACCGTGGGCGCGGCGCCGAAGACGATGCGCGAGCGCATGGAGGGTCACCGCGCCAATCCCCAATGCGCCGGCTGTCACGCGCTGATCGACCCGCTCGGGTTCACGATGGAGAACTTCGACGCCGTGGGCGCGTGGCGCGACCTCGACGCCGGCGCGGCCGTGAACGCCAGCGGCCGGCTCGCCGACGGCACGCCGATCGAGGGCGTGGCGGCGCTCCGCAAGTCGCTCGTGGACGATCCGCGGGCGTTCGCGGCGAATTTTGTCGAAAAGCTGACGGTTTACGCGCTCGGCCGGGGCTTGCAGCCCTACGATATGCCCGTGCTGCGTGGGATACTGCGGGATACGGCCGCGGACGGCTACCGGTTCGAGCCGATCGTCTTGGGTATCGTCGAGAGCCCGGCGTTTCGGATGCGGATGAAGGCCGGGGACCCGGCCGCGGTGACTGCGCGAGCGGACCCGACGGGCCAGCGATGACGAGCAGGAGGGAACGGCGATGAGATCAGAAGTGTCGAGGCCCATCATGGTCTCCGCGCTATCGATCGTCCTCGGCGCGGCCGCCGTGCTGAACATCCTGGTTCTTTCGGTATCGAAGCTCGACTTGCTCGGCGCCGCCTCTCGAGAAGCGGTGGCGGGGTTGTCGTCGTTCGACTTGGCGACGTTGTATGCGCTGTTCGCCGTGCAGCTGACGTCGATGGTGCTCTTCTTCCGGCTCCGCGGCCGCGCGGTCTCGTGGTTCGGAGCCTATGTCGGCATCGCGAGCCTCATGGCGTTCGGTTATACCCTCGCTCCGGACCCGCCGCGGTTCTTCAACGAGGTGGTCGCGCTCGCCGGTCTCTCGCTGGCCCTCGGAGTGTTCGCGTACATGCGGCAGCTTCGTCGCCGCCGCGTGCTGATCTAGCCATGCAGCCGATACACCTCTTCTCGCAGGCCGTCTTTGCCGCCGTGGCGTGCGTGTTTCTCATCGGCTTGGGCGTCCGCGCCGTGCAGCACGCCAAGAGCGGAAGCGCCGGCGCTCACGTGCTCGGCGCGGCCTTCCTGTTTTTCGCGATGGGCAACATGCGCGATCCAACCGACGAGATCGCGCAACAGGCAAAGCAGCTCAAGCGGCGCGACGAGGACGCTTCCGGCGACCCCCCGAACGGCGACGACCAACGGAGAGACCCGTGCTGATCACTCGCAAATCACTATCGAGACGCGCCGTGCTGCGCGGCGCGGGCGCCGTGGTCGCGCTGCCGTTCCTGGACGCGATGGTGTCGGCCGCGCGAGCCGCCACGCAGGCGCCGCTGCGCTTCGGCGCGGTGTACGTGCCGAACGGCTGCCCGATTCCCTACTGGATGCCGGAAGGCACGGGCGGCAAGCTCGCGCTCACGCCGATCTTGAAGCCGCTCGAACCGTTCAAGCAGCAGCTCACCGTGATCGGCAACCTGTCTCGCGCCGGCGGCGCGAGCGTCACGGATCACGCCGTGAGCTCCGCGGGCTGGCTCTCGGGGGCGGTCGCGAAGCAGACCGAGGCCGAGGACATCCGCGTGGGCGTGTCGTTCGACCAGGTGCTCGCGAAGCACGTCGGCCAGGACACGCCGTTCCCGTCGCTCGAGTACGCCACCGAGGACTTCGCCGGCTACATCGGCGGCTGCGTGCCGGGCTACAGCTGCACGTACATGAACACGATCTCGTGGGCGTCGGAGACCGCGCCGCTGCCGATGGAGATCAATCCGCGCGTGGCGTTCGAGCGTTTGTTCGGCCGCGCGGGCACGCCCGAGGATCGGCGCCGCCGCATGCAGGAGGACCGCAGCATCCTCGACTCGGTCACCGAGGAAGCGCGCGCGCTGCAGAGCGCGATCGGCGCGCCCGACCGCAACCGGCTCGACGACTACCTCGAGAACGTCCGCGAGATCGAGCGCCGCATCCAGCGCACCGAGCAGCGCAGCACGGAGGACCTCGCGACCTTCGCCGCGCCGGTCGGCATCCCGGAATCGTTCGAGGAGCACATCGGCCTGATGTACGACCTGCTCGCCGTGGCGTGGCAGGCCGACCTCACGCGCGTCTTCACGTTCATGACCGGCCGCGAGGCGAGCCAGCGCACGTATCCCGGCCTCGGCATGACCGAAACGCACCACGACACGTCGCATCATGGCGGGCAGCCCGCGAAGATGGCGCAGCACGCAAAGATCAACACGTATTTCGCCGAGCTGTTCGCGCGATTCTTGGAGACGCTGCGCAAATCGCCCGACGGCGACGGCTCGCTGCTCGACCATTCGCTGCTCGCGTTCGGCACCGGCATGAGCGACGGCCAGGCGCACAACTCGTACCCGCTGCCGTTCGCGCTCGTGGGCGGCGCCGCGGGCAAGCTGCGCGGCGACCGCTTCGTAGTAGCGCCCGAGTGGTGCTCGATCGCGAACCTGTGGCTCGGCGTAGCGGAGAAGTTCGACTTACCGCTCGAGAGCTTCGGCGAGAGCACGCAACGCCTCGAAGTCTGAGCATGGGGCGCCACCGCGCAGCCCAGGTCCGCGCGCACCGCGTTTGCGCCGCTCTCTACGCCCTGCTCTGCGCGTGGCCCGCGCTCGCCGCGCAGCGCGCCGACCTCACGCCGCTGCTCGATGCCGCGCGCAGCGGCAATCACTCGGCCGCGCTCGCGCTCGTGCGCGAAGGCGCCGACGTTCGCGCTGCGGAGGCCGACGGCACCACGGCTCTGCACTGGGCAGCGAACTTCGGCGACGCCGAGCTCGCGCGAGCGCTCCTCGCTGCCGGCGCCGACTCGGCCGCCGCCAACCGTTACGGGATGACGCCGCTGCAGGTGGCGGCCGTGAACGCCAACGCGGAGCTGCTCGACGCGCTGATCGCGGCGGGCGCCGATCCGAACGCCGTGCTGCCCGAGGGCGAGACGGTGCTGATGACCGCCGCGCGCACGGGCTCGCCCGAAGCGCTGAAGGTGCTGCTCGCACACGGCGCGAACGTCGAGGCGCGCGAGAGCTTCTACGGCGAGTCGGCGCTGATCTGGGCGGCCGCGGAGAACCACGCCGACGCGATCCGCGTGCTCGTGGAGCACGGCGCGGACGTGAACGGCCGGTCCGCGCTCATGCAGATGGAGAAGCGCCGCTTGGGCCAGTCGATCTTGCCGCTCGGCAGCTGGACGCCGTTGATGTACGCCGCGCGGCAGAACGCGCTCGAGGCCGGCGAGGCGCTGGCGGCGGCGCATGCGGACTTGAACGCCGCCGACCCGGACGGCGCCACGGCGCTCGTGATCGCGATCATCAACGCCCACTACGAATTCGCCGACTTCCTGCTCGGCAAAGGCGCCGATCCGAACGTGGTCGACAACGAGGCCGGCATGGGGCCGCTCTATGCGGCCGTCGACATGCACCGTCTCGCGGTGGGGCACGGCCGCGGCAATCCCACGCCCGTCGGCTTGCTCACGAGCGTCGACATCGCGCGCTCGCTGCTCGAACACGGTGCGGACGCGAACGCGCGGCTCAAGAAGCCGATCATGCAGCGCCAGCACACGTTCGGCGACTCGGCGCTCGGCGCGGGCGCCACGCCGCTCATGCGCGCGGCGAAATCGGGCGACATCGAGATGCTGCGCGTGCTGCTCGCCGGCGGCGCGGATCCCGAGGCCACGCTGCCGAACGGCACGACGGCGCTGATGTTCGCGGCGGGGCTCGGTTGGCGCAACGGCAGTCCGCTCGCGCCGTCCTACGATCAAGGCAGCGACGAGGAAGCCGTGCAGACGATCGAGCTGCTGCTCGAGCTCGGCCTCGACGTGAACGCCGCCACCGACACGGGCGACACTGCGCTGCACGCGGCGGTGAGCGGCCGCAAGTCCGAGACGATCGTGAAGTACCTGCTCGAGCGCGGCGCCGATCCGCGCAAGCCCAACGGCAAGCAGCAGACGCCGCTCGCGCTCGCCGAGTCGCCACGCGGCGCGCCCGCGCTCGCCGCGCTCCTTCGCGCGGCCCCGGGCGCGGCGGAATAGCGCACGCTGGTGACGCGCGCCGAGCGTAGCACGAGCCCGCGCCATCCTGCGGAGCGGCGCAGCCGAGCAAAGCTACTCCTTGGCGTCGAGCTCCTGCCGCGTCATCTTGCTGACGAGCTCGTTGACCTGCATGCGCGGCGTTCGCTCTTGATCGTAGCTGTAGAGCGCCTTGAGGTACGAGCGGTCCCAATCCGTGAGGCCCGAATACGCCCTCGGGTTGCTGAACACGTTCAAGATGCTGTCGAAGTCCGCGGGCTTCGCCGTCGGGTCGATCTGCGCGAGCGCGACCAGTGACAGATAGTCGCCGAGCTGCTCCCAGGTGGTGCCGGTGAGCTTCTTGCTGTCCACGATGATGAGCGTGTAGAGCATCCTGTCGACGATGCCGCCATGGATTCGCGACGGGCCCGACACCGCGATCACCGGAGCCGACTTGTCGCCCGCCATGGTGACCGCCTTCACGCCGCTGTTGGCACTCACCGGCAGCGACACGTGCCACCAGCGCACGGCGCGGTCGGACTGCTCGAAATCGTCGAGCGCCCCGTAGTTCAAATTCACGCCGGCGACGGGGCCGAACGGCCGGAACAGGTGCGCGTCTTGCTCCACCATCTGGTGGGCCATCGCCTGGCCGTCGGTGGTGAAGATCACGATCACCTGCGGGACGCAGCCGGGCTCGCCCGGCTTGAGCCCGACGTCGGCGGCCACGCGCGACATGCGGTCCACGAGGTACTGGGCCGCGTCCTCCTTGAGGTTGGTCACGCCCATGCAGACCTTGCCGTCCCAGCGCGCATAGCCGGCGCCCATCGGCGGCCTCGCGACCTGCGTGACGAAGTCGTTGACGTACTTCTGCAGCTCCGCGCGGACGTCGCTCATTCGCCGGCCGCGGACGATGACCTCGTCGGGCGGCTGGTCCGGCGTGGCGGCGTCGGTCTGCTGGGCGGGCGCCTCCGCCGGCGCCTGGGCCCCTACCGTACCGCCGAGCAGGGCTGCCGCGGCGCACGCCAACGCGGCGGAGGCACGAGGGAGTTTGTACATAAAGGGGGTTCCGCTTCCCTGCTGCCGAAGTTCCAACGAGGGCCGAAGGTTAGCATGGCACCCCAGGGGCCACCGCGCGGCGCTTCCCGAGATTTGCAAAGCGGGCCGCGCGGTTACGGCCTTCCCTTCGAGGCGGCGCCGGGCTATAAACCCACTGGGAGCGAATGAATGACCACAGGGGGAACCATGGTTAGTACTAATCGTCTGCTCGCTTTGGGGCTTGCGGCCGGCGTCGTATTGCTTGCGAGCGTGCCAGGCACGCCGGCACTGGCCGACGACAAAGGCGCCAAGGAGCTCGATCGCGATCCGGTGAACTGCGTTACCGCCAGCTCGGTCACGCGCAAGGTGGCGATCGACCAGAGGACGATCGTCATGGAGCTCAAGGGCAAGAAGTTCTACCGCCTCGACCTGGCGTCGACGTGCGCGATCCTCTCGCCCGGCGAGACGCAGATCGGGCTCGTCTTCGACAACAAGAGCGGCAAGATGGCCCGCGTCTGCAGCAACGACTCGCTGACGGTCTCGAACAAGAAGGGAGCGGGTGGCTGCTCGCTCGCGAAATTCAACCCGATCACGGCCGAAGAAGCCGACGAGTTGATCGCGAAGACAAAGGCCCAGTAGCTCGTCGATCAATCGCCGGCCCGCTGGAGCGGGCCGGCCTCGCGACTATGAAGAACGACATGGTCACCTCCGGCCTCACGCTGCCGGGCTACAAGATCGTGCGCAACATCGGTGTGGTGCGAGGCATCCGCGTGCGCTCGCGCTCGATCGTCGGCAACTTCTTCGGCGGGTTGCAGACGATCTTCGGCGGCAACATCACGATCTACACGCAGCTTTGTGAGGAAACGCGCTCGGAAACCTATCAGCTCATGTGCCATCACGCGGACGTGAACGGCGCCAACGCGATCATTGGCATGCGCTACGACGCCACCGAGGTCATGGCCGGGGTAACCGAAGTGCTGTGCTACGGCACAGCGGTGGTGGTCGAGCCGGAGTGATGCGCGCGGGGCCCGGCGCGGAGCCGCTCGCGATCACGTCGGGCAACCGCGCCTCGTAGCGCCGCACGTCCCCTGACCGCTGGCAGCCCGCGCAACAAAAAAGGCGCCGGCGATTGCTCGCCGGCGCCCGTTACGACAGATCCCTAGGTCGTTACTGCAGCCCGAAGCTCTTGCGGAACATCATCGTCCACATGCGCGGCGGGCCGAGCTGAGCGGTTTGGGTGCCGATCGTGGTGTACACGCCGTCGGCGATGTTCTGGTAGTAGAGCTCGTCGGTGAGGTTGCTCACGTCGAGCGCCGTCTCCCAGCCGTTGCTCGCCGAGCGCCACGTGAGCCGCATGTGCGCCAACGTGTAGTTGTCGATCCATGACGTGTGACGGTCGTTGATCGGCTGCGTCGACGCGTAGTTCACCGCCTGCGTGTACACCTCGTCTTGGAACGAGGCATCCAGCCGCGCCGTGAACGAGCCGCCCTTCGGCAGCGGCACCTCGTACTGCACGCCCGCGCTCCAGGTGAGCTCCGGGCTGTACGGCGTCTTCATGTCGAGCGTCATCTGAC
>DASUFK010000138.1:0-5967 GCA_036274615.1 Gammaproteobacteria bacterium | reverse complement strand
GGCCTTCTCCCTTCCGGCCGGCGCCGACGTGACAGAACTCTATTGGCAGGGACGCCCGCGAGGCATACATTTAAGGACAGCTATGGCGCAATCGAACCCACCTTTCATGAGCGGAGTGCCCGAGCTCCTCGTTCTACGGTTGCTCGCGGCGCGCGAGATGTACGGCTACGAGATCGTCAAAGCGGTGCGCCTCGTCACCGGCGAGGCGATCGGGCTCGGCGAGGGAGTGATCTATCCCGTGCTTCACTGGCTCGAGGAGAGCGGCGCCCTCAAGGCGAAGCGCAAGAGCGTCAACGGGCGCGAACGCGTTTACTACAACGTCACCGCCAAGGGGCGGCGGCGACTCGGGCACTTGAGCGACGAATGGAAGCGCGTGAGCTCGGGGATCAACTCCGCGCTCGGAGATCCCGAGCATGCCTGACCGGGCGCAGTTCGAGTCCCTGAAGCTCGAGCTGCTCCGCGGCGGCGTCGCACCGAGCTACGTCGAACGCACGATCCTCGAGCTTCGCGAGCATTGCGAGGACCTCGAGGCGGACGCGCTCGCCGCCGGGCTCGAGAAAGAGCAAGCCGCGCGGCTGGCGCTCGCGCAGCTCGGCAGCGAGGAGTCGATTGCCGCGGCCGTGCTCGCGCGAGGCGAGCTGCTCGTCTGGACGCGCCGCTGGCCGCGAACCGCATCGTGCTTGAGATCCGCCGCCACGATCGTCGCCTTGCCGGGCCTACCGGTGGCCTACTGCATCGATCGCGGCGCCGAGATCGCGCGCTGGAGCGCGGCGCTCGGCAGTGCGCTCGTGCTCGTGAGCGCCCTGCTCGCCTGCCTGAATTGGATGATTCTGCTCGGCTGAGTCGCCGGGCGCCCGGGCCCGCCGGAGCCGCGGGAAAAGTAACTGTCCCTCTATCTCGGCCGGATGAGCACGTCGGCGCCGGCCGCTTGCGCCGCTTGCAGCAGATCCACGAGCGGACGGGCGCGATGGTTCAACGGCACGGGGCGCTCGGCCTCTTCGGCGTTGGCGCGCCCGGCGGCACCGGACCGCGGCTCGGCGGCGGCGGGGCGCGGGGCCGTGTACCCGTGCTCCTTGAGGCCGGCGAGCAGGCGCTCGAGCGCCGCGGGAATGTCCGCGGCCAGAATCGCGGTTGGAACGTTGCCGCTCAAGCCCGCGAGCTTGAGCAGGGTAACGGCGACGTCGCCGAACATCGTCACGTCGCCGTGGGCCTTGCTGTGGAAATTGACGAGCATGTGCTTAGTCTCGCACGTCACCGCTGCCCGCGGTCAAGAAGCGGCGTGGGCCCACATCGTGGCGACGCGGGCCACGCCGCGGACGCCTCCCGAAGAGGAGAGGCGCCCCCTTCGGACTCCTGTCTCAAAACCGCCATGCGGCGCTGAGCCATACCGCGTTGGCGTCGCTGAAGTCGCTGATGTTGATCCGCTCGTACTCGGCTTTGAGGTTCAAACGCTTGGCCACCGTGAAGCCGATGCCGGCGGAATACACCGAATCGTGCCCGCTCGAGCCCACCGAGCTCGAGCTGCCGTTCGAGCCGCTCACGTCGACGTCCAGGTCGTACCAAATCTCTCCGGCCCGGGCGAACAGCTCGATCGGCCCCAGCGGCAGCGTCCCGACCACGCTCGCGGCCGTTCCCTTGGTGTCGGCCGATACGCTGAGCAGATTGGTGGCGACGGTCGAGCGGCCGAAGTCGTATTGGTCGACCTGCACCGCGAAGAAGCGGTTGAACCGCCAGCCGGCGAACACCTTGAACG
Source organism: Gammaproteobacteria bacterium (assembly GCA_036274615.1). Classification (GTDB taxonomy): domain Bacteria; phylum Pseudomonadota; class Gammaproteobacteria; order Steroidobacterales; family Rariloculaceae; genus FEN-1219. Next base: position 4,214 of record DASUFK010000138.1, on the reverse strand, counting down.
CGTCTTCGCTCGTGTCGAAATCGAGGTTTGCGTCGTCGACGTTGTCGATGTCGTCGATCTCGGTGGAGAAGTCGCCCAAGCCCACGCCGAGATAGAGACCCGCGCGATTCGACTCGCGGCGCTGGTCGCCGCTGTCGTCCCTGTCGGCTGCGCGAGCAGTGCCCGCGGCAAACGCGATCGCCGCGGCAAGCGGAATGAACGTCCCTGTGTATGTCCTAAGCGTCATCACTGCCTCCTTGGACCTGCCGGTCCTAAGCAGCAACGGAGCAAGGTCCATGCCACGACGTAAGCCGCTGAATCGCCGGGCGAACCGCCCGGCGATGCACGTCAAGGATGCAAACGGTTTGGAGAATTTACGACGCCGGCCGCCGGCGGCGCCGTTGCGTCAATACCGCTCGCTGCACTCGTACGGGTGCACGGTGTTCTCCGGCTTCCATACGAAATAGCGAGTGAGGTCGAACGGCTTCTCGAAGTAGGTGGGATCGGTGACGGTGATGCGATAGTCCAGCCGATCGTACGTCGCCGTGGGCATGAAGCGCTCGACCGTCGTCATCTGTTCGCTCTGCGGCACACCGTCGGGCTCGAACGGTTGCTCGCGGATGTGGTCGGTGACCACGACGAGCGTGTTGCCTTCCCAACGGCCGCGCGAGAAGCCGAACTGCGTGTGCTCCGCCGGCGCCACGGTGTTCGGTGCCATATGAATCATGCGGCGCACGTCGTACTCCTCGATCTTGAGGAGGATGTCGCCGTTGTCCTGCTTCACGAACTCCATCGGCAGCGGGCTGATCATGATCAACGGCTGGCCCTTGGTGCCGCACTTGAGCAGCGGATTGTCGCGGGGATTCCACTGCGCGATCTTGGCCTTCGCGGCGGCGTTGATCGGATAGCCGCCCTTGAACATCGGGAACGCGGCCGGGTCGCTCATGATCGTGCTCCAGACTCGGAACAGCCCGTCGGCCGCGGCGCGCGCTTTGGCAACGTCCGCGTCGATCACTCCCTTGCTGAAGAGCTTGCCCGCCTTGCCCGCCGGGAAATACGGCGTTTGACCGCCGAACGTGAACTCGTAGCCGCTCGGCAGCAGCATGCTCTTCGCGAGCAGCTCGGGTTGTCCGCGGCGCGAGGGGGAGCCGGCAACGGAGATCTTGTCGCCGGGCTTGAGCTGCACGGTGTCGATGCCGCGGATCCGGAGCACGCTCACCGATGCGGTCTCGGCGTCCCAATCGACGGCTTTGCCGCCGGCGTCGACGACCGTGAAGACGATGTGGCCGTGCGGGTTCTGCCACGACACCGACTTCACGGTACCCGTCACTTCCACGGTCTCGTTCGGATCGAAGAGCCCGGCTTGGCTATGGTGCGCGTGCGCCGCGGCGCAGGCGAGCAATGAAGCAGTGAGCGAAATCCAGCGAGTCATGGCGGCCCCCCCTAAGTGTTCGGCGATTATCGGCCGCGATATGCCGATTTGTAAGGTGTCCGCGCAAATTTATGGCACGGGCTTTGCTTGATTGATGTTCTCAGCAAGAGCCACGGATGGAGGGCACGAAAATGAAGGACATCAAACGTTACGCGCTGACGCTGACGTCGGCGATGGTGCTGTGCGGCGCGGCCGCCGCGCAGGCGCCGAACCCGGCGGCGCCGGGCGCGCGCGGGCCCGGGGTGCAAGTGCAGAAGGCGCTCGGCCCCGGCGACAAGCTCGCGTCGAACCTGATCGGCGCCACGGTGAAGAGCACGCAGGGGCAGAACATCGGCGAGGTCACCGATCTCGTGGTCAACGAGAAGAACGACGTCGTGGCGGCGGTGGTCGCCGTGGGCGGCGTGCTCGGCGTGGGCCAGAAGAAGATCGGCGTGCGCTACCAGGACTTCGAAGTGGCGCCGGACGGCCGCACGCTGTACCTCAACATGAACGAGGAGCAGCTGGAGCAGCAACCGCCGTTCGACGACAACGTCACCACGAGCACCGCGGCCGCTCGCACGCGCCCAGCGACGCAATCGAGCGCCGCCGAACCGCAAACGAGCACCTCGCCGGTTGCTCCGCGTTCCGACACGGCGGCGCGTGACACGTCGAACGAGCATCACGCCGCCAATCCGCCGGCGCAGAACGGCAACGCGGGCCGAACGCTGAAGTCGGGCGAGCAAGGTGCGAAGGCGTTGATCGGCGCCGAAGTCGTCGACAAGAGCGACGCCAGGGTCGGCAAGATCCGCGACCTGATCGTCGCGCCGGGCAAGGAGGACGTGCAAGCCGTGGTGGCGCTCGGCAGCGGCCCGGCGTTCGCCAGCACGCGCATGGTCACGATCCCGCTCGGCAATCTCAAGATCGTGCCGGGCAAGGACCGGGCGTCGGAGCCCGATCGCGTGCAAGCCTCGTCGCTCACGGAGACGCAGATCGCCGCCTTGCCGGAGTTCCATTACGAGTGACACGCCGGGTGTCAGCCACCGCCGGTGTCTGACACCCGACTAACGCGAGGGCCCCATGGTCAGGCGCTCGCGCGGCGGCGTTGCAGGAAGCGGCGCACGGCGGGATCGTGCTCGAGACCGATCGCGAGGTCGTACGCGGCCCGCGCTTCGTCGCGTGCGCCGATCTTTGCGAGCAGCTCCGCGCGCGCCGCCCAGTAAGGCTGGTACTGCGCGAGCCTCGAGTCGGCGGCGATCGGCTCCAACGCGGCCAACGCGGCGCGCGGACCCTCGAGCTCGGCGAGCGCGAGCGCGCGGTTGAGCGCGACCACGGGCGACGCCGACAACGCGAGCAGCGCGTCGTAGAGCTGTAGCACGCCGGCCCAATCCGCGACTCCCGTGCGGCGGCGATGCACGTGCGCGGACTGCAGCGCGGCTTCGAGCTGGTAGCGGCCGATCGTGCCGAGCGCGCTCGCCCGCGCGAGCAGCGCTTCCGCCTCGGCGATCAGCCGCGCGTCCCAGAGCTGCGGGTGCTGCTCGGCGAGCGGCACGTACTCGCCGTGCGCGTCGCGGCGCGCATGCCGGCGCGCTTCGGCGTGCAGCATCAACGCGAGCAAGCCGAGCGCCTCGGGCTCGCCGGGCATCAGCGCCGCGACCAGACCGCCCAGGAAGAGCGCTTCCTCGGCAAGATCACGGCGCGCCGTCTCCGTGCCCGCCGGGTCCGACCAGCCTTCCGCAAACGCGGCATAGATCGCGTCGAGCACCGCGCCGAGCCGCTCGGGCAACTCGTCGCGCTCGGGCACGCGCAGCGGAATCCCGGCCTCGCGGATCTTGCTCTTCGCGCGCACGAGCCGCTGGCCCATGGCCGCCGGCTGCACGAGGAACGCCGACGCGATCATCGCCGCGTCGAAGCCGAGCACGGTTTGCAGAATCAGCGGCGCGTGGACGGCGGCGTCGATGGCGGGATGCGCGCACGCGAACATCAGCGCGAGCCGTTGGTCGGGAATCGCCACGTCGTGCTCGGCGTCCTCCGCGGCCGCGTCGAGCGCGTCGGCAATCACGCGGAGCTCCGCCGCTCCCTCGGCCGCGGTCTGCCGCCGCCTCGCGAGATCGATGAGCTTGCGGCGGGCGACCGTCAACAGCCAAGCCTCGGGACTCGCGGGGCAGCCGTCCACGGGCCACGAGACGAGCGCCGCGGCGAACGCCTCGGACAGCGCGTCCTCGGCCGCCGCGACGTCGCGCGTGCGTGCCGCGAGGAAGGCGACGAGCTTGCCGTAGCTGCGGCGCGCCACCGCGTCCGCCGTGCTGCGAGCCTGCGCGTCGCCTTCCGCGTTCGGTGCGTGCCGGTCGCCCAAGTCGCTCACGAGCGTCGCAGGCGGCCCTACTGCCAGACGGGCCGGACTTCGACGGTGCCGTGGCTCGCGCCGGGGCAGCGCGCCGCCCACTTGAGCGCGGAGTCGAGATCGGGAACGTCGATGAGGTAATAGCCGCCGAGCTGCTCCTTCGTGTCGGCGAACGGCCCGTTCAACACCTGCGACTTGCCGTTCGCCACGCGCACCGTCGTGGAATCCGCCACCGGCCGCAGCCGGTTCGAGCCCTGCCACACACCGGCCTGCTTCAGCGCCTGCGTGTACGCGGTGTAGGCCGCCATGGCCTGCTCGCGTTGCTCGTTCGGGATCTTCTGAAAGCCCGTCTCATCGGCATAGATAAAGAGTGCGTATTGCATGACTCGTCTCCGTGGTCCGTTGCGTGGGCGGGCAACATGCGCCGCCGACACTATGACGCGCGGACCTCGGCCTTTTCGACAATCAGCCGCGGTAGACGTC
>DASUFK010000137.1:0-25635 GCA_036274615.1 Gammaproteobacteria bacterium | reverse complement strand
CGTTCGCGGCGGCGCGCATGCTCGACCCGCAGCCCGACAACATCTATCTCCTGACCGACGGCCTGCCCACGATGGGCCAGATCAAGCCCACGCGCGAGGGCGCGACCGGGCGCGAGCGCCTCGATCATTTCAATCGCGCGGTGCGCGAGCTGCCGGTGGGCGTGCCGGTGAACACGATCCTGCTGGCGATGGAGGGCGACCCGAAGGCGGCGCCCGCGTTCTGGATGCTGGCGCTGCGCACGGGAGGGTCGATGCTGGCTCCGGCCGACGACTGGCCATGAGACGCCGCCGTCGCGAGATGGAGCAGCTGTCGATGTCCTTCCTCGACAGCATCTGCTGCGGCTTCGGCTCGATCATCCTGCTGCTCGTGATGAGCCGGCACGACCATCCGCACATGATCGAGGAGGGCAAGGAGAATCTCGCGGGCGTGATCGCCAAGTACGAGCAGGAGCTCAACGACATCCTGGGCGAGACCGAGGTCGTGCAGCGCGACCGCAACACCACGATCTCCGACGTCGACCTCGCGAAGCTCAAGGTCGAGGACCTGGAGAAGCTGCTGGCGCGGGTGCGCTCCGAGACGCTCAAGGCGCAGGGCGAGGCCTCGGTCTCGACCGAGGCCGTGGACCGGCTCGCGAAAGCGCAGCAGACGCTCACCGAGGAGCAGAAGCGGCTGCTCGCGGACTACAAGCCGGCGCCCGACGAGTACAAGGTGGGCGGCATCCCGGTCGACAGCGAATACATCGTGTTCTTGATCGACACGTCGGGAAGCATGAAGCAGTTCGTCTGGGACCAGGTGCTGCAGCAGATCCGCGAGACGCTCGAGGTGTACCCCACCGTCAAGGGCATCCAGGTGCTGAACGACGAAGGCGAGTACATGTTCAAGAGCTACCGCCGCGAATGGATCCCGGACAGCCCCACGCAGCGCAAGACCATCATCGACACGCTGCGCAACTGGGACGCGTTCTCGAACTCGAATCCGCGCGAGGGAATCATCGCGGCGCTGCGCGAGCTGTACGACCCGAACAAGAAGATCTCGTTCTACGTCTACAGCGACGACTTCGCCACCGGCACGGGCTCGATCAACGCCGTCGTCCGCGAGGTGGACCGGCTCAATCGCACCGACAACTCGGGCAGGCGCCGCGTGCGCATTCACGGCGTCGCGTTCCCGTCGATCTATTCCGCCACCGGCGAGCTCTACAGCGCGACGGACTACGTCACGCTGATGCGTGTGCTCTGCCAGCGCAACGGCGGCACTTTCGTCGCGCTGCCGGTGGAGCGCGGCAATCGCCGCAGCCGCAACTGACGCCGTCAGCGCGGCCGGGTGCCGTCGATCGCGTCGAGCTGGGTTACGACGGCCTTGATCGCGGTCTCGAGCTCGGCGCCGGGCCCGAGCGTATTGCGCGCATACGCGGCGATCCGGCGGAGAATGTCGCGTCCCGCGGGAGTGGTGGCCGTCCAGCGCGGCGGCACGGGCGGACTGTGCGGCGGATACCATTCTTCCTGCTTGAAGTCGAACAGCGCCTCGACGAGCGCGGCTTGCAGCGGCCGCGCGAGCGGCGCCGGCGGACCGGTCGACAGCAGCCGCTCGCTCATCTTGAGGAACGGCTCCTCAACGCGATGCATCAGCAACGGGCGCCGCATCCACGAGATCTTGGTCTCGTCGTCGTAGCGCGCGTCGCGTAAGCACGACTCGAAGAACGCGACAGCGGGCTCGGTGGCGTTCTCGGTCGCCACGGCCACCGCGATTTGAAAGTGCACGTCGTCGGGGTCCATGGCCCTTCGCCAGAACGCCACCACCACCGGGTCCGGGGGGCGCCACGTGGCCGTTGCCCGCAGCAGCAGGTCGAAACGATCGGGATCCTCGGTGAACGTCGCATCGTTGATCAAAGTCGTCAGCGTGCCGCGCGCGAGCGGCGAGCGGTTGCCGGCGAGCGTGCGCAACGGCCGCGCGATGTTCAGATCTTCGGCGCCCGCATAGTCCGCGTCGGGCGGATCGAGCCGGGCCTGCAGGGCCGAGTTGCGCAGCGCGGCGCCGAGCGCCGCCTGATCGTCGGCGTCGGCGCTCGCGGCGAGCTCCTGCGCGGCGCGCGCGAGCTCGCGCGTGTTGGTGGACGATGTGAGGACGCGGATCGCTTTTTCGTTGCGCGGCATGGCGGGCACTCTAGGCTATACGGCTCTCGGTAGCATCAGGGCCCAACGATCGGGGGCGGGGGTGGAGGAGGCGGCGGAGGCGGCGGTGCGGCCCAGTGCGTAACGAGGGGGCTCCTGCGCACGGCTCGCGCCTGAATGATGTCCAGATCCTGCGAGATCGTGGTCGGATTCTCGCGGTGCATGAGGTTCTCGTTCCACGGGTACTGCACGCCGCAACTGCGCAGCCCCGGCCACTCGAGGCGGTGCATGAGCCCGAGCGCGTGGCCGAACTCGTGCGCCACCGTCCCGGCGGCGAAGAAGTCGTCCGGGTTGGCGTTGGTGACGTACAGCGCGAAGCGGTGCGCGAGGGTCGGATGCGGCAGGGTCGCGAAGATGCGCATCTTGTGCTCGCGAGCCTCGGCGGCCGGCCGCACGCCCGACGGGCTGATCCATGACGTGCTCGGAGTACCGTTGTCCGTTACGTTGCCGCCCGAGGTTTCGAACGACTGCGCCTCTCCGTACACCACCATTCCGGCGAGCACGGCGCTCGCGACGTAGGCGAAGTTGACCACCCACTCGCGCGAGTTCACGGCGGACGCGCGCCGCACGCTCGGGTCGAAGCCGGCCGTCCAGCCCCGCGGCACGATCGCCGTGAAGAAACCGTCCTGGCCGGCGACCGGCTGAACGTTGGCCGCCGCGACGCCGCGCGGCAACCAGCCCACGCTCGCGTCGGTGTCCGGCTCGAGCTGCAGACCGAGCTGCCAGAGGAACTGATTGGCGAACTTCAGGTGTCCCTGCATCCTGGCCGGTCCGAAGCGCGCTCGGAGGGCTCTTTGCCTCGGGTTGGTGCTCCCGTGGAGCTCGGTAAACCGGCACGGCACCTTCACGAGCGGCTCCACCATCACCCGATATTGGGCGACCAGCGTGTCGAGGAACCGGCACTCGAGCCCGATCTCGCCGCGCGCGACTCCGTGCAACGCGATCTTGGTGCCCGTGCTCCGGCCGTGGAATGCCGCGTCGCCGCCGTCGGCCAACGACACGATGTTCCATTCGAGGCGCGCGTCGTCTTCCGCGAAGGCGAGCGTGCGCGGCCGGTAATAGGTGATGCGGAAGCGGCTGCAGTTGGAATCGTCGAGCGTCGTGCCGCTCGGCATGATCGGGATGCACGCCGGGTTCTCGATCATGTTGATCGCGCCGCCCGAGAGCTGCGCCGCGGTATAGGCCCTATGGTCGGTGAACGCCGCCGGCGTGCCGCGTGGGAACCGCGGCAGCGTGGGGGCGCGCTCCTGCGGCGGCACGGGGATCACGTCGTGCATCGCGATCACCACGCGGGTCGGCGCGGTGGGGCCCACGGTGCTGTACATGACGCCGCCGTCCGCGTCCTCGCGGCATACGGCCGCACCCACCGGGGGCGGAACGTTGGGGTCCTCGACGTGCACGATCTCCCAGTCCACGATGAAACCCGCCACCGTGTCGCGGAAGTGCCGGGGTTGAAACGGCCACGCGATGTTGCGCGTGATCTCGCCGATCGCGTTGGTGTTGCCCGGCTCGTCGAAGCGCGCGAGCACCCTCACCGGGATCACGTCGGTGCGGTCAGCCGCGTCGAGCTCTCCGGCCCAGCCGAGCGCGTCGATGTCGACCGTGGCCCGCGGGCGCACTTGAATGGGCAAGTCGTACGGGTTGTTCACGTAGGTGCCGTCGACTTGGATCTCGATCGCCACGTCGGTGCGGCCGCGGATGCCGGCGCCGCTGCGAAAGGTGAGCCGGTGGAACGCGAAGCGTAACTGCCGAGTGGGAGTGGCCATCGCTCAACTACCGTGCAGCTCTTTGAGCCGGTTGCGCGTGGTGTCGTCGAGACTGCCCGTGGGCGACAACCCGCTCGCGTCTTGGAACGCGCTCACGGCGGACGCCAGCTCTTCCGCGGTGACGCCGGGCTCCGTGGAGACGGGGCCCAGCCCCAAGTTGTTCAAGCGCTGCGCGACGCCGGTGTTGCTGTCGATCGGGTCGAGGCCGCCGAGCTTGAGCGGCATCTTGCGCTCGCGCTGCGTGCCGGGCTCGATCGTGAGCATGCCTTCTCGATCGTTCGGCATGATCGTGATCCGCACCTTGCCTTCGTCGTCGGTCTTGCCGCGGATCGTGCGTCCTTCGATGTCCACGCGGTAGTCCACGTTCGCGGCCGGCTCTTCCTCGAGATTCCGCTCGTCGGGATCGCTCAAGGTGGCGCTCTGTGGATCCTCCTGAGGATCTTCCTCCGGGCGCGTGGCCTCTTGCTCGTCCTCGTCCGGCGCGTGGTGGCGGATGGCGATGATGAGCACGGCCGGCACACCCTTGAGCTTGAATCGGTGGCGCTGCTCGGACGCTCGCGACTCTTCCTTCTTGCGCAGGTCGGGAACCTGGACCTCGTCGCCCTCCAGCAATTGGAAAGGGCTCTTGCGTTTGCGCTTGAGTGCCGCGTTGGCGGCGTCTTCCCACACCGTGCGCCAGAAGAATCCATTCTCGAACGCGATGCTCGCGATGCAATCGCCGGCTTTGACCTTGTGCTTGGTCGGCATTGGGTCGGCTCGTGGGGTCGTGGTAAGCGCGTCTTGCGTTCTTGTCGCTTCTGGTTGCGTCGGCGCGGGCGGTGAAGCCTTCGAGGAGTGTAGCGGCAGCCGATTCCGCCTCGCAAGGGAATCCAGGGTTGCCGCGGCGCCGACTTGTTGTACAGAATGCAGCGCGGACGCCGAGGGGGAAACATGAGCACGAAGAGGCTGCTGGTCGTCGGATTGTTGACGCTGTTCGCCATGGCGGGGCGGCCCGCGGCAGCCGCTCAAGGAGCGGTCTGCGACCGCGAGTGTCTGCGCGGCGTGATGACTACCTTCCTGTATGCGCTCGTTGAGCACGACGCGAGCAAGGTACCCGTCGCCGCCAACGTGCGCGTGACCGAGGACGCCATCGAGAAGCCGCTCGACAAGGTCGGCCTCTTCGGCACGGTGACGCGGCTGCGAGGGTTTCGCCAGGACATCCTCGACGAGCGCGCCGGAATGGCGGGCGCTGACGTCGTCGTGGAAGAAGTGGGCGCCCCGGTGATGCTCGTCGTGCGTCTCAAAGTGGTGGACCGCAAGATCACCGAGATCGAGACGGTGGCGACGCGCAGCCGCAGCGAGGGCCTCATCTTCAACATCGACGGTCTGAGCGTGCCGAGCGAGGAGATGAACTATGCGCCGCGGCCGGAGCAGCTTGCGTCGCGCGAGGACGCGATCAAGGCGGCGATGCACTATCCCGCCGGCCTCAACGAGGCCAAGACCTTTGCGGCAGTGAACGCGCCGTTCGCGCCGAACGCCTACCGCTACGAGAACGGCCAGGTCATGGCCGGACCGGACTGCAAGTTCGCATCCGGCTGCCAGGATATCTCGACGCAGTCGCTCGCGATCTTCGAGCGGCTCGGCGACGTGCAGACGCGCGTGATCGGCGTCGACGAGCGTATGGGCATCGTCTGGTTGCGCATGGCGTGGGGTGTGCGTCAGGAGGGCGGCGACCAGCTCACGGTGTGGGAGAGTTTCAAGGTCTACGACGGTCAGATCCACGCCGTCGAAGCGTTCATGAAGATCTTGCCGGTGGAGCTTCGGTCGGGCGGCTGGCAGTAACTAGGCTCCTAGCGCATCTCGACGCTGTGCGAGCGCCGCGCGCCGAGCTCGCGCAGGCGGTCATTCATGGTGTCCACTTCTGCCCCGTCGCGCAGGGGCCCGACACGCACGCGATGCATCGACTTGCGGCGGCCGTCCTCCGTCACGACGAACGCATTGACGAATCCTTGCGCCTTGAGATCGTCGACGACGCGCACGGCGTCGTCGCGCGTTCTGAACCTGCCGGCTTCGGCGAATAGCCTCTCCGACTCCGTGCGTGCATCGAGCTGCACGGGCTTCGGTGGCTCGGGAGGCTTTGTCGGCTCCGAGGCTTTCACCGGCGGGGCGGGTCTTGCCGCTTGCGCCGTGCTCTCCGGCTTCGAGGCCGGCGGATCAGGCTGCGCAGCGCGCTCACGGCCCTCGGCCGTTCGAGCGGGCGGCCCCGGGAGCGCGCGGACCTCGACTTGTGCCGTCCCGTTCCGAACGATGTCGAGCTTCGTGGCTGCGGCGAACGAGAGGTCGATCAGCCGCTTGCCGACGAACGGCCCGCGATCGTTGACCTTCACGGTCACTCGCTTGCCGTTGGCCAAGTTGGTGACCTCGACCCACGTTGGAATCGGCAGCGAGCGGTGCGCGGCGGTCATCTCGTGCATGTCGTACGTTTCGCCGCTCGACGTCGGCCGGCCGTCGAACGGATGGCCATACCACGACGCGATGCCGCGTTCGCGATAGCCCGCGCTCGACGCGAGCACCCGGTAACGCTTGCCCAGCACGTCGTACGACGGCGGCTTGCCGTCCTTCGCGTCGGCGCGCTGCGTCTTGGCAGCGGGCGTGCGCGTGCGCGCGGGCTGAGCGTCGGGCGCCCAGCCCGCGAGAAAAGCCGACGACAACAACACGCCGCAGGCGAGCCGGGATGGCACGAGCTCCGTCAAACTCATCGAGACACCTTGCATGCGGCCGGTGACGATCAAATGGTGCACGAGCCGTGCCAGTGACGGACGGGCGAAGTGGGCTGTGCGACCCGGGAATACGGCGGCGTCGAGCCCTCCGGGGAGGGCTGAGGCACGCAAGCGGTGAAAACCGCCCCTCAGCGGAGGGGCGGGAACCGGTTTCCAATGACGGCGCTCGACGGCCGGTAGCGTGGGCCTCGCTACTTCGGCGTAAGCCGATACAGCCCGCCCGACGCGGTGTCCTCGAGCATCCACACCGCGCCGTCCGGCGCGACCTCGACGTCGCGAACGCGATGTCCCACCGCCCAGCGCTCGGCGGGCGTGGCGCCGCCCTTGCCGTCGAAGGTGATGCGGCTCAGCGACTGACTCCCCATGCCGCCGATCAGCGCCGAGCCCTGCCACTGCGGGAACAGGGCGCCGCGATAGAACACGAGGTTGCCCGGGGCGATCACGGGGTTCCAATAGATCACGGGCTTGGTCAGATCGGACCGCGTGTCGTGGCTCGGAATCGGCGTGCCGTTGTAGTTGACGCCGTAGGAAACGAGCGGCCATCCATAGTTCTTGCCGGGCTCGATGAGGTTGAGCTCGTCGCCGCCGCGCGGACCGTGCTCGAGCTCCCAGAGGCGGCCGTCGGGCGCGAACGCAAGACCGTACGGTGTGCGGTGGCCGCTGGTCCAGGTCTCCTCGCGCGCGAGATTCGGCTGCGGGAAGTTGTACGTGCTCACCACCGGGGCCGTCTTCGCGGCTTCCGTGTCGCGCGGCGGAGCGATCAGCGGCACGCTCGATGCGCTCGGCTTTCCGGCGAACGGATTGCCGGGCGCCGGTTTGCCGTCGAGCGTGAGGCGCACGATCTTGCCGAGCGTCTGGTCCGGATCTTGGGCGGGCGTCATGCGCTGGCGTTCACCCACGGTGAGGAACAAGTAGCGGCCGTCCGGAGAGAACGCGATCTGCGCGCCGAACTGGCCGCCGCCGCCTTTCGGCATCTGCCGCCAGATCACTTGCAGCCCGTCGAGGCTCGCCTTGCCGCCGCCGGCCGAGAGCTTCGCGCGCGCGAGCGCGAGGCTCGAGCCGCCGTCGCCGGGCTCCGCATACGTAAGGTACACGCTGCTGTCCGCGGCGTAGTTGGGCGAGGTGAAGACGCCGAGCATGCCCCCTTGACCCTGATGCAGCACGGCCGGTGCGTTCGCGACAGCGGTCTTCTCTCCTGTCTGCGTCACGAGCCACAGGCCGCCCGGTTTCTCGGTCACGAGCATCCGTCCGTCGGGGAGGAAAGCAATGCGCCACGGCAGGTTGAAGGTAGCCACCTGCGTCATCGTGAACGGCGGATTTGCATCGGCCTTCTGGTCGCCCGCGTTGACCTGCGCATGCGCCGCGGCGCACACGAGAAGATAGAGCAGAGTCGAGCGCGCCAACGTCTTCATTGATTTTCCTTGGGTTGTCGAATGTCGCGCGCAGATCTTAGCTTGCTGTGCGTAGCGTTCATACTGGCACTCCCGCCAGCGCTCGACCGGCGGAGCTCCGGTTCCCGGCCGTCAGAATTCGTCAGGATTGTTAAGCGCTTCGGCGGTTTTCCATCACTCCGCCGCCAGCCCGGTTCGCTGCAATAGAGGCGTGTCAACCACTCACGCTTCGAGGAGCGAGCCATGCAAAGGAAACTCATCGCATTGTTGATCGGCAGCCTGGTCGTCAGCGGCACGGGCTGGACCGCGGAAAAGGGCCGCGCGCACAAGGAGCGCACGAGCAAGGAGGAGGGCATCGGCCTCGGCAGCGGCGCCGCGATCGGCGCGCTCGCCGGTGGGCCCGTCGGGTTGATCCTCGGCGCCGCCTTCGGCGGGTTCTTCGGCGACCGGTTCCACCACGTGAAGACGGAGCGCGCCGCCGCCGAGCAGCGGGCCACCGACGCGCAACTCGCCGCGGATACGGCCGAGCAACGCGCCGGCCGTCATCAGCGCGATGCCGAGCGCGTGAGCGCGGAGCTCGCGAGCGAGCGGGCTGCGCATCGGGAGGACCTGCAACAGGCCTTGTCCGCGGAGGTGTTCTTCCGCACGGAGGACGCCACTCTCGACGACGCCACGGCCGACCGTCTCGCGAAGCTCGGCGGCATGATGGCGCCGCTCGACGGCACCGTGATCCATCTCGACGGCTACGCCGACGCGCGCGGCACCGAGAAGTACAACGCGCAATTGTCCGCCACGCGCGCGGGCGCCGTGCGCGATGCGTTGATTCGCGGCGGCATGCCGGTCGAGCGAATCATCGTGAGGGCGGACGGCGAGACGGGAGCCACCGCCGTCGACGCCGACGGCATGGCGCTCGAGCGGCGCGTGCGTCTCGACGTCGTCGACATGGGCGACGCCGGCCGCGTAGCGCACGAGACGCAGAACTGAGCCCGAAAATCGGTGCGGCAATTGCTTGGTGCCGGGCACGCCGTGTGCCTGGCACCAAGCTCTCTCATCCCGCACAATGGCGGCCCGCTACGCACGGCGCCGCCATTCTCGCTGCATGCACGAAACCCTCGCCACCCTCCTGCTCGGCATCATCGAGGGCATCACCGAATTCCTGCCGATCTCGAGCACCGGGCATCTGCTGATTGCGGAGCGGTGGCTCGGCCATCGCTCGGAGCTTTTCAACGTCGTGATTCAGGTGGGCGCAATCTTGGGTGTGGTGGTCGTGTACTGGCGGCGGCTGCTCGAGCTCGCGCTGCGTTTCGGCAAGCCGGAGAATCGCGATTACCTCGTCAAGCTCGTCACGTCGTTCCTCATTACGGGTGTCGGCGGGTTCCTTGCAAAGCAGCTCGGCGTCGAGCTGCCGGAGACCGTCGCGCCGGTGGCCTGGGCGTTGGTTGCGGGCGGCGTTCTGATCCTCGCGATCGAGTGGCGGCTCGCAAATGCGGTGTCGAACGAGCGCGTGACCTGGAGTGTCGCCGCTTGGGTCGGCGTGGCCCAGGTCGTGGCGGCGGTTTTTCCGGGCACGTCGCGGTCGGCTGCCGCGATTTTCGCGGCCATGCTCGCCGGCATGACGTCGCGCCCGGCCGCGGCCGAATTCGCTTTCATCGTCGGCATTCCCACGATGTTTGCGGCCGCGGGCTACGAGCTCTTGAAGCTGCTGCGCACGACGGGCGTGCAAGGCGAGGATTGGGGTGCGCTTGGGCTCGCATTCATGGTGTCGGCAGTCGTGGCATTCGCCTCGGTCAAATGGCTGCTGCTGTATATTCGCGCGCACCGCTTCACGCCGTTCGCGTGGTACCGCATCGTGTTCGGCGCGGTGTTGCTGATCACCGTTCGCTGACGGTGTCCGTGTTTCAGAGGTAGCGCGTCACCAGCGGCAGCAGCGGGGGCGGATTTCGGCCGGTCCTCGGCAGCACCGCGACCGGCGCTGTTACGAACCGCGCGAGCACTCGAGCGGTCTCTTCCGCGTCGACGGGCTGCTCGCTCGACTCGCTCACGACCACGCCCGCGATCGGGCAGCCGCGCTCGCGCAGCACGCGCGCGGCCGTGAGCGTGTGGCTCAAGGTGCCCAAGTAGCTGCCCGCGACGAGCAGCGCCGGCGCGCCGAGCGCGGCGATCCACTCGAGCACCGTGTGCTCGGCGTCGAGCGGCACCATCACGCCGCCGATGCCTTCGATCAACGTAACGTCGGCGCCGCGCGGCGCACGGCAGAAGCCGAGCAGCGCTTCGAACGGAATCGCGCGGCCCTCGCGCGCGGCCGCCATGTCGGGCGACAGCGGCGCCGCGAAGCGCCACGGCGTGATCGCCGCCACCGCCGCGAGCGTCGCCGCCTCGCCTTGCGCGAGCAACAGCCGGCCGCTGTCGCAGTCCTCGAGCCGGGTCTCGTCGAAGCCGGTGGCGACGGGCTTGAGCGCGCAGGTGCCAAAGCCTGCGGCTCGGAGCTCGACGAGCAGCCGAGCCGCGACGAAGGTCTTGCCGACGCCGGTGCCCGAGGCGGTCACGAAGATCGTGGTCATTGGGCCGCGCGAAGCTGCTCGGCCGAGGCGCGCAGCAGCGGTGCGGCAGCCGCCGCAAGCGCGCGCACTTGCGCTTCCGTGTGCTCGGCCGAGAACGTGAAGCGCAGGCGCGAGGTGCCGGCCGGCACGGTCGGCGGCCGGATCGCGGCCACGAGGAACCCCGCGTCGCGGAGCGCCAGGCTCGCGGCGAGCGCTTGCTCGGCGCCCTGGAGCCGCACCGAGACGATGGGGCTCACGGCCGGCGGCAGGTCGAGCGCCGCCGTGAACAGACGCGCGCGCTCGAGCGGGCGCCGCGTGAGCTCGTGGTCCGCCGCGATGATGTCGAGCGCGCAGCTCGCGGCGGCGACCGCTCCCGGCGGCAGCGCCGTGGCGTACACGAAGCTGCGGGCGCGGTTGTGCAGCAGCTCGACCACGGGCGCGCTCGCGCATACGTAACCGCCGTAGCTGCCGGCCGCTTTCGACAGTGTGCCCATTTGCAGCGGCACCGCCGCGGTGTCGAGGCCGGCCGCGAACGCCGAGCCCCGTCCGCCGCCGAGCACGCCGAGGCCGTGCGCGTCGTCGGTCATGAGCCACGCGCCGTGCTCGCGGGCGAGGGCTGCGAGCGGCGCGAGCGGCGCGAGATCGCCTTCCATGCTGAACACGCCCTCGGTGACGAGCAGGCAGTGGCGGTGCTCCGCGCGCTCCGCGCCGAGCAGCTCGGCCGCGTGCGCGACGTCGTTGTGCCGGAACTTGAGGATGCGGCTGCGGGCGAGCTGCGCGCCGGCGAGGAGACAGCTGTGCGACAGCTCGTCGAGCACGATCAAATCGGCTGGGCCTGCGAGGGCCGGGATCGCGCCGACGTTCGCGAGGTAGCCGCTGCCGAAGACGATCGCGCCGGCGGTGCCCTTGAGGCGCGCGAGCTTGCGCTCGAGCTCGGCGTACGGCGGATGGTTGCCGTTGACGAGGCGCGCGGAGCCCGCGCCCGCGCCGTGGCGGCGAGTGGCCTCGACGCTCGCGGCGACCACGTCGGGGTGGTGCGAGAGCCCGAGATAGTCGTTGCACGAGAACGAGACGAGCTCCGCGCCGTCGCGCGCGGCGCGCACCGCGTCGGCGCGATCGGTGGTCACGAGGCGCCGGCGCAGGCTGCGCCGCTCGAGCGCGGCGAGCTTCGCCGCCGCCACGTCGTCGAGCGAAGTGCGGCCTCCTGGCGGCGCCGAGTGGTCGTTCATGCGCCGCATTCTAGGCGATGCTGGTTGCCGCGCGTTCTGCTAGGCTCTGGACGAGTACGGTCGATTCGCGGGCAAGATGGGCCGATCGAGCGCAGGTGGGTCGTTGCTGGCACGGGTTCGTGCCCGTCGGCAGCGTGCTTGCGTGCTCGCGCTGCTCGCCGTCCTGCTCGCCGCCCAGGCGCTGCTGGTCGTCCATCGCATCGATCACGCGAGCGCCGGGCACGAGGCGGCGTGCGCGCTTTGCGTGGCCGCGGATCACGCGGCCGGGCCCCTCGCCGATCACGTTCCCACGATCGTCTACGCAGGCTCCATGCCCGTGGCGGCGCGGCTCGCCGAGCGTGCGCCGGCGTCGATTCTCCTCCACGCCTACCGCTCTCGAGCACCCCCCGAATACCTCCGATCCTGATCTCGGCCGCGGGCTCTGCCCGCGCGGCTTGGCTTGGTGAAGAGGGTCCCATGGAGCGTTACTGGCGCGCGGCGATGGCCGCGCCGTTTCTCTTTCCGATTTGCGGCGCCGCGCTTGCGCAGCAGCAGGTGAGCGGCAATTCGTTCAACCCGGCGATCAGCCTGATCCTGAACGGCCACTACGCGAGCTACTCGCGCAACCCGGCCGAATATCAGCTCTCCGGCTTCCTGCTCGACGAAGAGGCCGGGCTCGCGAGCGAGGGCTTGTCGCTCGACGAGACCGAGCTCTCGATCAGCTCGAACATCGACGACAAGTTCTACGGCTCGCTCAGCACGTCGCTCGAGATGTCGGACGGCGAGACGTCGGTCGACGTCGAGGAGGCATACGTCGAGACGCTCACGTTGCCGAAGGGGTTGAAGGTGAAGGCGGGCAAATTCTTGTCCGACGTCGGCTATCTCAATCCGATCCACGCGCACGCGTGGGACTTCAACGACGCGCCGCTCGCGTACGTCGCGATGCTGAATACAGCATATTCGGATGCGGGCGTGCAGCTGCGCTGGGTGGTGCCCACGACGTTGTTCATCGAGCTCGGCGGCGAGCTCCTGCGCGGCGATTCGTTCCCGGCGGCCGACGGCGCGCAGAGCAGCGGCACCGGCGCGTGGACGATGTTCGCGCACGTCGGCGGCGACGTGGGCGACACGAGCAGCTGGCGCGCCGGCCTCTCGCGGCTTTCGGCCGACGCGAACGGCCGGGCGTCGCCGTTCGACGGCGGCAGCGCGGTGTTCACGGGCGCGAGCGACCTCACGATCGCCGATTTCGTCTGGAAGTGGGCGAAGAACGGTAATCCGCGCGACCGGAACTACGTGATCCAGGCCGAGTACCTGCACCGCAGCGAGGGCGGCAATCTCGCCGTGAGCACGATCGGGGCCGGCGACGAGAGCGGGCGGTACACGGGCACGCAGGACGGCTACTACGTGCAGGGCGTGTATCAATTTCGTCCGCGCTGGCGCGTAGGCGCGCGCTACGACCGCCTCGACGCGAGCAACACCGTCGGCGTGACCGCGCCCACGCCGCTCGCCGCGAGCCGCCGGCCGAGCCGCGTGAGCGCGATGAGCGATTTCTCGAACAGCGAGTTCAGCCGTTTCCGCCTGCAGTTGAGCCGTGACGACTCCGGTCCGTCCACGGACGACCAGGTGGTTCTGCAATACATCATGAGCCTCGGCGCGCACGGCGCGCACAGGTTCTGAGGAGATGCCCATGAGGATTCTCGTCGTCACGATCGTCGCCGCGGCTGCGCTGGCCGCGGCGCCCAGGCCCGCGCATGCGGCGTTGGAGGTCTTCACGTGCGAGCCGGAGTGGGCTGCGCTCGCCGCCGAGCTCGGCGGCCCGCTCGTGAACGCCGAGTCCGCCACCACTCCCGAGCAGGACCCGCACTACATCCAGGCGCGGCCGAGCCTCATCGCGAAAGTGCGGCGCGCCGCGCTCGTGGTTTGCACCGGCGCGGACCTCGAGGTCGGTTGGCTGCCGCTCCTGTTGCGTCAGGCGGGCAATGCAGCCGTGCAGCCGGGACAACCGGGGTCGTTCGTCGCGGCGGACTACGTCGAGCTGCTCGACAAGCCGTCGAGCGTGGATCGCGCGCAGGGCGACGTGCACCCGTACGGCAATCCGCACATCCAAACCGATCCGCGCAACATCGGCAAGGTCGCCGCGGCGCTCGCCGAGCGGCTTGCGATGCTCGACTCCGCCAACGCGGCTACCTATCGATCCCGTGCCGCCGATTTCGCGATGCGCTGGCAGGCGGCGGTGGAGCGCTGGACCGCCGCGGTGGCGCCGCTCAAAGGCCGGCAGGTCGTGACCCACCACAAGGGCTGGGTGTATCTCGAGACCTGGGCCGGCCTCACCGAGATCGGCAACCTCGAGCCGAAGCCCGGCTTGCCGCCGAGCGCCGCGCACCTCGCGGAGCTGCTCGACCAGCTCAAGGGGCATGACGTCGCCGTGATCATTCGCTCCGTCTACGAGGACGGCAAAGCCTCGGAATGGCTCGGCTCGAGGACCTCGATCCCGCACGTCGTCTTGCCGCACACCGTCGGCAGCGTGCCGGGCGCCGACGACTTGTTCGGCATGTTCGACGTCATGGTGAGGACGCTCACGGAGGCACGGCGATGAGCTTCGACGTTACGAGCTTGAGCATCGTCGGCCCGGCGCTGCTCGCCGGCATGCTCGTCCTCGCCACCCACGTGCCCCTCGGCCAGGAGGTCTTGCGGCGCGGCATCATCTTCATCGATCTGGCCGTGGCGCAGATGGCGGGGCTCGGCGTGATCGCCGCGCACGGCTTCGGGCTCGAGGCACACGGCGTGGCCGCGCAGGTGGCGGCGTTCGCGGCCGCGTTGCTCGGCGGGCTGCTGCTGTCCTGGACCGACCGCCGCTTCGCCCGAATTCAGGAGGCGATCATCGGGGTGTCGTTCGTGCTCGCCGCGACCGGAGGGCTGTTGCTGCTCGCCAACGATCCGCGCGGCGGCGAAGAGCTGCGCGACCTCCTCGTGGGGCAAATCCTCTGGGCCGACGTGCACACGCTCGTGCCGGCGGGCGTGCTCGCGGCGCTCGTGCTCGCCGCGTGGCGGATCGTCATGCGTACGCTCCGCGGCGCCGGCTTTTATCTGCTGTTCGCCATCAGCGTAACGGCGTCGGTGCAACTCGTGGGCGTGTATCTCGTGTTCGCGAGCCTGATGGTGCCCGCGCTCGCTACGCGGCGCCTGCGGGCGCACGCGCTCACGGCGGGTTACGCGATCGGTGTGGCAGGGTATCTGGCCGGGCTGTTGCTGTCGGCCCGCTTCGATCTGCCGACCGGGGCCATCATCGTGTGGACGCTCACGATCGCCGCGCTAGCGGCGGTGCCGCTGCTCGGGCGCTGGCGCCGGGCCGTGGACGATCCGCTGGACACCGCCGCGCGCGGCGCGGGCGGCGGCTACTCGGCCGCGGCGGGTACTCCGAACATCCGCCGGTAGGCGACCCCCGCGACGAGCACCGCCCACGGCAACGTCCAGATCAACGGGATCAGCAGCAGCAGCGCGGAGAGACCCACCAACACGCCCATCACGATATACAGGCCGAAAAAGCCGAACCAATGGTGGGTGATGGCGCGGCGCGATGTTTCCATCGCGCGCCAGATGCCGAGATCGTTGAACATGAGCAGCGGCAGCGTCATGCCATACGCGAGGCCGAGGTAGATCCCGGGCAGAATGAGTAGCGCGATGCCGAGGTACGTGAGCAGCGTCACGAGCAGCGCAGCGCCGATGAGCACGGGCGCCTTGCGCAAGTAGCCGAACGCCATCGTGAACGAGACGGGGAGGCCGGACGCGTGCCGCACGCCGAGCGCCACCACGCCCATGATCAGCGGCATCATGATTACGCCCAAGATCCCGTTGAAGATCTGCAGCCAGACGATCGACGGGGGTCCGTCACCGCCGGTGAGCGCGAAGACGAGGACCAAGCCGGCGAGGAAGAACAAGAGATAGATCAGGAGAACGGCGCCCCACATCGGGCCCTTGAAGCCCGGCAAGAGGCTCCATGCCTCACTCATGATGTCGCCGATGGAGAACTCGTAGTTCCCGCTTACCGCGTCTTCGAGCGAGCCGCTCGCGCCGACCGGCGCCTGCGATTCTCTGTCCACGTTTGCGCCGGGCGGCGCATACGGATTCCGCGAGTCTCGTTCCACGCCCCTGACCCCCGTGGTGACCCGCGGCCATGCTAAGAGCATCCGCGCCGGGTGCCAAGTGCCGGACTCCCGCTGTCGAGGCGGGAGTCCGGCCGGAGCCGGGCGCGGGCTATGCAGCCGCTATTTTGCCGCCGCTTTTCGGCTGCGTCCCGCGGCCGCGCGCCTCGAGCGCGGCGTCCATCGCGTCGTCCACGTCCTCGAGCCACACGAACTTGAGCTGCTTGCGCGCGCTCTCGGGGATCTCCTCGAGATCCTTCTTGTTGCGCACCGGCAGCATCACGGTGTCGATGCCGGCGCGCAGCGCCGCCAGCGTCTTCTCCTTGACGCCGCCGATCGGCAGCACGAGCCCGCGCAGGCTGATCTCGCCCGTCATGGCGATGTCCGGACGCACCGTGCGGCCGGAGAGCAGCGATGCGACCGCGAGGAACATCGCCACGCCCGCGCTCGGCCCGTCCTTCGGGATCGCGCCCGCGGGGATGTGGATGTGCAAGTCGTGCGTCTCGAGCACGGCGCGGTCGGCGCCGATCTTGTCCATGCGCGTCTTCGCGAGGCTCACCGCTGCCTGCGCGCTCTCCTTCATCACGTCGCCGAGCTGACCGGTGAGGATCAAGTTGCCCTTGCCCGGCACGAGCGTGGCTTCGATGAACAGGATGTCGCCGCCCACGGGCGTCCACGCGAGGCCCGTGGCCACGCCGGGCACGCTGGTCCTGAGCTTGACCTCGTTCTCGAACCGGCGCGCACCGAGGATCACGGGCACGTCGTCCGCGCCGATCACGACCTTCTCCGTCGCGCCTTCCGCGATGCGCATCGCAGCGTGCCGCAGCAGCGCGCCGATCTCGCGCTCGAGGTTGCGCACGCCCGCCTCACGGGTGTAGCCGTCGATCACGGCGGCGATCGCGTCCTCGGACACGCTCACCTGCGACTCCTGCAAGCCATTCGCCTTGAGCTGGCGCTGCACGAGGTATCGGGTAGCGATCGCGAGCTTCTCCTCCTGCGTGTAGCCGGGCAGCTCGATGATCTCCATGCGGTCGCGCAGCGGGCCGGGAATGTTCTCGAGCACGTTCGCCGTGCCCACGAACAGCACCTTGCTCAAGTCGAACGGCAAGTCGAGATAGTGATCGCGGAACGTGGAGTTCTGCTCCGGATCGAGCACCTCGAGCAGCGCGGCGGACGGATCGCCGTGGAAGCCCACGCCGAGCTTGTCCATCTCGTCGAGCATGAACACGGGATTACGCGTGCCCGCCTTGCGCAGGCTCTGCACGATGTTGCCCGGCATCGAGCCGATGTACGTGCGCCGGTGGCCGCGGATCTCGGCCTCGTCGTGCACGCCGCCCAAGCTCGAGCGCACGAACTTGAGTCCGAGCGCGCGCGCGATGCTCTGGCCGAGCGACGTCTTGCCGACGCCGGGCGGACCGACGAAGCAGAGGATCGGGCTGCGGCCGGATGCGTTGAGCTTGCGCACCGCGAGGTACTCGAGAATGCGGCGCTTCACCTTCGCCAAGCCGTAGTGGTCCGCGTCCAGGATCTCGCGCGCCTTCGCGATGTCGATGTTCTCCTCGTCGAGCTTCGACCACGGGAGCGCCACGAGCCAGTCGAGGTACGTGCGCACCATCGAGTGCTCGGTCGACGCGTCGGGCATGTTCTCGAGGCGCCGCAGCTCCTTCTTCGCCTGCTGCTGCACTTCCTCGGGCATCTCGCCCTTCTCGATCTGCTCGCGCAGATCGTCGAGCTCGTCCTGGGTTTCGTCCTCGCCGAGCTCCTTCTTGATGGTCTTCATCTGCTCGCGCAGCAGGTACTCGCGCTGGCGTTCCTCGATCTTGCCCTGCGTCTGCTCGCCGATCTCGCGCGTGAGCTTGAGCACCTCGACGCGGCGCGTGAGGTGCTCGATCACGGCGTCGAGCCGCTCGCGCACCTTGAGCGCCTCGAGCACGGCCTGCTTCTCGGCGGGCTTGATGTCGATCAGGCCGGCGACCATGTCCGCGAGCGCGCCGGGCGACTCGAGCGCCTGGAGCTGCGGAGCCAGCTCGGGGGGCACCTGCGGCAGCAGCTCGAGGGCCTCGATGACCTTCTGCTTGAGCAGGGTGGCTCGCGCCTCGACGCCGGGGTCGTTCGACGGCTGGTCGGCGATCAGGTCGAAGCGCGCCGCGAGGAACGGCAAGCCGTTCAGGTAGTCGACCACGCGGAACCGCTGCTCGCCCTGGCAGATCAGGTGATGCATGCCGTTCGGCGCCTTGAGATAGCGGACGACGGTGACGGTCGTGCCGAGCTTGTAGAGATCGTCCGGGCCGGGCTCGTCGACGGCGGGGTCGCGCTGCAGCAGGATGCCGAGCTTGTGGCCGTGCTGGACGGCCTCCTGCGCGGCGCGGATCGAGATGTCGCGGCCCAGCTGCACCTGCGAGACCTGGCCGGGGAACATCACCACGTTGCGAACGGGCAGGATCAGCAGCACGTCCTCGGGAAGGCTCATGGACTGCTCTGCGGCCTCGTTCTGCGGATTGCGGGTTTCTTCGTTCATGTTCACTCGCTGCCTGGGTAGGCGATGGCCGGTATCTTGGGGTACCCCAACCCCTTTCAAGCACCGTGCCAACTCCCCCGGTTTGGGGAATCAGGAGCGAGCGAGACGTCCCGCCAGCGCGCCGTAGTCGATGCCGGCCGACGTATCCACCCGCTCCGAGTGCGCGAGCTCGCCGGCGTCGAGCGGCTCCTGGGTCTCGAGCTGCCAATCGAGGACGGCCGTGGTGGCCTCGGACGCGTCGCGGCCCCGCGCCGCGCGGGCCTCGATTCGGCGGCGGAGCTCGGCCTCGGGGGCGGTGCAGTCGAGGATGGCGAACCGGGCGCCCGAGCGCAGTGCGACTCCGCGGAACTGCTCCCGCTCGGGGCGGCGCAGAAAGGCGGCGTCGACGATCAGGTTGAAGCCGTGCTCGAGCGCGGTGCGCGCGATGTCGGCGAGCCGCCCGTAGGTTTGCTCCGACGCCCCCGGGTCGTAGCTGCCGCCGCCCACCGGGGACGCGGTTCGCGCGTCGGCGCTGAGCCCGAGCAGGCGTTTGCGCTCGAGGTCGGAACGCACCCGGAGCGCGGGCAGACGCCCGATGAGCTCGGTCGTGACGTGCGTCTTGCCGCTGCCCGAGAGGCCGTGGGTCACGACGAGGAGCGGCGAGCCCGGCGCGGCGAGCTCGGCCGCGAGGTCGAGGTAAGGCGCCGGTGCATCGCGGCCGTGCTCGGCGTACTGCTGCGCGGCCTTGAGCGCGCGCACCTTGGCGCGAACCAGCGCCCGGTTCACGAGATAGAAGCGCAGCACGGCAAGGCCGTCGTAATCGCCGCCCGTCTCGAGATAGCGGGTGAGGAACGCGTACGCCAGGTCGGCACGGCCGTGCGCGAGCAGGTCCATCACGAGGAAGCTCGTCTCGCTCGCGACGTCGATCTCGCGGAGCTTGCGATCGAACTCGAGCGCGTCGAACGCCACGACGCGGCCGTCCGTGAGCAGCAGGTTCTCGAGGTGCAGGTCGCCGTGGCACTCGCGGTGCGCGCCTCCCGCCGCGCGGCGCTCGAGCGTCGGCAGAATGGCCTCGCCTTCGCGCTTCGTCCAGGCGCGCAGCTTCGCGACGCGCTCGTGCTCGTCCGGCAGGTACGGCTCGAGCTCGTCGACGTTCGTGACCGCGGCGGCGACGCTGTCGGTTGCCGCGCCGGCCGGCGGCGCGAGCGGCGGCTGCCGGTCGTGGAATTGCGCGAGCCTGTCCGCGAACTCGAGCAGCGCGCCGGCGGGGAGCGAACCGGCCTCCACTTGCCGGTCGAGCCGCGCGTCGTCGGGAAACTGGCGCATCTCGATCGCGTACTCGAACGGCGGCGTCGCGCCGATGCGCGGCGCCTGCGGCGAGCCGCCGATCGGCACCACGCCGAGATACAGCTCCGGGGCGAGCCGCCGATTGAGGCGGAGCTCCTCGTCGCAGAACCGCTTGCGAAGCTCGAGCGTGCTGAAGTCGACGAACGGCAGCTTGACGGGCTTCTTCACCTTGTAGGCGCGCTCGCCCGTGAGGAACACCCAGGAGATGTGCGTCTCGACGACGCGGACTTCGTGGACCGCGGGTCCGTAGCACTCGGGCCGCGCGAGCGCCGCGACGAGCGCCCGGTGGTCCGGTCGCGCGTCGTCTTGCGCTCGTCCGCGCCCCATGACCGCGCTAGCCGGGCTCGCCCCCGAGCATCTCGAGCAGCTCGGCGGTCCGCGCCTTCATGAGCGCCGCGTCGGCGCGGCTCTCCACGTTGAGCCGAAGCAGCGGCTCGGTGTTCGACGCGCGTAGATTGAAGCGCCAGTCCTCGAGCTCGACGCTCACGCCGTCGACGTGCTCGATGGAAACGGCGTGCGTGCCGTACCTCGCCTCGGCCAGCTTCATGAGCGCGGGCGCGTCGCTCACCTTGCGGTTGATCTCGCCGCTCGCGGGGAATTGGGCCATGCGGTCGCCCACGAGCTTGGAGAGCGGCGCGCGCGCCTTGCTCATGATCTCCGCCACGAGCAGCCACGGGATCTGGCCGCTATCGGCGTAGGAGAAGTCGCGGAAGTAGTGATGCGCGCTCATCTCGCCGCCGTACACGGCGTCGACCTCGCGCATCTTCTGCTTGATGAACGCGTGGCCCGACTTGCTTTGCACGGCTTCGCCGCCGCGCGCGGCGACGAGATCGAGCGTGGCCCACGTGAGCCGCGGATCGTGCACGATGCGGCTGCCGGGGAACTTGTCGAGGAACGTCTGCGCGAGCAGGCCCACGATGTAATACCCCTCGATGAACACGCCTTGCTCGTCGAAGAAGAAGCAGCGATCGTAGTCGCCGTCCCAGGCGATGCCGAGAGCGGCCTTTTCCTTCAGCACGCGCTCGGCCGTGACGACGCGGTTCTCTTCGATCATCGGGTTCGGCACGCCGTTCGGAAACGTGCCATCGGGCTCGTGGAACAGCTTCACGAACTGAAACGGCAAGTGCGGCTCGAGCAGGTCGACGATCGGGCCCGCGCCGCCGTTGCCCGCGTTGACGACGATCTTCAACGGCGCGAGCGCCTTGCGGTCCACGTACGAGAGCAGGTGTTCGATGTATTGCGGCTTGACGTCGAGCGATCGCACCTTACCGCGCGCGGACTTGGGGCTCCCGAGGTCGCTTTCCGCGAGGCGGCGGATGTCCAGCAGGCCGGTGTCGGCGCTCAACGGCCGCGATTCCTCGCGGACCATCTTCATGCCGTTGTAGTTGGGCGGATTGTGGCTCGCGGTGACCATGATCCCGCCGTCGAGCTTCTGACTGAACGTGGCGAAGTAGACGAGCTCGGTGCCGCCGACGCCGATGTCGAGCACGTTGACGCCTTCGTCGGTGAGGCCCTTGATCAGCGCCGCGGTGAGCGCGGGGCTCGATGCGCGGATGTCGCGGCCTACCGCGACGACGCGCGGCTTGACGAAGGCGGCGTAGCCGCGGCCGATGCGGTACGCGATGTCTTCGTCGAGATCCTCGGGCACCCGGCCGCGGACGTCGTAGGCCTTGAAGCAGCTGATCTTTTTCATGCGGATGGCGGCGATGTTTGCGGGAGCGGCCAGTATAGCGGGCGGTCGATGCGGCCGACGTGACGTAGTATTGGCCGCATGATCGATTCCCACCTGTGGCTGCCGTACAGCCAGATGCAAACCGTGCCGCCGCCGCCGGTCGTGGAGCGCACCGACGGCGTGCGGCTGTTCCTAGCGGACGGCCGCACCCTGATCGACGGCGTGGCGTCGTGGTGGACGGCGTGTCACGGCTACAACCATCCGCACATCCGCGCAGCCGTGGCCGCCCAGCTCGAGCGCATGCCCCACGTGATGCTCGGCGGGCTCGTGCACGGCCAGGCAATTACGCTCGCGAAGCGGCTTGCGGCGCTGCTGCCGGCCGGGCTCGAGCACGTGTTCTTCTCCGAGTCGGGCTCGGTGGCCGTCGAAGTGGCGATGAAGATGGCGCTGCAGTTCAGGATCAATCAGGGCGACTTCGCGCGCACGCGCTTCGTCTCGTTCGAGCACGCGTATCACGGCGACACGTTCGCGGCGATGTCGGTCTGTGATCCGGAGGAGGGCATGCACCATCTGTTCGGCAACGTGCTGCCCGAGCAGCTCGTGCTGCCCGTGCCGCGCGACCGGCGGCTCGCCGCCGACTTCGAGCGGCGCGTGGCCGCGCACGCGCGCGAGCTCACCGCCGTGATCGTCGAGCCGCTCGTGCAGGCGGCGGGCGGCATGAAGTTCCACTCGCCCGAGACTCTCGCCACGATCGCCGCCGTCTCCCGGCGCTACGGGCTACTGGTGATCGCCGACGAGATCGCGACCGGCTTCGGCCGCACCGGCACGATGTTCGCATGCGAGCAGGCGGGCGTGATTCCGGACATCGTCACCGTCTCGAAGGCGCTGACGGGCGGCACCGTGCCGCTCGCGGCGACGGTCGCGGCCAAGCACGTCTACGACGCGTTCCTGTCCGACGACTTCAACAGCGCGCTGATGCACGGCCCCACGTATGCGGGTAACCCGCTCGCCTGCGCCGCCGCGAATGCGTCGCTCGATCTCTTCGAGCGGGAGCCGCGTCTTACGCAGGTGGCCGCGATCGAGGCGGCGCTGACCGCGGGGCTCGAGCGTTGCCGCTCGCTGCCCGGCGTGGCGGACATTCGCGTGAAGGGGGCCATCGGCGTGGTGCAGCTCGAGCGCCGCCCGAACCTCGATGCGCTGCGGCAGCGGTTCGTGCGTCACGGCGTGTTCGTGCGGCCGTTCGCCGACGTCATCTACTTGATGCCGGCGCTCGTGATCGACCCCGGGGATCTCGGCTCGCTCGTGGAGGCGACGCACGCGGTGATCGCCGAGGCGGCGGCGGCAGGGGAGCTCTAGGGCGCGGTGCTCAGCGCGACGCGCGCCGCACGATGTGCAGGAGCTCGCCGCCCGCCACGAAGCGCCCCACGTTGTCGACGACCAGCGCCTCGAGCTCCGCGCGCACCGCCTCTCCGCCGCCGATGCCCGCGACGTGCGGCGTGATGATCACGTTCGGCCTCGTCCACAGCGGATGGCCGGCCGGCAGCGGCTCCGGATCCGTCACGTCGAGGCCGGCACCGCCGACCTGGCCGCTGTCGAGGGCGGCGAGCAAGTCAGGCGTGGCGACGAGGCCGCCGCGCGACACGTTCACGACCAGAGCGCCGCGCTCGAGCGCGGCGAGGTTCTCCGCGTTCACGATTCCGCGAGTCTCGTCGGTGAGTGGGGCGGCGATCACGAGCGCGTCGGCGGCCGCGAGCACGTCGCGCAGCCTCGCCACGGCTTCGATGGCGACGCCGCTCGCGTCCGTGCGCGCCGTCCGTGCGATGCCGGTGACGCGGGCGCCGCAGGCCGAGCACAGCGCGGCGACCTCGCGGCCGATGTAGCTGAAGCCGAGAATCGCCACGTGCTTGCCGCGCAGCGTCGAGAGCTGCGGGCGCACGGCGTCGAACGCCCAGTCGCGGCGCGTTTGAGCCGCGGCGAGCGCGGGCATGCGCCGAACGAGCGCGAGCAGCAACAGCAGCGCGTGCTCCGCCACGGTCGTGGAGTTCACCGGTCCCACGTTGCTGATTGCGAGGTGCTTCGGGATGCCGTACCTCTCGAGGTTGTCGATGCCCGTGTTCAGCGCCTGCATCCATACGAGCCGCGGCGCGCGGGCGACGGCGCTCGCGAAGTCGGTGCCCCAGCCCACGACCGTTGCCACGAGCGCGTCGGCCTCCTCGAGCGCGGCGAGCGCGGCGGCGCGGTCCCGCGCGCCGGTCGCGCGCACGCCGGGGACTGCGCCGACGGCGGCGCACAGGCGGTCGTCGTGCCGCGCGCCGGTCCAGATCACGATGTGCTTGGGCCGCATTCGCGGAAGAATAGAGAGCGGCCGAGCGCGAGTCCACGCGGGTTCGGGTACGATCGCGTTCATGCGCCTCGGGCTGTACGGCATCAAGAACTGCGACACGATGAAGAAGGCGCGCGCGTGGCTCGACGCGCACAGCGTCGCCTATGACTTCCACGACTACAAGGCCGAGGGAGTCGATCGTTCGCGGCTCGAGCGTTGGAGCCGCGTAGTAGGGTGGGAGACGTTGCTGAATCGTGCGGGCACGACGTTCCGCAAGCTGCCGGACTCGCGCAAGAACGTGCGCGACGAGCGCGAGGCCATCGCGTTGATGATCGAGCAGCCGTCGCTGATCAAGCGGCCGGTGCTGGAGCGCGGCGCGACCTTGCTGGTCGGCTTCTCTCCCGACAAGTACGCGAGTGCGCTGAGCGAAAAATAGGGGCATGTTACTTTTTCGATGAGCGAATCGCCGTCAGGAGCGGCTCGCCGAAAAAGTAACATGTCCCTATTTTTCGCGGGGGTGGTCGAGAGCTCTTAGGCCCCGGCGCGAGCGCGAAGCGCGGCTAGAACATCCCGGACGAGCTCGGCTCGGGCGGTTTGCCGGGGCTGTAGCGGTTCGGGATGAAGTCGCCGGTGATCATCTCGTAGTACGAGAGGCCCGGTCCCACCATCGGATAGACGCCCGCTTCGGGATCGATGACCACTTCGAGGAACGCCGGGCCCTTGTGGTTCAGGAACTCGTCGAGCACCTGCGGCACGAGCGCCTTGTCGTCGAGCTTGCGCGCGTAGCCGAAGCCGTCGGCCTGCGCGGTCTTCACGAAGTCCTTCTTGCGCAGCGACTTGTCGCTCGCCGACAGTCGGCCTTTGAAGAACAGCCGCTGCCACTGCATGACCATGCCGTCGCCGTAGTTGTTGAGCACGACGATCTTGATCGGCAGGTTGTAGGTGGTGACCGTCTCGAGCTCGCCCAAATTCATGCGGATGCTGGCGTCGCCGTCCACGTCGATCACGAGCTTGTTCGGCCGCGCGAACTGCGCGCCGATCGCGGCCGGCAGCCCGAAGCCCATCGTGCCCATGCTGCCGGAGGTCATCCACAGCCTTGGTGAGCGGAAGTCGCAGTACTGCGCGGCCCACATCTGATGCTGGCCTACGCCGGTGGTGACGATCGCGTCGCCTTTGGTGATGCGGTTCATCTCCTCCATCACGTATTGCGGCTGGATCAGCTTGCTGGCGCGATCGTAGTTGAGCCGATACGTGGACTTGAGCTCCGCGAGCTCGGCGTGCCACGCGCCGAAGTCCGCGGCTAGACCTAAGCGCCTGCCGTAGGCGACGAGCGCGTCGAGCGCGTCGCCGAGCAAGCCCACGTGATACCAGTCGGCCTTCTTGACCTTGTGGATCTCCGACGGGTCGATGTCGAAGTGCAGCACGCGCTTGGCCTTGGCCGCGAATTTCTTCGGCGAGCCCGCGACGCGGTCGTCGAAGCGTGCGCCGAGCGTGATCAGTAGATCGCAGTCGTCGACCGCATAGTTCGTGCTCGCGGAGCCGTGCATGCCGAGCATGTGCAGCGATAGCGGATCGGTCGTGTCGAAGCCGCCGAGCCCCATCAAGGTGCTCGCAACCGGGACCTTGAACGCGTGCACGAATGCGCGCAGCGCCGCGCTGGCGTTGCCGTTGATCACGCCGCCCCCGGCGTAGATCAGCGGCCGTTTGCTTTCGCCGAGCATCGCGAAGAACTGGCCGCAGCGATCGTCGGACAGCTCGTTGCTTTCCACGTTGGCGAGCCGTTGCCGGTAGCCCGGAATCGGCAAATGACCTTCGCCTTGGAAC
>DASUFK010000136.1:0-2931 GCA_036274615.1 Gammaproteobacteria bacterium | reverse complement strand
AGCCGTACGACGTCCACTGATCGATGAGCTTGTAGCCTTCGAACTTGGCGGGCACCACGCCGCCGAGCAGCGCGTCGTCGATGCCCGCGTTGTTGTCGGAGAAGAAGATGCGCAGCCGCTTGCCGGCCTGGAGCGCCATTGCCTGGGTCTTGAGCTCCTGCGCATGACCCGAGCACAGCGCGAACTCGCCCTCGAACGCCACGATCTTCGGCGAGCCCATCTGCGCGCCGACGATGTCCCAGAAGGCCGCCTTGCCGGCCGCGGTGGCGATGCCCACGCCCGACGGGCCGCCGTTCACGTCGTTGGTGACGTCGGTGGACTCGATGTGGCCCGAGAGCGAGCGGATGCCGCGACCCTTGGCGTCCGCGAACAGCGGGTGGTCGGCGAGCTTGTTGTCGGCGAGCAGCGTCTTGAGCGCGCCGGCGCCGCGGCGGAAGCCGAGCGCGTCGATGCCGAGCATCGCGTCGCTGGGCGCCACGTAGTAGCGGCGATCGCCGGTGGCCTTGTACTTGCGGGCGAGCGCCTCGCCCATGACCATCCAGAGCGCGTAGCAAGTGGGCGCGCAGTGGCCCGCCGCCAGCATGAACTTGTCGCGGTAGGGGTGCTTGGGCCGGCGGTAATCGAAGTGCAGCCCGCCGCGCTCGCGACCGGCCAGGTGCGTGACCACGTTGAACGGCGTATAGGCGAGCGGCCCGCCGAAGTGACCCGTCTGGGCATAGTTGCCGAGCAGCACCAGCGTCATGCAGGTCATGAAGCCGACGTCTTCGAGCTGCTTCTGGTCGTGGAGATCGAGTTTGCCGTGCGGGCGGGAAACGGTCGCGGGTTCTGCGCTCATGTAAGGGTCGCGGGTTCTAGGCTGTTGTTTGGGGCTCAGATTCTACATGACAGCCTGTCGGGGGTGCGGGGACGGCCGGGTAAAGAACTCTAGGCGGCCGGGCGCTACTGGGCGACGTACTGGAATTGGCCCGTCCAGTACAGATACAGGAACCCGGCGGTCGCGATCACGATGCTCGCAAGGAACGTGCTGTAAGCGAGTTGGAGCAGCCGGTACTTGGTGTTCAGCGACAGCCCCATCAGATAGAGCTGCCGTCCGAGATGGTCGTAGAGCAGCTCGGGGTCCTTCATCAGCACGCGCAGCGACGCCTGGAACTCCGCCAGCGGCATGGTGGTGAACTGACCGAAGAACAGCAGATTGCCGCTGTTGGCGCGGATGTCGTCGATCGTGACGGGGGCTCGGCTCAAGCGCGGCCGCGCGCCGAGCACGGCGAACGCGAGCGACACGAGGCAGCCCGCCACGAGCACGAGCACCGGCGTCAAGGTCCAGCTCACGGCCGCTCCGCGCGTGACCAGCGCGATCATCACCGAGATGATGAGCCCGTTGATGCTGATCAGCATGTTCGCCTTGTTGTCGGCGAGCCGGGACAGCGCAACGTGATTCTGGTAAGTCACGCGGAACATCGTCTCGACGCCGCGGTTCTTCTTCTTTTTCTTCTTGTCCTTTTTCTCGCAGGCGCCGCCGTCGGCACCGGCCTGCGGCGGGACCGGCTCCAGGAGCACCTGCGTTTGCTCATTCATCGCATGTCCCTCTATGATCCCGCGCGAGCGGGCCTTGGGCTTAAGCGAGCGTAAGCATAGTCGAATGCCGAGCGATTCCAATCCGCTGCTGCGATTTGCATGTTGGGCGCCGCTCGCGGTCGCGGCGGCCATGCCCGCGATCTCGTGGGCCGCACCGAGCGCCCTGTTCGCCGGCGAAGCCCCGCTCGCGATCCGGATCGAGGCGCCGTTCCAAACCGTGCTCCGGCAGCGCGACGATCCGGAGTATCAGCCGGGACGCGTCGCGGCCGCCGGCACCCAGGGCGACGTTGCGGTGGACGTTCGCGTCAGAGTCCGCGGCAAATCGCGGGTGAAAGCCTGCGACTTCCCGCCGCTGCTGCTCAACTTCCCGAAGGACCAGCCGGACGGGTCGCCGTTCGCGGGCGAGAACCGGCTCAAGCTCGTCACCCATTGCAGCTCGAGCGCTTCGTTCGACCAATACAACGCGCTCGAGCGGCAAGTCTATCGCGTGCTCAATCTGCTCACGGAGTCGAGCTTGCGAATCCGGCCCGTGAACGTCACCTACTTCGATTCCGGGCGCGGCCGCGAGCTCGTCGCGAAGGCGGGATTCCTCATCGAGGACGAAGAGCGTTTCGCCGAGCGCTCGGGGCTCACGCCGGTGTCCGTTCCGCGCGTGGAGGCCGCGAGCTACGACCCCGCGGCGCTCGCGCTCCTGGACACGTTCGAGTACTTCATCGGCAACACGGATTGGTCGTCGGCCGAAGGCCCGGCCGGCAGCTCGTGCTGCCACAACGTGGTGCCGTTCGTACGCCCCGACGGCGTGCACGTGCCCGTGCCGTACGACTTCGACGCGTCGGGGATCGTGAACGCGCCGTACGCGCTGCCGGACGCTCGCTTGCCGATCTCGACGGTGCGCCAGCGGCTCTTTCGGGGCCGGTGCCGCGAGATGACCGCGTTCGACGCGCCGTTCGCGCGCTTCAAAGAGCAGCGCGCGGCCATCGAGGCGCTGTTCTCGACGGACGCGGGCTTGAGCGACAAAGCGTCCAAGGGCGCGCGCGAGTACATCGCGGCGTTCTACGAGACGATCGGCGACCCGAAGAAGGCGGAGCGCGCGTTTCGGGTGGCCTGCCCGCGCTGAGACTCAGGGCCGCAGCCAAGCGTTGCCGAACACCACGTAGAACACCGTATCGTCGGAACCGGCCGCTACGTCGACGCCGACATGCACGCCGTAGCGGCGGGCGATCAGATAGCGGAATCCCGCTCCGCCGGACGTGACGCTCTCGTCGCGATCGCGTGCCGCAATCGACGCGTGGGCCTTGCCGGTACCTGCGAAGCCTATGACGCTATAACGCGGCCTGAGCTGCCAGCGCACCTCCG
>DASUFK010000135.1:0-14594 GCA_036274615.1 Gammaproteobacteria bacterium | reverse complement strand
GGGAAACCTTGTGGCCCGACATCGGCCGCTTCCCGGTGACTTGGCAGACCTTGGACATCGCAGGAATCCTCGACAGGGCGTTCTCGAAAGGGGCGGGACTATACCCGCTCCGGTGCCTCATATCCACCCCCGCTCGGCCAGTGACACGTGTCCGCCGCGGCTCACGACAAGGTGGTCGAGCAGCCGGATCTCCACGAGAGCCAGGGCTTTCGCGAGCTTGAGCGTGATGCTGCGGTCGGCCTCGCTCGGCTCCGACACGCCGGAAGGGTGGTTGTGCCCCAGGATGACGGCCGACGCATTGTGCTGCAGGGCGTGCTTCACGACCTCGCGCGGATACACCGTGGCCCCGTCGACCGTGCCGCGAAACAGCTCCTCGCAGCGTATCAGCCGATGACGCGTGTCCAGGAACAGGCAGCAGAACACCTCGTGCGGCAGGTCGAGGAGACGTGCCTTCAAGTAACGCGCCGCGTCGAGCGGCGCGTCGAACGCGTTGCGCGGCTCCTGCGGCGCCGCGAGGTAGCGACGCCCGAGCTCCACGGCGGCGACGAGGCGCGCCGCGCGCGCCGGGCCGACGCCGCGGGACCGGGCGAGCTCCGGCGAGCTCGTGGCGAGCAGGGGCGGCAGCCCGCCGTAGCGCTCGAGCAGCGAGCGCGCGAGCTCCGCGGCGTTCTGGCCGGCACTTCCCGTGCCGAGCAGGATCGCGAGGAGCTCGCCGTCCGAGAGCGCCTTCGGGCCCGCCTCGAGCAGGCGCTCGCGCGGGCGTTCCGAGCGCGGCCAGTCGCGCAGCGTCATGTGGATATGCGATCGACCATGTCCCATGGTGACGAACGCCTCGCCCGCATGCATGCCGGATTAGTCCTCGAGGACATAAGAAAAGGCCGATTCGCCAGTGGACGGGGGGCGGAGCGAGCGTAAGCTTCGATGCTCGGAGTATCCCGAGCATGGCCCCCACCGAACGAGGCACCCCCAAGCGCATCCTGCTCGGCGTTACCGGGGGTATCGCCGCGTACAAGAGTCCCGAGATCGTGCGCCGGCTCGTCGAGCGCGGCTGCGAAGTGCAAGTCGTGATGACGCAGGGCGCGCGTCAATTCGTGACGCCGCTCACATTCCAAGCCGTTTCCGGGCGCCGTGTGCGCGACGACCTATGGGATCCCGGCGCGGAAGCTTCGATGGGCCACATCGAGCTCGCGCGCTGGGCCGACGTGATCGTCGTCGCACCTGCCACTGCGGATTTTCTCGCACAGTTGGCCGCGGGCCTTGCCGGCGACCTGCTCGCCACGCTCTGCCTGGCCACCACGGCGCCGATCGTCGTGGCCCCGGCAATGAATCATGCGATGTGGTCGAATCCCGCGACGCAAGCGAACCGCGCCGTGCTCGACTCGCGCGGCGTGCGCTTCTTGGGTCCGGCCGAAGGCGATCAGGCGTGCGGCGAAACCGGTCCCGGACGCATGCTGGAGCCGAACGAGATCGTGAGCGCGGTGCTCGAGCTCCAGGGTGGTCTGCGCCTCCAGCCGTTGACCGGCGCCAAGGTCGTGATCACTGCCGGTCCCACGCGCGAAGCCATCGATCCGGTCCGCTACATCACGAATCGCAGCTCGGGAAAGATGGGGTTCGCGGTCGCCGTCGCGGCACGCGATGCGGGCGCGGACGTGGTGCTCGTGAGCGGCCCGGTGGCGCTCTCCACTCCGGCCGGAGTGCGCCGCGTGGACGTGGAGACGGCCGAGCAGATGTACGAGCGCGTGCATGCCGAGATCGCGAACGCCCAGGTCTTCATCGGCTGCGCCGCGGTTTCGGACTATCGTCCGCAGAAGGCGGCGCGCCAAAAGATCAAGCGCAGCTCGCCCGAGCTCGAGCTCGCGCTCGTGCGCTCGCCGGATACGCTCGCGAGCGTCGCGGCGCTGCCGAAGCCGCCGTTCACGGTGGGGTTCGCTGCCGAAACCGAGGACGTAGCGCGGCACGCGCGCGAAAAGCTCGAGAAGAAACGTGTCGACATGATCGCGGCGAATCAGGTGGGGCCCGACTGCGGTTTCGACCGCGAGACCAACGCGCTCACCGTGTTCTGGCGCGGCGGCGAGCTCGCTCTCGGTGAAGCCACCAAGCCGCTGCTCGCCCGGCGCCTGCTCGAGCTGATCGCCGACCGCTATCGTGCCTCCCGGCTCGACGCGTGCCCGACGTCCGCCGCCGGTCGATCGTGAAAGTCGATCTCAAGATCCTGAATCCGCGCATCGGCCGGGACTTCCCGCTGCCGAAACGCGCGACCGCGGGCTCCGCCGGCCTCGATCTGCGCGCGTGCCTCGACCAGCCACTCGATCTCGCGCCCGGAGCCACCGCGCTGATACCTACGGGCCTCGCGATTCACATCGCGGACCCGAAGCTCGCTGCGTTGATCATTCCGCGCTCGGGGCTCGGCCACAAGCACGGCATCGTGCTCGGCAATCTCGTGGGCCTCATCGACTCCGACTACCAGGGCGAGCTCATGATCTCGTGCTGGAACCGCGGCGCGCAGCCGTTTCGCATCGAGCCGGGCGAACGCGTCGCGCAGCTCGTCGTGGTGCCGGTGGTGCAGGTGGACTTCGAAGTCGTCGAGAGCTTCGAGGAGAGCGCGCGCGGCAGCGGCGGCTTCGGTCATACCGGCCGCGGCTGACCGTGGCTAACCTTTGTTCTTCAGCTGCTTGAAGCGGGCGATGTCGTCGTCGAACGAGGCGCGCAAATTCTGCTGGTCGGATCGCGTGCGCTCCAGCGTCTGCTCGTAGTTCGCGATCGAAGCCGTCGTTCGGGAAATGTCGGTGGCGAGGCTCTCCGGGATGTTCGGCGCGTTCTCGTCGGTGGCGTACGGCTTGAACCGGCTCGCTTCCTTCTGGAGAGTCTCGAGCTTCTTACGCAGGTTGCCGAGATAGGCCTCGGTGACTTTGATCTGCGACTCGAGGAGCTCGAGGCGCCGGTCGCGAAGGTCTTCGATATCGGCAACCGTGAGATAGGTCTCGAGGAGCATCCTGTCGCGGCGCTGGACTTCCGCCTTCGCGCGCTGCTGCTCCTCGATCGCGGCCTTCTGGCGGTCCATCTCCGCCCGTTCTTCCGCCGTTATCTCACCTTGCTCGAAACCGACCTTCACGCCCTCCTTGTTCATGAGCGTGCGATCGCGCGACGCCTGCTCGGGCGGGACCGAGTCGCTGTAGTGGACTACGCCGTTGGTGTCCACCCATCGGTAGAGCTTGCTGCCGCCGTCCGACTTCTGCGCCAAGCACATCGCCGGCACGCAAAGTGCCGCGAGCGCGAGGGAGCAGAGGAGGCGGTCAATGGCCAATTATGTAACCTACCGAGTCCGCAGAGGCCCCTAGATATACCAAACTTCGAGCCGAGACGAGGCGAATCAGCGCCAAACTGCAACGCAGCTCTCACTCCGAACCGGGCTCAACGCTCCAAGGCCGCCCCGTACCTGTTTCTGTAGGCCCTCACCGCCGGCAAGTGCTCGGCGAAGTCCCTATCTTCCTCCAGGTGGTCGATGAGGTCGCTCAGGGAGACGATGCTGCGGATCGGCACCCCGAGCTCGGCCTCCAGCTGTGCCACGGCGGAGACGCGGTTCTTCGGCCCCACCTCCTCCCGATCCAGCGCGACCAACACGCCGGCCGGCGTTGCGCCGACGTCGCGAATGAGGTCGAGGACCTCGCGGATGGCCGTGCCGGCCGTGATGACGTCGTCGAGGATCAGCACGCGTCCCGCGAGCGGCGCGCCGATGGTCATGCCGCCTTCGCCGTGGTCCTTCTTTTCCTTGCGGTTGAAGGCATACGGGTAGTCTTCGTCGTGGTGCTCGGCGAGCGCGGCGGCCGCGAGCGCGACGATCGGGATGGCCTTGTAGGCGGGACCGAACAGCATGTCGAACTCGATATCGAGTGACGCTACCGCGGACGCATAGCAACGGCCGAGCTTCGCCGCGGCATAACCGCTGTTGAAGAGTCCGGCGTTGAAGAAATACGGGCTGATGCGTCCCGACTTGAGCGTGAATTCGCCGAAACGCAGTACGCCGAGCTCCAACGCCAGTTCCAGAAATTCTGTCTTGTAGGCTTTCATTCTGCGGGTCCGGAACCGTTTGGCTATGATAGCGCGCCCTTTTCCGATCGACCGATTTTTTTCCCCGTGCGAATCATCAGTTTCAACGCAAACGGTTTGCGCAGCGCGGCACGCAAGGGGTTTTTCCGCTGGTTCGCGCGGCAACGCGCCGACGTGCTCTGTGTGCAGGAGCTCAAGGCCCATGACCATCAGCTCGCCGACCGCGCTTTCGAGTCGCGAGGCTTCCATCGCGTGTTGCATGCGGCGCAGAAGCCGGGGTACAGCGGCGTAGCGATCTACTCGCGGGACGTGCCCGTGGAGATCGTGCGCGGCATCGGCGTTCCGGAGTTCGACGCGGAGGGACGTTACCTCGAGGCGCACTTCGGCTCGGTCGCGGTCGCGAGTGCGTACTTCCCGTCCGGTTCCTCGAGTCCGGCGCGGCAAGAGGCGAAGTTCCGATTCTTGGCCGCGTTCGACCGGCGCCTCGCCGACCTCGCGAGCCACCGTCTCCCGTTCGTGTTCTGCGGCGACTTCAACATGGCGCACCGGCCGGTCGACTTGAAAAACTGGCGCGCGCTTCAAGACTATCCGGGGTTCACCCCGCCGGAGCGCGCGTGGCTCGACACCTTGTTCGACGGCCGCGGGTTCGTCGACGCGTTCCGCACGGTGAACCAAGAGGCCGAGCAATACACGTGGTGGTCGAGCCGGGGACGTGCGTGGGAGAAGAACGTGGGCTGGCGCATCGATTACCAGGTCGTGAGTCCGGCGCTGCGCACGGCGGTGAAGGGCGCCGCCATCTACAAGAACCGGCGCTTCTCGGACCACGCGCCGCTTACGGTCGACTACGACTGGCGGCTCTGAGCCGCGGGGCGGGCCGCGATCGCCGGTTCGGAGTCGGAGGGCTGCGCCGACCAAGGAGCGACCTTGAGGAGCAGGAGAAGCCCCGGGACGCCCACGGCAGTGCAGATCAGGAAGAAGTTGAAGTAGCCCACGGCCTCGATGATGTAGCCGGTGATCGAGCCCGCGAACGTTCGAGGCACCACCATGAGGCTCGTGAGCAGCGCGAGCTGAGTCGCGGTGAAGCGCCGATTCGTCTGTTGAGCGATGAATGCGACGAGCGCCACCGTGCCCAGGCCCACGCCGAAGTATTCCCACGCCGCCGCGGCGCCGAGCATGTACGGGTTGGGCCCTACGGCTGCAAGCGCCGCAAAGCCGAGGCTGGTCGTGAGCTGCACCACCCCGAAGATCCAGAGCGCCTTGTTGATGGGCAGCTTGAGCATGATCAGGCCGCCCACGATGCTCGCGACGACGGTGGAGACGAGGATCGAGAACTTGGCGATCGTGCCGATCTGGGTGCGCGAGAAGCCCACGTCGAGAAAGAACGGCGTTTGCAGCGCCACGGCCATGTTGTCGCCGAGCTTGTAGAAGAAGAGAAACGCAAGCACGAGGAGCGCGGACTTGACGCCGTTACGCGTGAAGAACTCGCGAAACGGTTCGATGACCGCTGCACGTACCGACTGCGGCGCCACACGATCGTCCGACGTCTCGGGCGCTGCGAGCATGGTCACGATTCCCACGATCATGAACGCCGCAACGATCCAATACACCGACGGCCACGGAATGTGGTCCGACAGGATGAAGGCTAGGGAGCCGGGGACTAGCGACGAGAGCCGATAGGCCTGCACGAAGAATGCGTTGCCCGCGCCGAGCTCGTTGTCGGCCAGCATCTCGCGGCGATACGCATCGAGGACGATGTCCTGCGTTGCACTGAAGATCGCCGTGGCGAACATCAGAGCGACCACGGACGAGCTGTTCGTCGGGTCGGTGCCGCCGAGCAGCGCGATCGTTGCGAGCAGCAAGAGCTGACTCACCACCGCCCAGCCGCGGCGCCGTCCGAGGAACGGCGGGCGAAACCGATCGATGAGCGGCGACCAAACGAACTTCCAGGTGTACGGAAGAGTTGCGAGCGACAGCAGGCCGATCGTCGAGAGGTCGACGCCTTCGCTGCGCAGCCAGCCCGGCACCAGCTGGATCAGCACGTATAGCGGCAAGCCGGACGAGAAGCCCTGCAGCACGCAGAACAGCAGGCGGGGGCTCAGGAGAAACGCGTACCACGGCACCTTGCGCCGGGCGGCTTCGGAATCAGGCTGGGTCATTGACCGAAGCGTGCGGTCCACTCGGGGCGTCGAGTTTGCGGTAGAACAGATCCACTACGTCGTGTCCCAAGCGCCGGCCGCGGCGCTCGAATTTCGTCGGCGGTCGAAAGGCGAGGGGATTTTGGCACAGATCGCCGGCGTCGACCGGCAGGAACCGCGCGTCGCGTGCGAGCACGTCGCGAGTATGGTCCGCGTAGTTCGCCCAGTCGGTGGCGACGTGCAGGAGGCCGCCGGTACGGAGCACGCGCGCGACCTCCGCGACGAAAGCGGGCTGCACGAGCCGCCGCTTGTGGTGGCGCTTCTTGGGCCATGGATCGGGAAAGAACAGGTTGACGGCATCGAACGTTCCGTCGGGCAGGCGCTGCGGCAAGACATCGGCCGCGTCCCGGCCGATCACGCGAACGTTCGTGAGCTGCGCCTTCTCGAGGAGCAGCAGCAGGTGACCGATGCCGGGCTCGTGGACCTCTACGCCGAAGTAGTCGGTGCCGGCGTTGTTGGCGGCGCAAGTCACGAGCGCTTCGCCGTCGCCGAACCCGATGTCGAGAACGCGCGGAGCGTCGCGGCCGAACACGGTTACGAGATCGAGATGCTCGGTTGCGTCGGGGACGCCGAAGCGCGGGCCGAGCACGTCGAGCGCGCGCCGCTGTGCATCCGTGATCCGGCCGGGCCGGCGCACGAAGCTGCGAACTTTGCGGAGATGGATCGCGGTCAAGTAGGTCCCCGGTCGGCGCTGGTCGACGTCCGTAGACCGCGCGCCCTATTTGATCCGGGGTGCGGGTGTAGATCAACCGCCAGCCGGGGTTTTTGCTCGGCGCGAGATCGAAGTAGAATCCGTTTCCGGGCGGGCTTCGTATAGTGGCAATACCCTAGCTTCCCAAGCTAGAGCCGCGGGTTCGATTCCCGCAGCCCGCTCCAACCCGCGCGTCTAGTGTCTCGGGTGGCCAGGCGGCAACAGCGACAGAGCGTTTCGCCCGTCCTTCGGCCGAGATCGTTTCCGGCGATCAGGTCGATCAGGTCTTCCCCTATGGCGTGTGGCGGCTTTCTCCAACATACTGACCCTAAGCAACTTTCTTGTGTGCGTTGGAGCAATGGGGAGTGCTCTGGCAGCCACCATCTACAACGGTCGCTTCGGTCGCGCGTCGTCGTGTGTCGCGTACGCGCCCGTCGCCGTGCCCGCTGGCACGAGTTCACTAACGGAGCAAGGGAAGCGGGCGGAACGGTCATTCGCCGAACGCTGCTCCGCATGAGCAAACAAACGGGCTTCGAGGGAAGAAAAATGGCGGAACACACCGGCAAGCGCAGCGTATTTCTGGTCGACGATCACCCGATCGTCCGGCAGGGACTCGTGCAACTCATCGAGCAGGAGCCCGATCTCCGCGTCTGCGGCGAGGCCGCGGACGTGAAGGAAGCACGGATTACCCTCAGCAAGCTCACGCCCGACATCGTGATACTCGATCTATCGCTGCGCGACAGCGACGGCCTCGAGCTCGTGAAGGACATCCGCAACAAATACCAGCAGCTGCCCGTGCTGATTCTGTCGATGCACGACGAAAACATCTACGCGGAGCGGCTTCTGAGCGCCGGTGCGAACGGCTACATCATGAAGCAGGCAGCCGCCGAGCAGTTGCTCGTGGCGGTTCGCCGCGTTCTCTCGGGCGGCATCTACGTGAGCGAGCGCGTGGGCGCGAGCATGATCGAGCGGTTCGCGGTTACGGGGCGTCAGCAGAGCGCCGATCCCATCGAACGCTTGAGCAATCGAGAGCTGCAGGTCTTGAACCTCATCGGCCGCGGCAAGACCACGCGCGAGATCGCCGAGACCCTGAATCTCTCGGTAAAGACCGTGGAATCCCACCGGCAGCGCATCAAGAAGAAGCTCAACCTCCGCACCGCGCCGCAGTTGGTGCAATTCGCCGTGAACTGGTACTCCGGGCATCACTAGGGACTGGCCCTCTGCGCCGCCCAGCGGGTGGCGCGCCAAGACCTACCTGGGCGCCTCACGACGCCCCGCGCCGCGCGCCTGAGGGCCTGTCCCTAAGCGCGCCACGGCGCCGCGCTCCGCGCTCCCGAAGTCCTGTCCCCAACAGCGCCCCACCGCCGCGCCGCGCCTTCTCACTCCCCGCTTTACATAACCCCATCGTCCCGCCCGGGACAGATTAAGCAAAGTGAGCGCCGGTCGATAGATCCCCTAACGGTCGCCCTTCACGCTACCCCCATTGCCGCGCCCCATTGCCGCGCGACCCCGATCTTTAGATGGCCGACAACGTCAATCGAGTGCTCGTAGTGGACGACGAACCCGGCGTCGTCGATTTCATCGCGGCGGTGGCCGCGAAGCTCGACTACTCGGTGGCGAGCGCGGGCACAGCGGCCGAGTTCTTGACGCTCGTCGACACCTTCCGACCGACGCTGATCGTGCTCGACTTGCATCTACCGGACACCGACGGTCTCGAGCTCCTGCGTCTACTCTCCGCGCGCGACTGCAAGTCGCCTGTGCTGCTCATGAGCGGCGTGGACGAGCGCGTGCTCTCCACCGCGTACGAGCTCGGCGTGAGCTACGGCCTCACGATGTGCGGGAAGCTTGCCAAGCCCGTGCTCGCCCAGGACCTCGAGAGCAAGCTCGCCGCGGTGCTCAACCAGGACCGCGAGCTCTCGGCGGCAGACCTTCGCCGCGGCATCGCGGCCGGCGAAATCATTCCGTACTACCAGCCGAAGGCGACCCGCACCGACCACGGTTGGGTGATCGACGGCGTGGAAGCGCTCGCGCGCTGGCAGCACCCGCGGCTCGGCATCGTGATGCCCGACGAGTTCGTGCCGCTCGCCGAACGCAGCGGCTCGATCGCAGACCTCACCAGCAGCGTGCTCGGCCTCGCGCTGCGTCAAGTGCGCGACTGGAACGACCAAGGCGTGCCGATGTCGTGCGCGGTGAACCTGCCGCCGAGCCTCGTGACCGACTTGAGCTTTCCGGACCGCGTTGCCGCCTTGCTCGCGAAGCACGGCGTCGACGGCAGCCAGCTCGCGCTCGAGATCACCGAGACGGCCACGATGCAGAACCCGACTACCACGATGGACATTCTCACGCGTCTGCGCGTTAAGCGAATCGGCCTCTCGCTCGACGACTTCGGCACCGGCTACTCGTCGCTCACGCAGCTCTATCAGATGCCGTTCAACGAAATGAAGATCGACAAGAGCCTCGTGACGAACGTGCCTCACAGCCGCGAGGCCAACACGATGGTGAGCTCGCTGATCGAGCTCGGCCACAACTTGGGGTTGACGATTTGCGCCGAGGGCGTCGAAAACCGCGCCGCCCTCGACATGCTCGCGATCATGGGTTGCGACCGCTGCCAGGGCTTCTTCATCAGCCGTGCAGTGCCTGCCGCCGAGATCCCGAGCCTCGTCGACCATTGGAACCGCGAACGGCCGGCAACGGCCGCGCGCCTGCCGCGCGCAGCCGTCTGACGCGCACTCTTTCGAGGACTACGCAATGAACGAGAATCGCCTGCTTGTCATGGACGACGACCCGGACGTCGGCACGTTCTTCGGCCAGGTGGGCGAAGACCTCGGCTTCGAGGTCAAGGTGCTCGCCGATCCGCTCGAGTTCTCGGCGACGGTCGTAGGTTTCTCACCGACCGTAGTCCTGCTCGACCTGCAGATGCCGGGCCGCGACGGCATCGAGCTGCTGCGCGAGCTCGCGGGCCTCGACCGGCATCCGAAGGTGCTGATCGCGAGCGGCCTCGACAGCCGTGTGCTCACCACCGCGTCGGAGCTCGGCATCTCGATGGGCGTGGAGATCGCGGGCTCGTTCTGCAAACCGATTGCGCTCGACGAGCTCGAGGTGCTGCTCGTGCGACTGAAGTCGCAGAAGAAGGTGGTCACCGCGAACCATCTGCGCCAGGCGATCGACCAGGGCCAGCTCGTGGTGCACTACCTGCCGAAAGCCACGTTCAAGAGCCCCGGCCGCTGGATCATCGAGGGCGCCGAGGCGCTCGTCCGCTGGGAGCACCCCGAGTACGGCTTGCTCTACCCGAAGGAGTTCATCGGCCTCGCGGAAGAGAGCGGGCTGATCATCGAGGTCACCGATTTCGTGTTCCGCGCCGCGATGGAGCAGGCGCGCGTGTGGTTCGCGAACGGGCTCTACATGGAGCTCGGCGTGAATTTGTCGGCGCAGTTTCTGGGCGACCTCGGTTTCCCGGATCGGCTGCTCACGCTGATCCGCGAGAACAACCTCGATCCGTCGATGATCACGATCGAGCTCACGGAGACCGCGGCGATGCAGGACCCGGCCGTGGCGCTCGACATCCTCGCGCGGCTGCGCGTGAAGAACATCAATCTCTGCTTGGACGACTTCGGCACCGGCGCGTCGTCGCTGACCCACCTCTATCGCATGCCGTTCAGCGAGGTGAAGCTCGACATCCAGTTCATCAACGACATGCGGCTGCGCGAGGATGCGCGCGCGATGGTCGAGGGCCTCGTCTACCTCGCGCACAAGCTCAAGATGAGAGCCTGCGCCGAGGGCGTCGAGGACCCGGCCACGCTGCAGATGCTCGAGGCAATGCACTGCGACAAGGTGCAAGGTCACCACATCGGCGCCGCCGTCCGCGCGAAGGACCTCGAGGCGATCGTCGAGCGCTGGAACAGTCAATTCCCCGGAAAGGTGCGCTCGAAAGCGGCGGGGTAACGCCCGCCCCCGGTTCGCCGCGGTTTGCTAGGATTGACCCCCGAGTAGGCTTTTCGCGGGGGGCAAGCCCATGAGACGCACTCTCAAGTTGATCGGAATCATCGCGGGCGCGGTGCTCGTGCTGCTCGTCGTGACCCTCGTCGCGGTTGGCATGCTGTTCGATCCGAACGACTACAAGGACCAGATCGTCGCCGCGGCGGAGCGCGCCACGGGTCGCAAGCTCACGCTCGACGGCGACCTCGATCTCGCGGTGTTCCCGTCGATCAGGATCGCCGTCGGCTCCGCGAGCATCTCGAACGCGCCCGGCTTCGGCGACGCGCCGATGGCGAAGATCGGCGGCGCGGAGCTCAAAGTGGCGTTGCTGCCTTTGCTCGGCCGCCGGATCGAGGTGAGCGAGGCGCGGCTCCACGGCCTCGAGCTCAACCTCGCGCGCGACGCGCGGGGCCGCAACAACTGGCAGGATCTCGGCGGCGCGTCGGCCGCCCAAGCCCCGG
This sequence comes from Gammaproteobacteria bacterium, assembly GCA_036274615.1. Taxonomy (GTDB): domain Bacteria; phylum Pseudomonadota; class Gammaproteobacteria; order Steroidobacterales; family Rariloculaceae; genus FEN-1219. The sequence continues at coordinate 3,225 of DASUFK010000135.1, read as the reverse complement.
CGCCCACTCCGGCCGATAACGGCAGCGGCGCGGCGCAGGGCCTCGACCTCGGCGTCGGCGCGATCCAGATATCCGACGCGCGCGTCACGTGGAACGACGCCGCCACCAGGAGCCGCTGGGAGCTCACGAACTTCGGTCTCGAAGCCAACGGCTTCGGCCCGGGCAAGAAGTTTCCGCTGAAGATGCGGTTCGGGCTCGCCGGCGCCGACGTCAAGGTGGCGGTGGACGCGAGCACGCAGGCCACGCTCGCGCTAGCCGATAACGCCTACAAGCTCGAGCAGCTGGCCGTGAAGATCGACGGCAGCGGCGCCGCCTGGCCGGGCGGCTCCGGCACGGCCAGGCTCGCGGTGGACTCGCTCGCCGCCGACCTCGGCAAGGAGTCGCTGGCGCTCGACGGCCTCACGCTCGATTTCCTCGGCATCACGATGGCCGGCTCCCTCGCGGGCCAAAAGCTCATGAGCGACCTGTCGCTCACGGGCGCCGTCGACATCCGCGAGTTCAACCCGCGCGACGTGCTCGGCGTCTTCAAGGTGGATCTCGAGACAGCCGACTCGGCGGTGCTGCGCCGCGCGAGCGCCAAGGCCAACCTGCTGTACACGTCGTCGCAGCTCGGCCTGCGCGACATGCAGCTCAAGCTCGACGACTCCACGCTCACGGGCCGCGTGGGGCTCGAGGGCGAGAAGCTCGCCTACAGCCTGAGCGTCGACGACATCAACGTCGACCGCTATCTGCCGCCGTCCGAGGATTCGTCCGCGCCCGCCGGCGAAGGCTCGCTCGACGAGGTCGACCTGCCGCTCGATGCGCTTCGCAAGTTGCAGGCCGCCGGCGACCTGAAATTCGGCAAGGCCAAGTTCAGCGGCCTCACGCTCACGAACGCGAGCTTCGGCCTCGCCGCCGCGAACGGCAAGCTCCGCCTCACGCCGAAAGCGTCGCTGTACGGCGGCACGTGGAACGGCCAGATCGATCTCGACGTCCAAGCCAACGCCGCGAAAGCCACCATCGCGCAGCAGCTCGAGCACGTGGACCTGGTGCCGCTCGGCAAGGATCTGCTCGGCTCCGCCGACGTGGCCGGCATCGGCGACGTGAAGCTCGACCTCGTGGCGAGCGGCTCGAACGTGGGCGAGATGCGGCGCGGGCTCGACGGCAACGTGTCGTTCAGCGTGACGAACGGCGCGCTCGAGGGCATCGACCTCTGGTACGAGTTGCGCCGCGCCCGCGCGCGGCTCGACAACGACCCGGTGCCCGAGCGCGGCAACGATCCGCGCCGTACCACGTTCTCGTCGCTCGCCGCGAGCGGCACGATCGAGGATGCGCTGCTCACCAACCGCGACCTCACGGGTGTGCTCGACTTCATGCGGATCACCGGCACGGGCTCGGTGAACCTGCTCAACGACATGCTCAACTTCGACTTGAAGGCCGCGATGGTCGACGGGCCCAAGCTCCAGTCCGATCCCGCGATGGCCAAGTACGCCGGCGACACGCTGCCGCTGCGCGTAACCGGCACGATCGACGCGCCGTCGGTGTTGCCGGACTTCAGCGCGATCGTGAAGTCGCGGATCACCAAGGAGGCGGACAAGAAGCTCGACGAGGAGAAGCAAAAGGCTTCCGACCGGCTCCAGGATCGCCTCCGCGGCTTGCTGAACCGCTGACCGCGCTTGAGCTTCGTGAAAGCACGCCGCGTTGTCGTCGTCGCACTCGCCGCGTCCGGCGCGAGCGCCTGCCTCTGGGCGGCCTCGATCGACAGGCTCGACGTCTCGAGAGTGCGTGACCACTACAGTCTCGTGGCCGATGCACACCTCGCTGCCACTCCGGAATCGATCTATGCCGTGCTCACCGACTACGACGACAACCGGTTCGGCCGGATCTCGAGCATCTACAAGGAGAGCCGCTACCTCGATCCCGACACCGACGGCACGCCGCTCGTATTCACGCGAACGGAGGGCTGCGTGGCCTGGCATTGCATGAAGTTCGACCGCGTCGAGCGGCTCGAGACCCACAAGCCGAACTGGATCAAGAGCTCCGTGCTGCCCGAGCGCAGCGACTTCAAGTACAGCACGTCGGAGTGGATGCTCGAGCCCGACGGCGCGGGCGGCACCAACCTCACGTACAAGCTCGAGATGGAGCCCGACTTCTGGATTCCGCCGTTGATCGGGCCGTGGCGCCTCAAGCGCACGTTGGCGGACGGAGCGCCGCGTGCGGTGCGCCGCATCGAGAATCTCGCGCGCCAGCTCGAAGGATTGCCGATCGATCCCACCGTGCCTCCGCCCGGCAAAGCTTCGCGTTGATGCTCGCGGTCGCGCCGCGGCTGCTCGCCTGGTTCGACGTGCACGGGCGTCATGACTTGCCGTGGCAGGCCGACCGCACGCCGTACTCCGTGTGGGTTTCGGAGATCATGCTCCAGCAGACCCAGGTGGCGACCGTGATCCCGTACTTCGAGCGCTTCATGCGCCGGTTCCCCACCGTGGGCGCGCTCGCGGCGGCGCCGCTCGACGACGTGCTCACGCTCTGGTCGGGACTCGGTTACTACGCGCGCGCGCGCAACCTGCACCGCGCGGCACAAACGATCGCGGCGCGCTTCGGCTGCGAGGTGCCGAAGCGCTTCGAGGATCTCGTCGAGCTGCCGGGCATCGGCCGCTCCACCGCCGGCGCGATCGCCGCGCAGGCGGCCGGCGAGCGCCGGCCGATCCTCGACGGCAACGTGAAGCGCGTGCTCGCGCGCTACCACGCGGTCGACGGGTGGCCCGGCGCGCCCGCGGTGCAGCGCGAGCTCTGGGCTCGTGCCGAGGAGCACACGCCGGCCGAGCGCGTGGCCGACTACACGCAGGCGATCATGGATCTCGGCGCCACGCTCTGCACGCGCGCGCGGCCCGCGTGCACCGTGTGCCCGCTGGCCGAGGACTGCGCCGCCTGCCGCGCCGGCACGCAAGCCAAGCACCCGGCGCCGCGGCCGAAGCGGGCACGCGCGCATCGGTGCGTGGACGTGCTCGTCGTGCGCGATCCCGACGGGCGAGTGCTACTCGAGCGGCGGCACGCGAGCGGCATCTGGGGCGGGCTCTACAGCTTTCCCGAGCTCGAGGCCGGCGAGGCGGCGGACGTTTGGTGCGAGCGCCGGCTCGGCGCGCGCGTGTCGTCCACGCGGCCGCTCCTTACGATCGAGCACGCGTTCACGCACTTCGACCTGGATCTACGGCCGTTGCTGCTCGAGCTCGCGGCCGCGCCGTCGCA
>DASUFK010000134.1:0-3187 GCA_036274615.1 Gammaproteobacteria bacterium | reverse complement strand
CGTGTCTTCCTTCAGTCCCGCGTTCGAGGTGCGCGCCGGCGGCGCGAGCGTGAGGTCCCAAACCTGGCCGGTGGCGTCCTTGATCTGCATGGTGGCGTGCGGGCCCGAGAGGCTCACCGCTTTCGCCACGGTGCCTTTGAGGGTGAACGGCTCCGTGCTCTGTCCGGCCCACCCGTGATGGGCGAGGGCGGGGGCGGCGGCCAGCAGAAGTGTCAACATTCCGGTTGCGAGTCGTGCTTGCATGGGGCGTCTCCTTGCGTAACGGAACTAGCCACGGATGCCGGTCCACGATACCACAGCGTCGCGTCTCGCTTGCCGGGCGGAAAATAGGGACATGCTGCTTTTTCGTCCGCTCCCGCGGCGTGGCCTCGGCGTCTCGCCGAAAAAGCAGCATGTCCCTATTTTCCGTTTGCCGTCGTTCCGACATTAGAATGCGCTCCCCCTTGTCCGCATGCGCCCTCGCATCGGCGGCCCGAATATGACGAGACTCGACTCCGAATCCGCTGCGCTCGCGCCGTCGCCCGGCACGCGGGCTGCGGGCCGTTCCGACCTCGCGCGGCGCTGGAAGCTCGCGATCGCGTTCGGTTGCATTTACGTGATCTGGGGATCGACGTACCTCGCGATCCGCTTCGCGATCGAGACGGTGCCGCCGTTCTCGATGCTGGGATTGCGGTTCGTGCTCGCCGGCGCGCTGCTCTACGCCTGGGCGCGCCTGGCCGGCGGCGCGGAACGGCCGACGCGCGCGCAGTGGCGCGCCACGACCGTCGTCGGCGCGCTGCTGCTCGTCGGCGGCAACGGCCTCGTGGTCTGGTCGGAGCAACGAATCCCATCGGGCGTGGCGGCGCTGCTCGTCGCGGTGGTGCCGTGCTGGATGGTGCTCGTCGATTGGCTGCGGCCGAACGGCGTTCGGCCGGCCAGGCAGGTCGTCGTGGGGCTGGCGCTCGGTCTCGGCGGAATCCTGTTCCTCGTGGGGCCCGACGCGCTGATCGGCGGCGGCCGTGTCGATCTCCTCGGCGCCGCCGCGCTCGTGCTCGCGTCGCTGTCATGGGCCGGGGGATCGATCTACTCGCGGCACGCCGCGATGCCGGGCTCGCCGTTCCTCGCCACCGCGATGGAGATGCTCGCGGGCGGCGCGATCGGCCTGCTGGTGAGCGTGGGCCTGGGCGAGCCGGCGCGCTTCGACCTCGCCACGATCTCCGCGCGGTCGCTCGCCGGCTGGCTCTACCTCGTGGTGTTCGGCTCGATCGTGGCGTTCACCGCGTATGTATGGCTGCTGCGCGAGAGCACGCCCGCGCGAGTCAGCACCTATGCTTACGTGAACCCGATCGTGGCGGTGGCGCTCGGCGCCGCGCTCGCGGGCGAGGCGTTGACGCCGCGGATGCTCGTGGCCGCCGTCGTCATCGTCGGCGGCGTGGCCCTGATCACGCTCGCGGCGCAAAGCGAGCGCTGAGATACGCTATCCTTGCCGCTTTCTCGAGCCAACGACGCCTCCATGAGCAACAAGCCCAAGACCGCGATCACGCCCACGCGCGCCGAGAACTACGCCGAGTGGTACCAGCAGGTGGTGGCCGGCGCCGATCTCGCCGAGACCTCGCCCGTGCGCGGCTGCATGATCATCCGCCCGTGGGGCTACTCGCTCTGGGAGAACATGCAGCGTGCCCTCGACGACATGTTCAAGGCCACCGGCCACGTGAATGCGTACTTCCCGTTGTTCATTCCGCTGTCGTTCCTGCAGAAAGAGGCCGCCCACGTAAAGGGCTTCGCGACGGAATGCGCCGTCGTCACGCATCACCGTCTCGAGACCGGCCCCGACGGCAAGCTCGTGCCGTCGGGCGAGCTCGAGGAGCCGCTCGTGGTGCGGCCCACCTCGGAGACCATCATCGGCGACGCGTTCTCGCGCTGGGTGCAGAGCTATCGCGACCTGCCGTTGCTCGTGAATCAATGGGCGAACGTCGTGCGCTGGGAAATGCGCACGCGGCTCTTCTTGCGCACCGCGGAGTTCCTCTGGCAAGAGGGCCACACCGCGCACGCCACTCGCGACGAGGCCGTGGCCGAGACGATGCGCATGCTCGACGTCTACGCCGACTTCGCCGAGAGCTGGATGGCGGTGCCCGTGATCAAGGGCGAGAAGACGGCCGGCGAGCGCTTCCCGGGCGCCGAGCGCACCTTCAGCATCGAAGCGATGATGCAGGACCGCAAAGCCTTGCAGGCCGGCACCAGCCACTTCCTGGGACAGAACTTCGCGCGCGCGAGCGGCATCCAGTTCCTGGGCCAGGACGGCACGCAGCAGTACGCGTGGACCACGAGTTGGGGCGTGTCCACCCGGCTCATCGGCGGCCTGCTGATGACGCACTCCGACGACGACGGTTTCGTGTTGCCGCCGAAGCTCGCGCCGGCGCACGCGGTGATCATCCCGATCTTCCGCTCCGACGAGGAGCGCGCGCGCGTGCTCGACTATTGCCGCAAGGTGGCGGCCGAGCTCCGCGCGCAGCGCTACGCGGACGCGCCGGTGCGCGTGATCGTGGACGAGCGCGACGAGCGCGGCGGCGAGAAGGTGTGGCAGTGGGTGCGCAAGGGCGTGCCGTTGCGCCTCGAGATAGGCCCTAGGGACATGGACAAGGACGCGGTGTTCGTCGCGCGCCGGGATCGCGCGCCGAAGGACAAGCAGAGCGTCGCGCGCGCCGAGTTCGTGGCCACGATTGGCGCCACGCTCGAGGCGATCCAGGACGGCCTGCTCGCGCGCGCCCGCGCGTTTCGCCACGAGCACACTCGCAAGATCGACGACCGCGACGAGTTCTATCGGTTCTTCACGAGCGAGCGCGAGGAGGAGGGCAAGCCCGCGCCGATCCACGCCGGCTTCGCGCTCACGCACTTCGGCGGCGACGTGGAGCTCGAAAAGAAAATCAAGGACGACCTGTCGGTCACCGTTCGCTGCATCCCGCTCGACAAGAGCGAGCCCGGCGTCTGTCCGTTCACCGGCAAGCCGAGCCCGCAGCGCGTGATCTGGGCCAAGGCCTACTGATCACGGCGGGTCGCGCCTTGGAACGTGGCCGAGCTCACGCGGCTCGCGATCCGGCACGGTATCATCTCCGCATGACCAAGCCGTTCTCGGCGCGCGAGCAGCGCCGCCCCGCGCCGCGCTGGCTGCGTTATCTAGCTACGCCGCTCGCCGCGGTCCTGATTTGGC
>DASUFK010000133.1:0-14222 GCA_036274615.1 Gammaproteobacteria bacterium | reverse complement strand
TTCTCGTCGCCCGGCGCCGGCTCGAAGCGGTCGCGCCAGAGTGCGACTTGGTCGTGAATGCGCGCGAGCTCCGGCTGCGCGGCGAGATCGACGCGATAGCCCGTGCCCGCGATCAGGTAGTCGAACCGCAGGGTCTTGCGGCCGGCCTTCGCGCTCACCTTGCCGTTGCCGGCCATCGTCACGCCGGTGAGCGACGTGCTCTGGTGGATGTGGAAGCCTTTGAACGCCACCGCCCGCTCGAGCGAGTCGAGCGGGACCGAAGCCACGCGGCGCTCGGTGAGCAGGAAGTTGCGCCAGCGCACGACGTCCGGCAGCTCGTAGGCGAGCTCGAGCACGTTGGAGTAGCCGCGATCCACCGGCGGCGCGGGCGGCGCCGTCGCGGGCGGCGGTGCGGTGGCCGCGGGCGCCTGATAGTCGATGTACGGCCGCCGGTTGAACATGTGCACCTCGGCGGCGCCCGCCTCGAGCGCGACGCCCGCGGCGTCGAACGCGTTCGAGCCCGCGCCCACCACGCCCACGATCTTGCCGGCGAGCCGGCCGGTGGGGATCTGGCCCGTCGAGTGCGTCCACACATCGGCCGGCAGCGCGCGCATGAAGTCCGGCACGCTCGGCCCGCCCGCGCCGGCGTAACCGTTGGCGAGCACGAGCTTGCGGGTGGTCTCGACGCGCGGCGTGCCCTCCACCTCGAGATGCAGGCGCAGCACGTCGTCCTGGGGCTCGATCTCGACGAGGCGCGTGCGGTAGCGCACCTGCGTCTCGGTGGTCTGCTGGAACCAGGCCAGATAGTCGGCCCATGCGAGCCGCGGGATTCGATCCAAGGCGTCGAAGGCCGCGGGGCCGTTCAACGTCTCGTACCACGCGCGGAAGCTGAGCGCGGCGTTGCCCGCCTCGGGCCCCGCGAGCGTCTTCGGCGTGCGCAGCTGGTGCATGCGGGCGACGGTGCGCCAGATGCCCGCCTGTCCGGCCGCCGCCTGGTCGATGACGTCGACTCGGCCGACGCCCTTGCGCTTCAAGCCGTACGCGATCGCGAGCCCGCTCTGGCCGCCGCCGACGATGACGACGTTGTGATCGACGCCCGCGCGCGGCTTCACCCAGTCCGCGGGATCTCGACCGGCCCAGCGCAGCGCGCGCTGGGTTTGCGTCGCGAGCTGGCGGTTGGCGTCCGCGCTCGGTGTTGCGGGGGGTTGCGCGAGCGCGGCCGGCGCGGCCAAGCCGCTCACGGTCAGCGCGGCCGCGCCGCCGAAGAACCGCCGCCGGTCGAGCGTGCGCGGCGGCGCCTCTCTCTGCTCCGGGTCTGCGCTCGTGGTCGGGTATCGCTCGTCGGTCATGAAGTCGGCCCCTCTCCGGCTCTTGTGCGCCGGTCGGCCAGCATCATGCTGCAGCGCGTGCCGTGGAGGAAGCGCGCGGCTACTCGGCCTGGTTGCAGCGCAATGCGGCGCCGTAGTACCAGAGCTCGCCCGGCAGCGGCTGCACTTCCACGACGGCCGTCCTGGGCGTGCGCGGAGGCAGAGCTGCGGGCGGCGGGTCCTCGCGCTCGATAATGGCCGCGGGCGGCGCCACGGGCGGCGCGTTCACGACGGGCTCCGCCGGAGCCATGATCTCGCGGCGGCGCTCGGCGATCTCCTCGGGAACGTTCGCGAGAGGCCCCGACCGACCCCGCATCCCGAACAGCAGCGTGTCGCCGCCGAGCTCACGAACGCGCGCTCTCATGCGGAGCTCGGCGTCGGAGCGGCTCGTGGACGCGAGGGAGATCTCGCCCAAGTCGGTGCAACGGGCGTAAGGGTCGGCGGACCCGATCGCCACGGCAGATGAGCACCCGGCCAGAAGGGCGACGAGGGGAACGATTGCAGCCGCCAAAATGACCCGAACCATCCCGCATTCTCCTACACAAGTAGGAGAATCTACGACACATCCGTCGAATGGGGAAGCGGTCCTCGCTGGGTCTACTACTCGGCGCGAGTGCAGCCTAAAGCGGCGGTGGCGCCGGGCGCCGAGCACGGCGTGGGCGGATGCCAGACCCAGCTGGTCTCGACCACCTTGGCGTCGAGCTTGCGCGACTCGTCGATCTCCCTTTGCTTGCCGTGGTGAGCCGCGTCCACCACCTTGAACTCCTTGCAGGGATTGCGGTTCGGGAACGGGATCGTGTAGCCGTAGTGCGCCTCCACGAAGTCGCGGAAGGCCGCGCCGATCGCGTTCACCTCGCTATGGTCCGCGACGAATACCTCGGTGACGTACAGCTTGCGGGCGGGGTCGAGACCGCCGGAGCAATAGAGGAACTGCGGCTGCGACTGAGCGTGTGCCGACGCGGCCAGCAACAGGATCAGGACGCCGGAGACGATGCGGATCATTTGGGTGCTCCCAGGGTTGCCGATGGCACCCTCCGACCGCACCGTAAGGCGCGCCGCGCCGCGGCGGCATCGAACCAAAGTCCAATGTCGGGCGCGAGGCCGCACCGACCAGAGAGCTTAGTCGGGCACGTACGCGATCTGCATGCTCCGGTAAGCGCCGTCGAGGAACGCGGTGGCATCGCCGAACTCGGCCTCGTACGGCTTGAGCGGGTTCCTCACCGTGACGTCCTCCGCGCCGAGACCCATGTTCATGTAGTCGATCATGGTCTTGAACAGCGTGTCGTAGATGTCGCGCAGGTGCGCGACGTCGCGGCCGGTCATGAGGCGCCCTTCCGCCGGCACCACGCGCGTGTCGGGCTTCACGAGCGTCGCGAGACGCTCGAGCGCGCGGACACGCCCGCCGAACCAGGCGCCGTTCTTCCAGTCGAGCAGCGGCCACCGGTCCGCGGCCACCACGCCGCCGGCCGCGAGCACGTTCTGATCGCGGAAGTGCACGAACAGGTCGCCGTCGGTGTGCGCGGCGGGAAGGTAGCCGTATTCCACCTTGTGGCCCGCGACGTCGAGCGAGCCGTCCGCGCGCACCGTCTTGGTGGGCCGCGCGGCCTCGGGCAACGGCTCGAGGGTCTTTTCGTAGAGCACGGAGCGCACCGGGTGGCTCAGGAAAATCTTGGTCTTCTCGGTGGCGAGGATCGTGCCGCCGGCGCGGGCCACGAGCTCGGTCGCGCCGGTCTGCTCCGGGTGGCCGTGGGTGAGGATCAGCGTGCTCACCTTGTCGTTGCCGGTGGCGGCATACACGGCCTTGAGCAGCGCGTCGGCGCTCGCCTTTGGTCCGCCGTCGACCATGAGCGCGCCGCCGGTGCCGCGCAGCGCGAGCACGTTTACGCCGCCCACCTCGAGCAGCGCGAGGTCGCCGAGCTTGGTGTTCTTGATGTCGGGCGCGGATTGCGCACGCACGCGAATGCGCGGCAGCAGCGCGGCGCCGAGCGTGAGCGCGCCCGCTTGCAGCAGGCGCCGGCGGTGGAGGCGGCGGCTAGTCGGCAAGTTTCTTGTGCTGGTAGATCGGCTCATGGACGACCGGCTCGCCCACGGGCCAGATGTCCGGCCACATGCCCTGCGGCGGGCCGAGCACCGGCCAGTCCGGATCCTTGGGCAGGAGAACCTTGGCGCCGAGCTCGCGCAACAGCGCGGCTTCTTCCTTGTAGACCGGAGTCTGCAGCGCCATGAACGGCATGAAGCCGCGCGATTGCGTGTAGTCGAGCGCGGTGAGGCCGTCCTGGTCCTTCAAGTTCATGTCCGCGCCGAACGACGCGAGCAGCTTGATGACTTCCTTGTAGCGCTTGCGCACCGCGTAGTGCAGCGCGCTGCCGCCGCGAACCTCTTCGATGTGATTCACGAGCGCGACCACGTTCACGTCGGTGCCGGCGTCGTGCAGCATCGTGATGAGCTCGACCGCGTCCTTCTCGCGGCCGCCGCCCGCGGGCGCCGCGCCGTTGCCCAGCGCGATCGCCGCGCCGCCGCCGCCGGCCAGCACCGCGTGGATCGGCGTCTGCCGGTCGGCCATGTAGATCGTGGCATCCGCGCCGTGATCGAGCAGCAGCTTCACCATCGACTTGTCGAGCGCGTTGGCCGCGCGGATCAGCGGCGTGGAGCCGCGCGTGTTGGTGGAGCCGCGCACGTTGGCGGGGCGGAAGAACAGCTGCATGTTCGGGTTCGCGCCCTTGTCGAGCAGCAGCTTGACGATGTCGACCCCCTTGGTGCGGTTCGGCTGGTCGATCGAGGCACGGCCGCCGTCGGCTCGCGACGCGAAGCCCACCGCGTTGTAGAGCGCGGCCTCGCCGTAGATGTCCCATTGATTGACGTCTGCGCCGGCCTCGATGAGCTTCTTCGCGAGATCCCAGTTGGCGTTCATGATCGCCACGTTGAGCGGCGACACGAGGTCGGGATCCGGCAAGTCGATGTCGGCGCCGCCCGCGAGCAGCGGCTCGATGCAGGCGATGCAGTTCTCGCGCGCCGCGTACAGCAGCGGCGTGAGCCCGCCGCTGTCGAGGCTCTTCGGCCGGCCCTCGGCGGTGACGTGGCGCTGGTAGTCGCGATTGGTGGAGGCGAGGTTCGCGTCGGCGCCGTGCCCGAGCAGGAACGCGATCATCTCGGGATGACGGCGGGCGGCCGCCCACATCAGCGGGGTCTGGCCGCCGAAATTCTCGCGCGCGTCGATCGTGGCGCCGTGCTCGAGCAGCAGCTTGGCGGCTTCCACGTTGCCGGTGCGCGCGACGGCGTGCAGCGCGGTCTGACCGTCCTCGTTGGGCGAGTCCGCGTTCGCGCCGGCGGCGAGCAAGAGCTTCAGGATCGCGACGTCGGCGATCTCCGCCGCGAGGCTCATCGGGGTGGCGCCGTAGTTATTGGCGAGCGAGACGTCGGCGCCGGCGTCGATCAGCCGCTTCACCTCGGCCGCGTCGCCGTTGTAGACGGCCCACTGGAGCGGCGTGCTGCCGTCGGCATTGCGTTGGTTGACGTCGGCCGCGCCGGCCGGCTTGGCGGCTTCGGCTTTCGGTGCGCCGTTGCCGACTTGCGATACGAGCACCGTGCCCGCCACGACGGCGAGCAGCGCCGGCAACGCGAGCAGCCCGGCCGTTCGGAAGGTCGTCCGGCCGGTCACGATCGAACCTCGAGAAGCATAGTGGAGCTCCAGCGACTCAAGCCTCGGACAGCGGCCCGGTGGCGTCGGCGAACTTCTCCCATTCCTTGCCCGGGATGCCGGCCTTCTCGAGCATCGTGACGAGCATGTTCGCGTGCGGCGAGTCCTGCTTGTAGTGCAGGTGCTGGCCGCCTTTCACGCCGCCGCCGCGGCCGATCAGGGCCTGCGGCAACGGGTCGTTGTTGTGCGCGTCGCTGTTCGCCATGTTGCTGCCGAACAGGATGAGGGAGTGGTCGAGCACGTTGCCGTCGCCGTCGGGCGTGTTCTTCAGACGCTCGGCGAACTTCGCGAACACCTGCGTGTGCCAGTTCTGGATGAGCCGCAGATTCGCGATGCGCTCCGGGAAACCGCCCCAGTGCGACGTGGGATGGAACGCCTCGTGGACGCCGAGATTCGGATACGTGCGCATGCTGGCTTCTTCCACCATCTTCATGGTGACCACGTTGGTGCGGCTCGTCTGCCAGGCGAGCGCGAACATCTCGAACTGCACGCCGAGCAGCTCGCCGAAGTCGTCGGGCGCGCCAATCGGCGCGTCGGGCAGGTCGGCCAGCGTGGCGTTGCTCGCCTTGAGCTTCTGCACTCGCTGCTCCACCTCGCGCACCGAGTCGAGATAGGTGCTCACTTTCGCGCGGTCGCCCGCATCCAGCGTGCGGTTCAGCGTTGCCGTGGACTCGCGCACGTAGTCGAGCAGGCTCGTGGTGGTGCTCAGGTTCGTGTCGCGCTCGTCGCGCGTGCGGCCTTGGCCGAACATCGACAGGAACACCTTGCGCGGGTCGCCCTCCATCGGCAACGGCTGCTTCGGCGTGCGGAACGAGATCATGCCGCCGGGCTCACCGCAGATCTCCATCGACGGGACCGTGACGTCCTTCGTGAGATAGCGCGCCGCGATCTGATCGACGGTGACGCCCACGCCGGTCTTCTCGTCGCGCTTGCGCGGGGCGACGGCGTTGAGCCAAGTCTCCTCGATGATGCCGTGCGGGCTCGAGCTCTCGCCGCCCTTGTTGCGCAGGCCGCTGACGACGGTGACGTAGTCCTTGATCGGGTTCAGCGGCTCGAGGATGTACGGAAACTCGAAGTTGCGGCCCACGGCCTTCGGCTGCCACTGGTCTTGCAGGGCGCCGTGCGGGAAGTAGATGAAGCCCAAACGGGTAGCCGGCTTCGCGGCCGTCTGAGCGAGGGCGGTGCCGGCCGGGATCATGGCGTCGAGCAGCGGCAGCGCGATCGCCGCGCCGGCGCCCTTGAGCACCATGCGGCGGGACAAATGCTTGCGGGTCAAAAACATGGCAACAATCCCCTTCGAATAGTCTCGAAGCTTACTACTGCAGAGACGCCTGCTTAAGGCCTTCGTTCCCGGTCTCCTGCGTGAAACCCTCGACCTCGCGCTTGCGGAACTGGTCGCTCGCCACGATGCCGCGCACGATCGACTCGAACGTGTAGTGGTCCGCGGCCGCGTCGCGCACGATGGCACGCACCGTGGGCATGTCGCGATAGTCGAGCTGGCGGCCGAGCGCGAACGTGAGCAGATTCTCGGTGAACGCCTCGAGGAACTCGTTACCGCGGGCCGCGAGCGCCTGGCGCAGCTCGGCGGGGCCGTCGATCTTCTTGCCGTTCGGCAGCACGCCGCTCGCGTCGATCGGCGTCTTCGTGTCCGGATCGTCGGCGCGGTACTGGGCGACCGCGCTGAAGTTCTCGAGCGCGAAGCCGAGCGGATCCATGATGCCGTGGCAGGCGTAGCAGGTCGGGTTCTCGCGGTGCTTCTCGAGGCGCGCGCGCAGCGTTCGCGCGGGCTCGCCGCGCTTGTTCTCCTCGAGCGTGGGCACTTGCGGCGGCGGCTCGGGAGGCGGCGCGCCCAGGATGCGCTCGAGCACCCAGGCGCCGCGCAGCACGGGCGACGTGCGGTTCGGATACGCCGTGAGCTCGAGAATCGCGCCCTTGCCGAGCAGGCCGTAGCGCTTGTCGTCGGGCAACGTGACCTTGCGGAAGCGGGCGCCCTTGACGTTCTCGATGCCGTAGAGCATCGCGAGGCGCTCGTTCAAGAACGTGTAGTCGGCCGTGAGCAGCGCCATCACGCTCTGGTCGCTGCGCAGCACGCTGTCGATGAAGAGCCGTAGCTCCTCTTTATAGAGTCCGCGCGGATCGAGCAGGCCGCTCGCCTGCGGGAACGCGCCGCGGTCCGGGACGAGCGTGTCGAGCTTCGCGAGCCCGAGCCACTGGAACGCGAAGTCGTCGACGAGCGATTTCGCCCGGTCGTCGGCGAGCATCCGGTGGATCTCGCCGGCCATGACCTTCGGCTTGCCGAGGCGCGACTCTTCGGCGGCCTGCAGCAGCTCGTCGTCGGGCAAGCTGCCCCAGAGGAAGAACGACAGCCGCGAGGCCAGCTCGAGATCGGTGAGCGTGGTGGTGCCGGCGACCGTGCCGCCGGACTCCGCGCGGTAGAGGAAGCTCGGGCTCGCGAGCACCGCCGAGAGTGCGTCGCGGATGCCGGTCTCGAAGCCGCCGTGCTGGTAACCGGCCTGATAGAAGGCCATCAGCGGCTTCAAGTCGGCCTCGTTGACCGGCCGGCGGAACGCGCGCTCGGCGAGGTTCGTGACGATCTGCGTGGCGCAAGCCGTCTCGGGCGCTTCCGGCGGCCGGCAGACGAAGATCTTCTGACGGCTCGGCGAGTCGCCGATGCCCTCGACCTTGAGCGGACCGCGGATCTGCAGCGCGTGCACGGCCTGGATGCGCTCCTGGCCGCCCTCGAGCGCAATCGTGCGCTGGCGCTCGTCGCTCTCGGCGAAGCTGCGGTGCACGAACGTGACCGCGAGCTTGTGCTGGCCGGCCGGCGCGTTGAACTTGATCTTGCGGAGCCGGTTGTTGATCGACTCGACGGCCGGGTCGAGCGTCTGGTCGATGAGCTTGTGGTCCTCGTTGCCGCCGATGTTGGTGCGGTAGAACTCCTTGCCGTCGAGCAGCACCACGACGGTGTTCTCGAACTCCATGCGCGGCACTTCGCGGGCGAGCGCCATGTCGCCGATCGTGAGCTCGTACTCGCCGTCGGCCGGGAAGTTGTGCTCGATGACCATGCCGCCGCGCGTGCCGAACGGCATGCCTTCGAGGTGATGCTGCTGGCGGCCCGTGCCGGGCTCGCCCGACGGCGGCAGCGAGATCACCATGTCCGCGGGATCGCCGTAGACCGTGGCGATCGGCGGGGCGGTGGCGTCGCCGATGGCCTCCTGGGCGATCGAGCGGGCGGCGTCCAGATATTGGTTGACGAACGACGGCGACACCTGCAGCGCGTCGGCGTTGTTGTCGAAGTGGCCGGCGACGTTGTCCTCCGGCAGCAAGGCTTTCGGGTCGATGTCGAGCGCCAAGAGATCGCGGATCGCGTGGGCGTACTCGCGGCGATTCAGACGGTGCAGCGACACGCGGCCGGGGGCGGCGTTCGCGTCGGCCTCGTCGTCGATCGAGGTCTCGAGCCAGGAGACGAGCCCGGCCACGGTTTCGCCGTCGGGCCGGTCACGGCCGGCCGGCGGCATCAGGCCGCTGCGAAGCTTGCGGATCGCTCGCTCCCAGGTCTCGGCGTCGACGGCGATGTTGTCGGGCGACATCTTGTCGAACGCCCGATTGCCGGCCATGTCGTCCTTGTTGTGGCAGTCGAAGCAGTACTTCTTGATCACGCCCCACTGCGCGTCCTTGGTGTGGGAATGCGTGTACGTGACGTAGCCGACGCCGGCCGCGGCCACGGCGCCCACCAACGCAACCGGAATGACGATTTTGAGCGAAATGGCCGTACTCCTGAGTTCAACCCTTCGCCCCGTTGGTTAGCCAACGGGGACGGCCGAGCGGCCGCTCCTCAAGAGCTCGAGACGCCGCGCGGGCGATCTACGATTTTCGGGCGAGGAGGCCGCCTTTGTCGAGGCTCGGAGCCTCAAGAAAGGTCCGGAGGGTCCTTACGTAACCTCGCCTCATCCGGTTGGTGACTGTAATCGGGAATAGTAGTATTCGTCCCTGGGTCATTTCACACCCGCACGTGTCCATCCGTTGATCAGCCCGGTGGGGCTGCCGAGGAGCTCGTGTTCCGGCATCTGCTTGCCGTGTTCCTGAGACACGTTCGCGGCGCGCCGCTGACGTCGGCCGTCAACTTGCTCACGCTCGCGGCGGGGCTCGTCTGCTTCGTGGCGGCGTTCGCCTTCGTGACGTTCTGGGGCGCAGCCGAGCGGCACTTCCCTAAGGCGGGCGACGTTTACGTGCTCACGGCCACGTTCGGCAGCCGTGATGCGCCGGCGGGGCTGACACACCGCATCAGCGTCCCGGACGTGGCCGCCGAGCTTCTCGCCACCGACTACCCGGAGATCGACAAAGTCGCGCGCGCGGTCGTCATCGACCGTCAGACCATGGTCGCGAGCGGAGGCCGCGCCGAACGGATGTTCGGTGTTGCCGTCGATCCGGAATTCCTCGAGATGTTCGACCTGCCGTTCGTGGCGGGCGACCCGCGCACGGCGCTCGCATCGCCCCGCAGCGCGGTGATCACGCACGAGTACGCGCTGCGGCTGTTCGGCTCGGACGAGCCGATCGGCAAGAGCCTGATCATCGGCAACTCCGTCGACGCCACGGTCACCGGGGTGATAGAAGCGATCCCGGAGCCGTCGCATCTGGGCCGCTCCGGGAACGTGCTGCCGTTCGATCTGCTCGCGTCACGCGACGTGCTAGACGTGCTCCGCGCAAATCCCGGCGGGCGGCGTCTGCCGCCCGAAGCACAGTGGTTTGCGTTCGGCACGATCGTGTACCTGTATCTGCCCGCGAGCGGCGGCTTGTCGGCCGGCGCGCTCGCCGCGCAGCTCGACGCGTTCACGGCGCGGCACGTGCCGGCGGACCTGAAATACGGCTTCGACTTGACGCCGGTTCGCTCGCTCATGAGCGGCGTCGACGATTTCTACGACACGGGGCTGTCGTTCGCGACGGTGCTGCTCCTGCTCGGGGGGCTCGTGCTCGTCGTCGCCTGCGTGAACTACGCGAATCTCGCCACGGCGCGTGCCGCACGGCGCGTGCGCGAGATCGGGGTACGCAAGGCGCTCGGAGCGTCGCCCGCCCAGATCGCGGCGCACAGCCTCTACGACGCCGGCGCCTTCGCGCTCGCGGCGCTCGTCATCGCGCTCGTTGCCTTCGTTGCCGCGCAACCGTTCGTGAAGCGCATGCTCGGCGCCGAGATCGGCTCGACCTTCTTCACGACCTCGAGCGCGTGGCCGGCGCTCGCGGCGCTCGTAGTCGTCGTCGCGGTTGCGGCGGGCGCGTATCCGGCGTTCGTGCTGTCGCGCGTGCGTCCGATGAGCGCGCTCGGCCTCGGCGCAACGCGGCTCGGTTCGCCGTTGTTCTCCACGCTGCTCGTGGGCACGCAATTCGCCGTCGCGAGCTTCCTGTTGATCGCCGTGACGGTGATCGCGATGCAGAACGCGGCGATTCGGCGCTTGGCGCTCGGCTCCATCGAGGACCCGCTCGTCGTCATCGAAAATCCTCTTCGCCAAACGCAGGTCGCAGCCGCGACGCTGCGCGAGCGTCTGGCGAACGTGCCGCAGGTCCGCGCCGTCACGGAGCTGGCCACCGCGCCTTGGGATGGGGGCATCGGCGCGGACGTGGCGACGTCCGCCGACCTCGCGAGCCCGAGCCGGTCCGTCGAGCTGCGGCCGGTGGGCTTCGACTTTTTCGACGTCTTCAACGTGCCGCTCATCGCGGGCCGAGCGTTCGACCGTGCGCACGCGGAGGACTTGCCCGCGGCCGCGAGGGCTCCGGGCGTGCCGCCGGCGTCGGCGCCCGCGAATGTGGAATCGCCGCCGGCCACGAACGCCGTGGTCGACGTCGCGCTCGTCGCCGCGCTCGGCCTGGGCGCGCCGGAGGAAGCCGTCGGCAAGCTCCTCTACCGGCCGGCGAATTCGCCCGGCCCGCCGCAACCGCCGCTGCGCGTCGTCGGCGTGGTCGGGGAACGGGCGTTGTCATCCGCCGCGCTGCCGATCGGCGGTGCGATCTACACGCTGCGCCCGGAGCTTCCGGTGACGGTCGCGCGCGTAGCGCCGGCCGACGTCGGCGCAGCGATCGAAGGCATCGACGCGGCCTGGCACGAGCTCGCGCCGAACGTCGCCGTGAGCCGGCACTTCCTCGACGAGGTCTTCGAGCGCGCCTACTCGCAGTACCTGCGCATCGATCGGCTCTTCACCGCGCTTGCGGTGATGGCCTTCGGCATTTGCGTTGCCGGGCTGCTCGGCATGGCGACTTTCGTGGCCGGCCGCCGGCGGCGCGAGATCGGCGTGCGCAAGACGCTCGGCGCCAGCACGCCGCGAATGGTCGTGCTGTTGCTCGCAGGTTTCTCGAGGCCGGTGCTCCTCGCGAACGTGTTCGCGTGGCCCGCGGGGTATCTTGCGGCGCGGATCTATCTGAACCAGTTTTTGGACCCGATAGCGCTGACCCCATGGCCGTTCGTTTCCTCTGCGGGCATCACTCTCGCGATCGCAGCCTTCGCCGTGCTCGGACAGACGCTGCGTGCCGCTCGAACGACGCCGGCCGAGGTATTGCGGCAGCTCTGATCGGAGCCTGCCGCGAGCTCGATGTTCCGCGCGCCGCTTCATGAGAATATTCGCAACGATCCAAAGGGGAGAACAAACGTGCGCCTAACACTCGTCGCCGCGGCCGCGATGGCCGTCTCGTTGTCCTCCACCGCGCTCGCGCAAGCGCCAGCCGGCGGCAGCTTTTGCAATCAGAAGGCGACGCCGGGCGTGGCCGAGCAGCAGCTCACGTCGGGCGGACGGCCGCGAACCTTCAGGCTATTCGTGCCGCCGGGCTACGACGGCCATACGCGCTTACCGCTCGTGCTCGACCTGCACGGCAGCGGAGGCAACGCGGCAGGTCAGGCGGCCAACAGCCGCTTGGAGACGCTGGCCGCCCGCGAGGGTTTCCTCGTCGCCACGCTGCAAGCGGTCGACAGCCGCTGGAACGTGCCGATTGCGGACGGCCGTCCCGACGACGTCGAGTACGTCTCGGACGTCATCGATCACGTCTCCATACGCGCGTGCCTGGATCCGAAGCGTGTCTACGCCACCGGGTTCTCCGGCGGCGCGCGCATGTCGTCGCTGCTCGGTTGCAAGCTGAGCGCGCGGATCGCCGCGATCGCGCCGATGTCCGGGCTGCGCTGGCCGGACGCATGCGACGCGCGGCCGGTGCCGGTCTTCACCGTGCACGGGCTCGCCGACCCGCAGAACACCTACGCCGGGCACGCGGAGGGCCGCGGCGCCGAGTGGGTGGAAAGCGTGCCGGAAGCGCTGGCCGGTTGGGCCAAGCACAACGGCTGCAAGGGCGACGCCGTGCTCGACGACCCGCCGGGACCGCTGTCGACGATGCGTTACGAAGGTTGCGCCGCCGGCGCCGAGGTGACGCTGATGCGCGTCGACGGCCTCGTGCACCGCTGGGCGCGCGACGAGATCGACGCGACCGCGGCGGCGTGGGCCTTCTTCAAGGCGCACACGCTCTGAACCGGTTGCGAGAGCCCGCACGGTCGCGAGATTGCGTAGGCGTCGCCGCCGGCTCAGCCCGAATTTGCTTCGGACACGTCGCCGGACTTTGACGCGCGTTCCGGCGGGTGGACCTTCCGGACGTGCTCCTTTCGGCTGTGCTCGTGCAGAGCGTCGAGAAGAGTGCGTCGCACCGTCGTCAGTTCGGCGAACGCCATCGCCTCGGCCGTGAGCAACTTCTCCGTCGGCCATTCGCCTCGAAGAGTCGCGTCGGACAACGCGTGGACGCATGTCATGTAGGCCGTGTAGGCCGCTCGATAGTTTTGTCGCAGCTCCCGCAGTCGTTTCGTGGCCATGGGCGCCTTTCTTTTGTATACGAATCGGGGCGCGAAGCATGAGGATGCTCGAGCGCTAGATCAAGAGGGCGGGACGGTGCGCAGCGCGTTGGGCCGCGCACATCCGGCGCGGCCGTCGAGCCCCTGCGCCGCAAATGAAAACGCCGGAGGCGCGTTACCGCACCTCCGGCGTGTTTGGCCTACGTCTCGCTAGCTGGCGCGACGCCGTTCTATTGGCCCGGCGGACGGCCGCCGCCTTGTCCACCCTGTCGGCCTGCGCCGCCGGCTCCACCGCCGCCGCCCGGACCGCCACCGCCGCCCGGCCGCCTACCGCCGCCGCCGCCGCCGAACGAGGGATACGGCTTCGGATTGACGAACAGCCGGTCGAAGAACAGGTCGATCGACGACGCCATCACCTCGACGGCGTCGAGCGCCCCGTTGTCGAACGCGTGCTGCGCGCCTTGGATCGCGGTGAGCGCTGTCGGCACCTTGAGCTCGCGGAGCTTGTTGAAGAACTCGATGCTCGACTCGATCTTCACGGTGGTGTCGTCCGTGCCGTGGATGAAGATCGTGGGCGCGAAATTCGCGCTGATGTAGCTCGTGGGCGAAGCGGCCGCGATCGCCTCCGGCGTGGCCTTACCTTCCTCCCACAATCCACGCGCGATCGTCGCGCTTGCGAGCGGATACACGCCGATGCAGGCGTTGACCTTCGAGCTCACGCCCGGGGTGCCCACGTCGCCCTCGAATTCGGGCTTGTCGTTCGTGCCGGCCGCCATGAGCGCCAGCATGCCGCCCGCCGAGTAACCCGCCACCGCGATCTTGTCGGCGTCGACGCCGATCTTGGCGGCGTTGGCGCGCGTCCAGCGGATCGCGGCCTTCACGTCGTGGAGCTGCGCGGGCCAGTGGCCCTGCGTCTGCAAGCGATAGTTCGCGGACACGCTGGTGTAGCCGCGGTTACCGAGCGCCTTCGCGTCGTTGATGATGTAGGGGGCGTTCTTGTTGCCACCGAAGAAGCCGCCGCCGAACAGATGGATGATCGCCATGCGCTTCTCGGTGACGCCCGCGGGCGGCCGATACACGTCGAGCGTCATGTTCATGTCGCCGGCCTTGCCGAAGACGATGTCCTTCTCGGCGCGCAGCTTGCCGATGTCCACCGGCGGCGGTCCGCCCGCCGGCGGCTGCGCTTGAGCCGTGATCCCTACGAGCGCCGGCGCTGCCGCCAGCGCGCTCGAGGCCTTGATGATGTCCCGCCGCGTAATCCGTGCCATTGGTTGGTCTCCCCCGGGGTTGATAGGCAAAGTGGCGGAATCATACTCGCTTCCGCCCGCGCGCCATCTTGGGAATTCTTTTGCGGCGCGCCGGACAG